>NZ_JAFCUK010000003.1:0-417963 GCF_049896485.1 Sphingomonas sp. DC4900
CATCCCGATCTCGCCGCCTGACACACCGCCAAGCGAACAGCCTAGAACACCAGGATGAGGGGTCCCTTTTCGACGCCGATCACCCCGCTAACGGGGTCCCTTTTCCACGCCGATCCACATTCCTCGGCGCGCTTGCGCATCATCTTGTCGGTCATCGGCGTCGCGATGAAGGCGGGCGACACGGTGTTCACCAGCACGTTGTCGCAGCCATAGGCCTTGGACAGCCCCTTCGCGAGGCTGAGAATCCCGGCCTTGGACGCGCAATAGGCGAGCTCGTCGATATAGGGCTGCACCGCGTCCTCCGATGCGAACAGCACGATGCGGCCCCAACCCTTCGTGCGCATCGCCGGGATCGCCTCACGGCACATGCGCACCGCACCCATCAGGTTGATGTCCAGCGTCTCCAGCCAGCCCGCGTCGTCCACCTCCAGGAAATCCCCGGTCGCACCGGTGACGCCCGCGGCGTTGACGTAGATATCGGGATCGCCGAGTTTTTCGCGCACCTGGCGCCAGATCGCCGTCACCTCGTCCACCTTGGTCACGTCGCCCGTCACCGCTACGATCTCGCCGAGCGGGGACAGCTCGCGCACTGCATCGTCCAGCGTGCCGCCCGGCTTGTCGGTGACCGCGACGCGTACGCCCGCTTCCAGCAGCAGCCGCGCGGTTTCCTTGCCCATCCCCGAATCCGCGCCGCTGATCAGTGCGATCCGTCCTGTGATACCAAGATCCATGGTCTTCTCCTTAACGTCGGTTGGCGAGGAAACGGTCGGCCGTGCGCAGCGACAGCGCCATGATCGTCAGCGCCGGATTGGCGGCGAGCGCGCTCGGGAACACAGAATTGTCGCAGATGAACAGGTTCGCGATATCGAAGCTGCGGCCATCGGGATCGACCACCGCACGGTCTCCGCTGACGCCCATCCGGCACGTGCCGATCGTATGCGCGGAGCGATCCACCGCCAGAATGTCGCGGGCCCCTGCCGCTTCCCAGATCGCGGTCATCGTCGCGCGCGCATGGGCATCGATCGCACGTTCGTTCTCGCCATAGCTGAAATCGATCCGCGCCTTGCGCAGGCCATAAGCATCGGTCTCATCCGACAGCGTCAGACAATTGACGTCGGACGGCAGGCATTCGCCGTTGATGCCGATGCCGCCCAGCCGGTTGTAATCGTCGAGCAGATCGACCAGCGCCTGCCCCCACAGGCCGGCCCCGCGCGCCAGATTGGTCGCCACCGTCACGGGCAGCACGCCCAGGCTCTGCATCAGATACCCACCCGCGGCATCGAGGTCCGCGGGGCGCATCATATCCTCGCTGATCAGCGACGAAGGATAGCCGCGGTTCATCCGCATATCCGCGTCGAACCGACCCCACACCTGCGTCGCGACATGCGCCATGAAATTGCGCCCGACCTGCCCGCTGGAATTGGCGAGGCCGAGGTTCAGCAGCAGCCGCGGCGTTTCCACGCCGCCCGCGCACAGGAACACGGCGTCGCAGCGCTGACGGAGGCGCTGTCCACGGCGATCGTAGACGACCGCCGTCACGCGGCCGCGGCCGTCGCGCTCCAGATCGATCACCCGGCATTCCGCTCGCACTTCGGCACCATGCGCCACGGCGAGCGGCAGCCAGCTCGTATCCGCGCTGGCCTTGGCGGCGACGCGGCAACCCTGGTGGCAGGTGCCGCAATTGATGCACGCTTGCCGGATGCCCCAGTGCGGCTGGGCGCGGTCCTGCGACACGAGCGCAGCCGGCGCATCGGTCGCCACAATGCCCAGCGCCGCACAGCCACGCGCCATCGCGTCGGCGGACGCGTTGCGCAGCACGGGCGGCAATTCATACCGCCGCGCCGGGTCCCAGGGATAAGTCGCCGGGCCGGACACGCCGATGCACCGCTCGACCGCCTCGATATAATGGGTCAGCTCGGCATGCGCGATCGGCCAGTCCTCGCCGTGGCCACTCAGCGATCGCAGCCGAAGGTCCCGCGCATCGGGACGCGGGCAGAAGGCGCCCCAATGCAGCGTCGATCCGCCGACGCCCATGCCGCTGTTGTTGGCGCCGAACGCGGTGGCGTCGGCACCGCCGCTCAGCCGTTCCTCCATCCAGTAGATGTCAGCCGCCAGCTCGTCGGCGACATGCTCGTCCGGACGAAAGGCACGCCCCGCTTCCAGCACGACGACCGAGACGCCCGCCTGTGCCAGCCGGGCCGCCAGCGGCGCTCCGCCGGCTCCGCTGCCGATGACCACGACGTCGACCGGATCATTGCCGGTCCCGAGGGCAGCACTCACGCGCGCGTGCCCTCGAGCTGTTGCCAGGGTTCGATCGTATCCGCGGCGGTGCGGACATAGCCCTGCTTACGCGCGCCATCGCCGCCGATCGCAAATCCGTCGTAACCGATGCGCGCCATCGTTTGAGGCAGCGCCATCCATTGACGTGCGATCTCGCTGCGCGCCTCCGCGAACCACAATTGCATCTGATGGCGTGACAGCGTTCCGCCGGTTTCGGCCGCCTCGCCCGCGACCAAGCTCCGCAAGCAGTGCTCACGCGCCGCGGGGTCGGCATCCGCAAATCCGCCCCCCATCACGTCGAGCGTGTCGAGCGCCGCAGGCCAGCACGTGGCATCCGCGGGCAGCTCCGCACAGCGCCAGCCGTCACCCTGCCCCGCCGCCAGCATTGCATCGATCCGCCGGGCGAGCTCTGCCGGATCGCCCGCCCCCGGCAAGACGGCCTTGATCAACGCCGCCAACGTCGCCGCCTGCCGTTCCGACAGCAGCGTGATCGGGCCCGGCACCGCGTGACGCGCCGTCAAGACCGCGCGCGTGCGGGTACTGACGCGATCGGACGCCAGCAGCGCGATCATCGCCGGCGGCAATGCGTGGGCAAAGGCCGCGGACACGTGGTCCGCAATCGCCTCGGCAACCGCATCGGGCTGTTCATAGGGCAGCAGATGGGCCGCCCCCTCGATCACCCTAATGCGACCGGCGGGATAATGCGGCAGATTAAGGCGGCGCTGCGCATCCTCCCCCAGATCGCCGTCTTCCCCGCCTGCCATGATCAACGCGGGCACCGCAATCTGACCCGCGGCCTCCCGCCAGTCCTCGCGGCTGCCGCGTTCCAGCCAGCCCGTCCAAGCCTTGCGCCCGGAACAGCGGACATCGGCGATGGCCCGTTCGCGGAGTGGTTCGGGCAACCGTGCAGCGGTGTTGTCGTCCACGAATTGCGCAGCCTCGCCCGCATCGATCGCGCCATCGGCAAACCAGTCGAGCATCAGTTTGCGTCGATCCTCGTCCATCGGCTCCGGCGCGGGCGGGGACGCCGCCAGCAGAACCACAGCGGCGAGACCGGTGAAGCGCGCATCGCCATCTCGGGCACGCGCCGCGGCCAAGGTGGCGATCTTGCCGCCCATGCTGTGGCCGACCACCGCCCAGGACTGCGGCTGATGTCGGGCCACTTCGCCGCCGAACCAGTCGATCAGCCCCGCGACATCGCACTCGCTGTCCGCACTGCCACCAAAGCCCGGCAGGTTGAGCGGAATACACTCATAGTGTTCGCCAAGGGCGGCGATGACGCCATCCCATTCGCGCGCGCTCGCACCCAGCGCGTGGAGGAAAAACAAACGGGCCACGCGCGTCGACTTTCATGTAGATCAGCAACTTATATTGAAGTCGCGCGGCAAGCATTCGGTTCCAGAAACAGTCGAAATGATGCTTGCCGATTACCGGTCGCGGCCTCAGGTCCTTGCCTGCGGCCGCGACCGGACGATCATTCGCCGGTCGGCGATGCGGCGTTGACGGGATCGGGCACCGATACCGCCCGCAGCGTCTGCTCCTGCGCGTCCGGATCGATCCGGCGCGTGCGGCCGATATGCGGCACCTTCACAGACTGGCCGGTGTCCAGCGCCTTCACGATCGCCTCGATGATCAGCAGGTCGGCCAACCCCTCCTCGCCGTCCGGCTCCGGGCTCCGATCGTCGAGGATGCAGTCGGAGAAATATCTCAGCTCGCCGCCGAACTGGTCCGTCGCCTTGAACGTCTCGTGGCTTTCCTTGTCCCCGATGCGTCGCCGGTGCGCGAGGCCCTGACCGAAGCCAAAGGCGGGATCCATCTGGATCGATCCCTTCGTGCCCGCGATCGTCAGACTGTCGACCTGGTTCGCATAATAGCTGACCGTGAACTGGGCCAGGCGGCTACCCGGCATGCGCAACGTCACCGCGAAGGTATCGTCCAGATCACCAAAGCCCGATTCCGGGTGGCGCGTCGCGACCGCCGAGATGACCTCCAGCGGCTCCGCCTCGAACAGATAGCGGATCGCGTTGATCGGATAGGGCGCCATGTCGAACAGCGGCCCCGCCTCGATCCCGTTCTTCGCGCGATGATTGGCCGGATCGACCATCTGCGTGAAGCAGGCGGTGAAGGCGATCAGGTCACCCAATTCGCCCGCACGAATGCGTCGAATGGCATCCAGCGTCGCCGGTTCGAAATGCAGGCGATAGGCGGTCATCAGTTTCGCGTTCCCCTTGACCGCCACCGCCATGATCTCGCGCGCCTTGGCCGACGACACGTCGAGCGGCTTTTCGCTGAGGACATGGATACCCGCTTCCAGTGCCGGCACCGCGAATTCGGCATGCCGCCAGTTCGGCGTCGCCAGATAGATGGCATCGATCTCGCCCGATGCCAGCAAGGCCGGAAATTGTTCGTACCCGTACAAATGCTTGACGCCATATCGCTTGCCGAGCTTCGTCAGTTTCTCCGGGTCGCCCGAGACCAGAGCAGTGATCGTCGAATTACCGGTATGCGATACACCCGGCATCAACGCCTCCTGCGCAATGTCGCCCAGGCCAACGATAGCGTAGCGGACCTTGCGGCCACCAAAGCCGAGTGCCGAAGCGATGCTCATGCGAAACTCCTGATCGGGGAAAGTCAGGCGCAACCGCTCCAGCGTGGTATATGGTTCCCCCGACCGGACAGTGCGCCCCGGCCAGCGGACGGCCGCACTCGCCGCCCCCACTAGGTCTGGATCCCTCCCCTAAAGGCTCGTTTTGTCCGTTTGGTGGTTTGGTGGCGCAGTCGAATCGCAGGACACATCGAACGCATGAAGACAGGGAAACCCATGTATGCCGTTCTTGGAGCGGTAGCGGCGGTCGTGCTGGCTGCCCTGGTCGTAATCGGCTTCCTCGGCGATCGGATGCCGGAACGGTCAGACGGGAAGACTGCCCTCGGCAAACCGCTGTCCGAGCAACAGCAGATGGCACGACGTCGCGCCACGATTACAGCGGTGGGTGCCGTCACCGCGATGTGAAGGAGCCGCGCTTCACCATCATCTGACGCATTGGGCATTGACCGACGCGGCAACGTCCTCCAGTTCAATCCAAGCGTTGTAGAACTGCAAAAAACTCAAGCAGCTGAGCGGTTTACCAGCCGCCTCATAGCGTCGACGATTTCGTCGCGGTTTATGGGTTTGGGATAGAATTCGGTTCTTTCGGGGAGGAGGACGCTGTCTCGCGTGAAATAGGCGGCGGTGAGGATGATTTCGATCGGTGGCCAGCGCTTACGGATCGCCGCCGCGATCTCGATGCCCTTGCGGCTGCGCGGCATGTCGAGGTCCATATACACCAGACGGATGTCCAGCCGCTCTTCCAGCAGCCGGATCGCATCGGCGCTGCTCATCGCCTCGACGGCTTCGAACCCCGCCTTCTCGACCATGCCGATCGCGTCCATCCGCAGGATCGGTTCGTCTTCGACCACAAGGACGGGCCAACGGGTAAGGGGTTCGGACTGTCCCATGTCGTGTGCTGACGCGCTACGCCTCTTGAACCTGATAGAGCGGGGCCGTCGCAGTGACCGTCAGGCCCTGCGCCTCGTACCGGAGTTCAACGCCGCCGGAGCCGGTTAGACCCATGCGGATCAGCCGCGATCCGAATCCCTTGCGCGTCGGCTGCGTCGCCGGCGGCCCGCCCCGCTCCGTCCAGCACAGGTCAAGAATGTCCGTGTCGCCCTCACGCCGCACCACCCAATCCACCGCCACCCGGCCCGCCGGCGCCGTCAGCGCGCCATATTTGGCGGCGTTCGTCGCCAGTTCGTGCAGCATCAGCGACAGCGACAGCGTCGCCCTGGGCCCGATGATCACGTCGGGGCCGGACAGCACGAACCGATCCTCGCCAAAGGTCGCCAGCGCGCCGATCGCGACGTCGCCCAATTTGGCCGTGGACCATTGGTCGCGCGTCAGCACGTCGTTTGCCGCCGCCAGCGCGGACAGCCGCTTGCCGAAGGCGGTGACGGCCTCCTGATCCTCGACCTTGTCGAGCGTCTGATGCGCGATCGCCTGCACGACGCTCATCGTATTCTTGATCCGATGCGCCAGTTCCTCGTTGAGCAGCATCTGCTGCTCCGTGGCCGCGTCACGGTCCCGCCGGGCCACGACTTCCGAGGTGGTTTCAGTGACGACGAGGAAGATGCCCGCAACCCGGCCATCCGCATCCCAAAGCGGGCTGTGCGAGTGCGTGAAGAAGGCTTCCTTCGAAACGCCGTCGCGGTCCGGCGTGTAGCGGCCGTTTTCGATGAACACCGTTTCGCCCGCCAGCACGCGATCGAAGATCGGGGTCAGCTGGTCCCACATCTCCGACCACCATGCGCGCGCCGGCTGCCCCAGCATCCCAGGGTGCTTGCGGCCGAGGCTGCGCGCATAGGCATCGTTGTAGAAGGTGAACAGCTCCGCCCCCCAATGCACCATCATCGGGAAGGCGGAGGACAACACGATCTGTACGGCGGTCTTCAAGGGGGCCGGCCAGCCGAGCGGATCGCCGAGCGGATGCGCGATCCAGTCGATCGCCCGCAACGTCGCCGCGCAATCGCCCCCCGATGCCGGGAACGGTAAGCGGGGATCGTGGACGGCAGCGATGGTCACGGACCGGGTCTAGCCATCCCGCGGCCCTTTGGCAGCGTCTTTTTTTTGGAAACCCACGCATGACGGGGCCAGCAACATCCGGCGGCACCCACCCGAATGTAATCTCTCCGCTTCGGCTCCAATAGCGGCGTATCGGCGCCAAGCATCGACTACATCGCGCCATGAGCGGAAGGCAGGGGGCGGTTGCAGGATAGCAATCGCCCATCCCATCGCGGCTCTCCGCCAATATACATCCAGTTCAGACTATATTTCATTACATGACGAAGAGGTTTTGCCGTTTGCTTGCAATTGTCGATCAGCCCATAACCGACTTGCGGGTTAATTCGAGTGATGTATACTGCCGATACGGGTCTAACGGTGAGACAAATGCCAGCTGCACATTGCGTGTCTTCACTGGAGGGGATCATCCTTCAGGCCGACCAGGCCTTTCTTGATCTGCTCAAGCGCGGGGAGAGCGATGTCATCGGCGCCTCGTTTCGCGACATTACCGACCCGCGCGATTTGCAGCGCAGCGTCGATATGCTTGCGATGCTGGAGGACGGCGCCGCGCCGCTCCGGTTTCAGAAGCGCTATCTGCGCCCGGATGGCACGTCGATCGCGGCCAATCTGCTCGTCACGCGCTTCTCCGACCCCGATCGCCTGATCGCCACCTTGTTCTGGCGGGATAACGGGCGGCAATTGCCGCCGGCCCGGCTATGGGCTACCGCCCTCAGCATCCGCCATGTCCATGAGACGCGCGTCAGGCTGTTCGGACCCGATCTGAGCACGGACCCGATCGGATCGATCCTGATAGGCGTCTATCTGCCGGAAGCGGAAGGGCGCAGCATCGGCATCAGCCAGATCGCCGCCTATGCCGGCATCGCCCGCTCGACCACGCAGCGCTGGGTCGCGGTGCTGCAGCAACGCGGCATCATCGAACGGGACGGAGACCCGACGATCGACCTGTTATTGACCCAATCGGGGTTGCAGCGGGTCGAAGCGATGCTCGCGACCGTTTACGATGCGCCCGACGCTGCGGTGATGGTGGCCTGAACCATCTGCATCACGTGATCGAGCTGCGCCGCCGCAGCGGTTTGCCCCTCCGCATCCAAAATGGTCATCGCGGCCTCGAGGTGATCGAACGCCTTTTGCATGCTGCATTTGTCCACGGTACACCTCAATCCTAAACACCCGTGGTCGGGTACGTTTTCGCAAGTGTACGGGACATGACCGGGCGACACCACTGTCTTCGTGCGCGACTCGTCGCGTTCGCGCCGACCGTTCCCTCCCTGAAAGCCGGTCGTCGGATCGGTCACGCCCGGCGCGACGTCGCACGGGGATGCAGCGCGTCCAGCGCGTCCGCATTGTCCCGCCCCCAGGCGTAGAGCAGTTCGACGGGCTCCACGAAGCGCCGGCCCAAGTCGGTCAGGCGATATTCGACGGCGGGTGGTATGGCGCTCTGCACGTGCCGGCTCAGCAATCCGCTCGCCTCCAGATCGCGCAGCGTCTGGGTCAGCATCTTCTTCGATATGCCCGGCAGGCTTCGGTGCAGCACACCGGTGCGCGCGGCGCCGCCATGACGGGCCGACAGCGTGTGGAGCACCATGCTGGTCCACTTGGTCGCAAACAACTCCAGCACGCGGCGCGGCGCGCAATCCTCGCGCCATTCCTCATCGGGCGTTCCCGGCTGCATGGTGGTTACCTCCTGGTGCCTGGGTACGCGAATGGTGCCGTCTAGAAGCCCGTCGGGGCCGTGCCTAGCTTCCGCCTATCAAGGAGATAGCTATGGCGAAGACGGCATTGGTGGTTGGCGCGAGCGGGATCGTCGGCAGCGCGACGGCGGCATTGTTGGTCGAGCAGGGCTGGACGGTCCATGGCCTCGCCCGTCGTCCGTCCCGCCAGCCGGGCGTACAGCCGGTCGCCGCAGACCTGCTGGACGCGCGCGCCACGACCGCGGCGCTGCGCGGCATCGCCCCCGACGCCGTCTTCATCACGACGTGGCTGCGGCAGGACAGCGAGGCCGAGAACATCCGCGTCAACGCGGCCATGGTGCGCAATCTTCTCGACGGCCTCGCCAAGCCGACGGGCCCCCGCCATGTCGCGCTGGTCACCGGCCTGAAACATTATCTCGGGCCGTTCGAGGCCTATGGACAGGGCACGCTGCCGCAAACGCCGTTCCGCGAGGAGCAGGGACGGCTCGACGTCGAGAATTTCTACTACGCACAGGAGGACGAGGTGTTCGCCGCCGCCGCGCGCGACGGCTTCACCTGGAGCGTCCATCGCCCGCATACCGTGATCGGTCTCGCCGTCGGCAATGCTATGAACATGGGCACGACGCTCGCGGTCTATGCGACGCTGTGCCGCGAGACGGGGCGGCCGTTCACGTTTCCCGGATCGGCGGCGCAGTGGTCGGGCCTGACCGACATGACAGATGCGCGGCAGCTCGCCGGCCACCTCATTTGGGCGGCGGACACCGATGCGGCGCACGACGAGGCGTTCAACGTCGTCAACGGCGACGTCTTTCGCTGGCAGTGGATGTGGCACCGCATCGCCGACTGGTTCGGCATCGCGGCGGCGCCGTTCGATGGCATCGTGCGGCCGCTGGAACAACAGATGGCGGACGATGCCGCGCTGTGGCGTGCAATCGCGACGCGCGAGGGGCTGGCCGAGCCGGACCTCAACCGTCTCGCATCCCCCTGGCACACCGATGCCGACCTCGGCCGGCCGATCGAGGTGGTCACCGACATGAGCAAAAGCCGCCGGCTGGGGTTCACCGGATATCAGCCGACCGACGATGCCTTCTTCGCCTTGTTCGAACGCCTGCGCGCCGACCGGCTGATCCCGTAAAGCTGGATCGGCGCACGAGCCGGACACGCGACGATTCCCGGGTCGTCGCGACATCTCTGTCGCATGCCGTCCGTCACCGGATCGGCGGAGCGGCATCCCATATCGCCCCGCCTCTCCCGCCCGCCTCTCCCGCCTCGCCACCCCGCCCCGCCCCTGCGTCGCGACGGGGCGAAAGAGGGGTTGATCCTATGCCCCGGAGGCGTATCTGGCGCCATCGGTCGCGGCGGTCGCGACTCGATTCCACGGCGCGCGTCGGCGCGCCGAAGAAGGACAGCAATGAAACCTCGATCTACCCCCATGTCCAGCGAGGGCGACAGTAGGAGCTTTGCTCCGCTGATCGGCATCGCCGGACGTGACCCGGTCGCGGAGTTCGTGCCTACCGCCTGACGCGGTGCCGCGATCTCCTGGACCGGACAGCCACCGGAACCAAGGAGGTCGCCCATGACCATCTATCTCGCGCGTGTCGAACGGCACGTGGACACCACCCGCGTCGAAGCCTTCAGCCGACGCACCCGCCTCGCCGCGTCCCGCCCCCTGCACGCGACGGAAGATGACCCGCGCCGACGCGTGGCGGCGTTCCGCGCCGCCTGATCTGCCGCACCCCTGAAAGATTACCCGCACGCGGAGTTCGTGCCATGACCTTGCATGCCTTGGCCCTGACCGGCCCCGGCGGTGCGCGCCCGCCGGGCGCCACCGCTCATCTCGACAGCGCCCATACGGGCGACATCATCGGTGCGTTCGGCACCATCGCCGAAACCGACACCGGCGCGCGCCGTGGCTGGCGGCGCCGTCTGCTGACGCTGGCCGCGATCGTCGGCCCCGGCCTGATCGTCATGGTTGGCGACAATGATGCCGGCGCGTTCGGCACCTATACCGAAGCCGGCCAGAATTACGGCACCAGCCTTTTGTGGACGTTGCTGCTGCTCGTCCCCGTCATCTATGTGAACCAGGAAATGGTGCTGCGCCTCGGCGCGGTGACCGGGGTCGGCCATGCCCGGCTGATCTTCCAGCGCTTCGGCCGGTTCTGGGGGGCGTTCAGCGTCATCGACCTGTTCCTGCTCAATGCTTTGACGATCGTCACCGAATTCATCGGCATCGCGCTGGGCCTCGACTATCTCGGCGTGCCGCGGCTTGCCGGCGTGGCGATCGCGTCGATCCTGATCGTCGCCGCCGCCAGCACGGGCAGCTTCCGCCGGTTCGAACGCTTCATGATGGTGCTGGTGTTCGGATCGCTGTTGCTCGTCCCGATCGCCGTCGCGATCCACCCGCCGGTCGGGCAGATCGCGCGCGACATGGTGAAGCCGCACATGCCCGCGGGCGGGCAGCTTGCCGACGTCATGCTCCTGATCATCGCGATCGTCGGCACCACCGTCGCGCCCTGGCAGCTGTTCTTCCAGCAAAGCTATCTGATCGACAAGCGGATCGGACCGCGCTTCATGGCCTATAGCCGGATCGATCTGTGGGTTGGCATCGCCGTGGTGATCGTCGGCGCGGTCGCGATGATGGCGTTCACCGCCGCCGCGTTCGCCGGCACCGCGGGCGTGGGCCACTTCACCGATGCCGGCGCAATCGCCCACGGGATCGAGGCGCATGCCGGTCGGCTGATGGGCATCCTGTTCGCCATCGCGCTGATCGATGCCTCGATCATCGGCGCGGCGGCGGTGTCGCTCAGCACAGCCTATGCCATCGGCGACACGTTCGGCATCCGGCATTCGCTGCACCGCTCGCCGAAGGACTCGATCCCCTTCTACCTCGTCTTCGCCGGGTTGATCGGGGTTGCGGCGGCGCTGGTGCTGATCCCGGGCACACCGCTGGGTCTGCTTACCAATGCGGTGCAATCGCTCGCGGGCGTCCTGCTGCCCAGCGCGACCGTGTTCCTGCTGCTGCTGTGCAACGACACGGCGGTGCTGGGGCCATGGCGCAACGGGCGCTGGCTGAACCTGTTCACCGGCGCGGTGATCGCCGTGCTCGTCCTGCTGTCGGTCATCCTGACCGCCTCGGTGCTGTTCCCGACGATCGGCGCGGCGGCGATGCTGTGGATTTTGGGCGGGGGATCGGCGCTGGCGCTGATCGGCTGGGTCGGCCTGCGCCTGCTGACCGGCGGGACGGCGGAGGCGATCGACCGTCGCGGCCGCGCGGACTGGCGAATGCCGCCGCTCGATACCCTCGCGCCCGCCAAGCTGGCGCGCGGCGAGAAGGCCTGGCTCGGCATCCTGCGGCTCTATCTCGTCGTCGCCGGCGGCTTCGTGCTGGTGCGCATCATCCACCTCGCGCTGACACATCAGCTGTAACCGGCACCGTCCAAGGGGACTTATCATGACCCGGCTTTTCCCACTGGCGAGCGCCTGCGCGCTCGCCGGCCTCATCCCGCACGCGCCCGCTGCAGCGCAGACCGTCCAGGATCGCGCGCCGGCCGTCACCGCGCCCGCCACGCCGATCGCGCCCGACGCCATGCCGGACGATCAGCGATACGCGGTCCACGGCCAGGCGACCGTCGTCCTGCAAGCCACGCCCGGCTTCGCCTCGCCCTATGCGGGCGCCAACAGCCTGACGCCGCGTCAGGCGAAGGAAACCGTCGACGTCACGCTCTATGCCGGCGTGCGGCCCTGGGCGGGCGGCGAGCTGTGGGTGAACCCCGAGATCGATCAGGGCTTCGGCCTGTCCAACACCTTGGGCGTCGCCGGCTTCCCCAGCGCGGAAGCCTATAAGGTCGGCCGCTCCGCGCCCTACACGCGCCTGCAACGGCTGTTCCTGCGCCAGACCATCGACCTGGGCGGCGCGCGCGAGGCGGTGGCGGGCGTCGCCAACCAGCTCGCCGGATCGCGCACCGCCGATCGTCTGGTGCTGACCATCGGCAAGTTCGGCGTCGGCGACGTGTTCGACACCAACAGCTACGCCCACGATCCGCGTGCCGACTTCCTCAACTGGTCGGCGGTCGACACGGGCAGCTTCGATTATGCCGCCGACGCCTGGGGCTATAGCACCGGCATCGCCGCCGAATGGTATCGGGCCGCCTGGACGCTGCGCCTGGGCGCGTTCAACCTGTCGAAGGTCCCCAACGGCGAGACGCTCGAGACGGGCTTCGGCCAATATCAACTCGATGCCGAGGTGGAGAATCGCCACCAGCTGGCCGGCCGCCCCGGCGCGGTGCGCATCACGCTCTTTCGCAACCGCGGCCGGTTCGGGCGCTTCGACGACGCGCTGGCGCTGGCGAACCGAACCGGCGACGCCGCCGATACCGGCCTGGTGCGCAGCCGCCGCACGCGGGCGGGCATCGGCGTCAACGTCGAACAGGCGGCCACCGACACGCTCGGCCTCTTCGCCCGCGCCGGCATCGCGGACGGGCAGGTCGAGCCCTATGACTTCACCGACATCGACCGGACGGCGCAGGCCGGGCTGTCGCTGCGCGGGGCCGGTTGGGGACGGGGCGGCGATACGCTGGGGGCGGCCGTCATCGTCAACGCGATCAGCCGCGCGCATCAACGCTATCTCGATGCCGGGGGCCTGGGTGTCCTCGTCGGGGACGGCCGCCTGCCGAACCCCGGTGCCGAACGGATCGGCGAGGCCTATTACAAAGTCGCCGCTGCACGGGGGGTCGAGCTGACCGTCGATTATCAGTTTATCGCCAATCCCGGCTACAATCGGGATCGCGGGCCGGCCAACGTGTTCGCGTTCCGGGCCCACGGCGCCTTCTGACCAGGGACGCCGGCCGGAGCCGGATAGCGATGGCGGCGCGTCAGCCGCGCGCCGCGTCGCTCTTCGCGCGTTCGGCAGCGAACGGTTCGGAGGCGTTCCACGTCGGCCATGTCGCGCCGGCCGCGATCTCGCGGCCCAGCGCATAGGCGACGCTGCCCTCCTGCGCCGCGCCGGTCATGTCCCAGCCCGGTTTGAACGCGTCGCAGGTCTGGTGATAGCATTCGGCATTGTAGCGCGCCCGTTCCCGCTCGCCCGCAGCGGCACCCCCGCGCACCAGATCGCGCCCCGCACGGAAATAGACGCCCGGCACGCCCTTTTGCGCGAAGGCATAATGGTCGGAGCGGTAATACCAGCCCGCCTCGGTATTCTCCTCCGGCACGATCCGCAGCCCCTGCGCGGCGGCGACGCGGGCGAGGTCCTGCTCCAGCGGCGTACGGCCGACGCCGATCAGCTCCAGATCGCGCGTCCGCCCCAGCACGACATGCGGGTCGAGATTGAACTGCGCCGCCGTGGTCGCCAGCGGCAGCGCGGGGTGGTCGGCATACCAAGTCGCGCCGAGCAGGCCCTTTTCCTCCGCGGTCCACAGCGCGAATACGACCGAGCGGCGCAGGCGCGGCGCGGCCGCGAAGGCGCGCGCGATCTCCAGCAGGGTCGCGGTGCCCGTGCCATTGTCCACCGCACCGTTGCGGATACGGTCGGCGGGCGGATCGAACGCATTCTCGCCATAGGCATCCCAATGCGCGCCATACAGGATGCTGCCCGCAGCGGAATCGGTGCCCGGCAGGATGCCGACGATATTGTGGCTGACCGCCCGGTCGAGGCTGGTGCGGACATCGGCCGACAGGGCCACGCCCTGCAACGCGATGCCGCGAAAGTCCGCCCGCTGCGCCGCGCGCTTGGCGGCAGCGTAATCGAGGCCGCCCTGCCGCAGCAGCGCAACGCCGATGTCGTTGCGCAACGTGCCGCGAATGCCGAAGGCCGGCGGAACGCTGCCCGTATCCAGCGCATAGCCGGGCACCGCATCGCTGTTGGCGAGCTGCAGCCAAGGGTAGCTCGACGGGAAGGTATCGTGGATCTGGAAGAAGGCGGCGGCGCCATGCTTCTGCGCCTCGGCCAATTTGGTGCGCGCCGCGGGGCTGGAAGCGCGCCCGCCGAAGCCCAGATCGCGCCCCGCCTCGACATCGGGATCGCCGGCGAGCGCGACCACCACCTTGCCGCGCACGTCGACGCCGCGATACGGATCATAGCCGAGCCGCGGTTCGACCACGCCATAGCCGACGAAGACGACGCCCGCATGATCGAGCGTCGTCGTCCCGACGATCCGCGACGATGCCGCGATCTCGACGCCCGGCCGCAGCGCCTGGGTCTTGCCGCCCAGCGACAGGTCGAACCGCGCGGTTTCGCGCGTCCAGCGCAGCAGCGGGACGGTCTGGCGATATCCCGCATCCCCCGCCGGTCGCAGCCCGAGCGCCGCAAACCGTTTTTCGAGGAAGGCGAGCGTGATCACCTCGCCTGGCTGGGTCGGCCCGCGCCCGTGAAAATCGTCCGCGCTCAGCGTCTTCACATCGGCCTTGATCCGCGCGGGCGACAGGATGGGTGCGCGGGGATCGGCCGACGCCGTCGTGGCGGCGGTCAGCAACAGAAGGTGGAGCCAGCGGGTCATGCCGGCAGCGTGACCCAACCGATCGCGACGCGCAAGCGCTACACGCCCGCGTCGCGGATCGTTTCCATCGCGACGAAGGTGGAGGTGTTGGCGACATGCGGCAGCGCCGAGATACGCTCGCCCAGCACCTCGCGATAGCGGCGAATGTCGGGGGTGCGGACCTTCAGCAGATAATCGAAGCTGCTCGCGATCATATGGCATTCCTCCACCTCCGGAATGCGGAGCACGGCACGGCGGAACGCATCGAGCGCGGCTTCGCGCGTGTCGGACAGCTTCACCTCGGTGAAGGCGATGTGATCGAGGCCCAGGCGCACGGGATCGATGACCGCGCGGAAGCCGAGGATATAGCCCTGATCGATCAAGCGACGCAGACGCACCTGGCACGGCGTCTTCGACAGGCCGACCCGGCGGGCAAGCTCGGTGACGGACAGGCGCCCGTCGTCGCGCAATGCCTCGATGATGCGCCGGTCGAACGCGTCGATCGGCGCGTTCTGGGATGGTTTGCCGTCCATTTGGGCTGTGATACTCGCAAAATTCAGGTCGTTCGGCGCGATCCTGCGCGCATTTCGGACGGATCGCCAGCGCGAAAGTCGATATGGGCGGATCGCAGAGAGGACCTTCGCCCATGACCCGCCCGCCCTTCGCCGATTTCGCGCCGCCCGTCCGCCCGCAGACGCCGCTGCGCGCCGCGATCACCGCCGCCTATCGCCGGCCGGAGGCAGAGTGCCTCGCGCCGCTGCTCGATGCCGCGACGCTGCCCGACGCGATCGGCCGCGACGCCGCCGCGACGGCGACGGCGCTCGTCACCGCGCTACGCGCCAAGCACAAGGGCACCGGCGTCGAGGGGCTGGTGCAGGAATATGCGCTGTCCAGCCAGGAGGGCGTCGCGCTGATGTGCCTTGCCGAGGCGCTGCTGCGCATCCCCGATACGGCAACGCGCGACGCGCTGATCCGCGACAAGATCGCGGGCGGCGACTGGCGCAGCCACGTGGGCGATGGCCGCTCGCTGTTCGTCAATGCGGCGACCTGGGGCCTCGTCGTCACCGGCAAGCTGACCGGCAGCGTCAACGACAGCGGGCTGGGCGCCGCGCTCACCCGGCTGATCGCGCGCGCGGGCGAGCCGGTCATCCGCCGCGGCGTCGACATGGCGATGCGCATGATGGGCGAACAGTTCGTCACCGGCGAGACGATCGCCGAGGCGCTGAAGCGCGCCCGCCCACTGGAGGCGCGCGGCTTCCGCTACAGCTACGACATGCTGGGCGAAGCGGCGACCACGGCAGCGGATGCCGACCGTTATTATCGCGACTACGAAAACGCCGTGCGGGCGATCGGCGAGGCGTCGGCCGGCCGCGGCATCTTCGATGGGCCTGGCATCTCGATCAAGCTGTCGGCGCTCCACCCCCGCTACGTCCGCGCGCAGGCGGCGCGGGTGATGGGCGAGCTGCTGCCGCGCGTGAAGGCGCTCGCGGTGATGGCCAAGGGCTATGACATCGGCTTCAACATCGATGCCGAAGAGGCCGACCGGCTGGAGCTGTCGCTCGACCTGCTCGAAAGCCTCGCCACCGATCCCGATCTCGCCGGCTGGGATGGCCTTGGCTTCGTGGTGCAGGCCTATGGCAAGCGCTGCCCGTTCGTGATCGACTGGATCGTCGACCTCGCCCGTCGCGCCAACCGGCGGATTATGGTCCGGCTGGTCAAGGGCGCCTATTGGGATGCCGAGATCAAGCGGGCGCAGGTCGATGGCCTTGCCGACTTCCCGGTCTACACGCGCAAGATCCACACCGACGTCGCCTATATCGCCTGCGCGCGGAAACTGCTTGGCGCGCGCGATGCGGTGTTCCCGCAGTTCGCGACGCACAATGCGCAGACGCTCAGCACCATCTACCATCTGGCGGGCACCGACTTCACCGTCGGCGATTATGAATTCCAGTGCCTGCACGGCATGGGCGAACCGCTGTACGACGAAGTCGTCGGCGCGGAGAAGCTGAACCGCCCGTGCCGCATCTACGCGCCGGTCGGCACTCATGAGACGCTGCTCGCCTATCTCGTCCGCCGCCTGCTGGAAAATGGCGCGAACTCGTCCTTCGTCAATCGCATCGCCGATCCCGAAGTCTCGATCGCCGATCTGATCGCGGACCCCGTGGAGGCGGTGCGCGCGATGGCCGCGCCGGGGCAGAAGAACCCGCAGATCGCGCTGCCGCAGGACCTGTACGGCGCGCGCCGCAACTCCGCCGGGCTCGACCTCAGCGACGAAACCACGCTGGCGATGCTCAGCGAGACGATGGCGGGCGAAGGCCCGTGGGACGCCGGCGTCGTCGGCACCGCCCGCGCGGTGTTGAACCCCGCCGATCACCGCGACCGCGTCGGTACGGTGCTTGAGGTGTCGGTCGATCAGGCGCAGGCCGCCGCCCGCGCCGCGCAGGCCGCCGCGCCCGGCTGGGCCGCGACCACCCCGGCGGAACGCGCCGCGATGCTGGATCGCGCCGCCGACGCGATGCAGGCGCGCATGCCGCAGCTGCTGGCGCTGATCGTGCGCGAGGCGGGCAAGTCGCTGCCCAATGCCATCGCCGAGGTGCGCGAGGCGATCGACTTCCTGCGCTATTACGCCGAGCAGGCGCGCGCGACGCTCGGCACCGGCCATCGCCCGCTGGGGGTCGTCACCTGCATCAGCCCGTGGAATTTCCCGCTGGCGATCTTCATCGGACAGGTCGCCGCGGCGCTGGTCGCGGGCAATGCGGTGCTCGCCAAGCCCGCCGAGGAAACGCCGCTGATCGCCGCGCAGGGCGTCGGCCTGCTGCATGCGGCCGGCGTGCCGACCGACGTGCTGCACTTCGTGCCCGGCGATGGCGCGATCGGCGCGGCGTTGGTCGCGGCGCCCGAGACGATGGCGGTGATGTTCACCGGGTCGACCGAGGTCGCGCGGCTGATCCAGAAGGAACTCGCCAAGCGTTTGCTGCCCGATGGGTCTCCCATCCCCTTCATCGCCGAAACCGGCGGGCAGAATGCGATGATCGTCGATTCCTCCGCGCTCGCCGAACAGGTGGTGGCGGACGTCATCGCCTCCGCCTTCGACAGCGCGGGCCAGCGCTGTTCGGCGCTCCGCATCCTGTGCCTGCAAGAGGAGGTCGCCGACCGCACGCTCGCGATGATCAAGGGCGCGCTGCATGAGCTGTCGATCGGCCGCACCGATGCGCTGGCCACCGACATCGGCCCGGTCATCACCGCAGAGGCGAAGGCCAATATCGACGCGCATATCGCGAAGATGCGTGACGGCGGCCACCGCGTCGAACAGCTCGCGCTCGCGGGCGACACCGCGCACGGCACCTTCGTCGCGCCGACGATCGTCGAACTGTCCGACATCGCCGAGCTGGAGCGTGAGGTGTTCGGCCCGGTGCTGCACGTCGTCCGCTTCCGCCGCGCCGAACTGGACCGGCTGATCGACCGGATCAACGCCACCGGCTATGGCCTGACGTTCGGCCTGCACACGCGCCTCGACGAGACGATCGCGCATGTCACCAGCCGGGTGAAGGCGGGCAATCTCTACATCAACCGCAACGTCATCGGCGCGGTGGTGGGCGTGCAGCCGTTCGGCGGGCGCGGCCTGTCGGGCACGGGGCCCAAGGCGGGCGGGCCGCTGTACCTCGGCCGGCTGGTGTCGGGCGCGGATCTGCCGCCGGCAGTGGTATCGGACCATGCCGATCCTGCGGCGCGCGATCTGGCGCTGTGGCTGGAGGATCGGGGCGAGAGCGCGCTCGCCACGCGCGTTCGCGACGCGATCGCCACGTCGATGCTCGGCGCGGCGACCGAGCTGGCCGGCCCGGTCGGCGAGCGCAACCTCTACGCCCTCCATCCGCGCGGACGCGTGCTGCTGCTGCCACAGACGCGCGACGGCCTGATCGAACAGATCGGCGCCGCGCTCGCCTGCGGGAACGACGCGGTCGTCGGCGATGCAGGATCGCTGGCCACGGCGCTGGCCGTGCTGCCGCAGAGCGTCACCGCTCGCGTCCGCATCGCCGACGACTGGCGGCGTGCGCCGGCCTTCGCGGGCGCGCTGATCGAAGGCGAGGCCACGCACGTCTCCGCCGCGCTGGCCGCGCTCGCCGATCTGCCCGGCCCGATCGTACTGCCTCAGGCAGCGTGCGCGGGCTATCGCCTCGACTGGCTGGTCGAGGAGGTGTCGACCTCGATCAACACTACCGCGGCGGGTGGCAATGCCAGCCTGATGGCGATCGGCTGACCCACCGGCTGGGGCGCGTCGGTCAGACGCGCTCCAGCATCAGCGCGATCCCCTGCCCCACGCCAATGCACATGAAGGCCATCGCGTAGCGGCCGCCGCTGCGGTGCAGCTCCTCCACCGCGCTCATCACGATCCGCGCGCCCGACATGCCGAGCGGATGGCCCAAAGCGATCGCCCCGCCGTTGCGATTGACGCGCGGATCGTCCGCCGCGATGCCAAGGTCGCGCAGCGTCGCGATCGCCTGTGCGGCAAAGGCCTCGTTCAGCTCGATCACGTCGAGCTGGTCGAGGGCGATGCCGGTGATCCGGCACAGCTTGCGTGCCGCCTCGATCGGGCCGACGCCCATGATCCGCGGTGCGATCCCGGCCGCCGCCATGCCCAGCACCCGCGCGCGCGGCGTCAGGCCGTGCTGCGTCGCCGCCGCCTCGCTCGCCACCAGCATCGCCGCGGCGCCATCGTTCAGGCCCGAGGCATTGCCCGCGGTGACGGTGCCGTCCGCCCGCACGACGGGCTTCAGCTTCGCCAGCGCGTCGAGGCTGGTCGCGCGGGGATGCTCGTCGGTATCGAAGACGATCGGATCGCCCTTCCGCTGCGGGATCGTCACCGGCACGATTTCCGCCGCCAGCCGCCCGCTGGCGATCGCCGCCGCCGCCTTCTGCTGGCTGGCGAGGGCAAAGGCGTCCTGATCCTCGCGCGCCACGCGCCACTGGTCGGCGACATTCTCTGCGGTCTGCGGCATCGTATCGACGCCATAGGCCGCGTGCATCGCCGGGTTGATGAAGCGCCAGCCGAGCGTCGTATCCTCGATCTGCTGCGCCCGATCAAAGGCGCCGGCCGCCTTGCCCATCACATAGGGCGCGCGCGTCATGCTCTCGACGCCGCCCGCGATCCCCAACGTCGCATCGCCGCAGCGGATCGCCCGCGCGAGGCTGCCGACCGCGTTCAGCCCCGATCCGCACAGGCGGTTCACCGTCGCGCCCGGCACGCCATCGGGCAGGCCGGCGAGCAGCACCGCCATGCGCGCGACGTTGCGATTGTCCTCGCCCGCCTGATTGGCGCAGCCGAGCAGCACATCGTCCACCGCGCCCCAGTCGACCGACGGATTGCGCTCCATCAGCGCGCGCAACGGGATCGCGGCGAGGTCGTCGGCGCGCACGGTCGCGAGCGCGCCGTTCAATTTGCCGATCGGCGTGCGGATCGCGTCACAGATGAAGGCATCGGGCATCGGGCGTCCTCTCCAGCGTTTGCCGAAGGGCGTCGCCCCGAATGGCGTGCGTCGTCAAGCCGCTACGGGCCGGCGCGCGTTGCTTTGCCTAGGCGCGCCGCTCGATCAGCAGGCGGTACAGGCGCTGCGGGATATGCCAGCGCCGGCCGAGAAGGATCGCGCCGATCAGGACCGCGCCGGCATCGCGGAGCTGCGTCACCAACGTCCGCGCCACCGGGCGACGCGTCGCCTCCGCCTCGACCACGGGCACGACGACATCGACCGCCTGCGACAGCTCGATCCCCTCATACCCCACCGCCATCGGCGGCGCGGTGACGACGATATAGTCGAACCGCTCGCGCAGCTCGGCGAGCAGGCGCACGTCGCGCCGTTGCAGCGAACAGGCCGCAGTGCCGATGATCGTCGTCATCATGTCTTCGAACGGTTCGAGTTCCAGGCTCGCGGCCGTCTCCGGCACTGGCGCATCGCTGGCGAAGCGGACGAGCAGCACGCGCGCCCCGGCGCGGCGCGCCATTGCCCGGCCCAGGCCCAATGCGGCGGTTTGCAGGCTCATCCGCGAACTCGGCGCGACCAGCAGCACTGCCCGCCCGCTGCCCTGGTGGTGTGCGTCGACCGCCGCGATCAGCCGACTGTAATCGCGCGCCACGCCCTCGCCCTGTTCGGCGACCGGGGCGGCGAGCACGGGCAGGTGCAGCGCCCGCTCGACCTCCACCGGGGTCAGGAAGGTTTCGCGCAGGCTGCCAGCGATGAACACCGCCGCACCCGCGATCAGGATGCCGGCGAAGATGCTGCCCGCGATCAGCAGCAGCGGTGGGTTGGTGCGCCTGGTCGGGGGCGTCGGCGCCTCGATGACGCGGACGTTGGGGCTACCCGCCTCGGTCGTCTGGTTGAGCTGCACGCGCGCCTGTTCGACCTGCGACGACAGCGACTTGAAGCTGTCCGCCAGCACGTCGCGGTCGAGCTTCATCGTCGTCAGCCGGTCGCTGATCGCATTGAGTTGCGCCAGCCGCGCGCGCGACTGGCCGAGCTGCCCCGCCAGTTCGGCGCCGCGCGCCTCCGCGCCGGCCACCGTCGCGCGCGACTGGATCAACTTGTCCTTGGTCGAATCGAAATATTGGTTGCGGCCGGTGCGCTGCGTCATGACCAGCGACGATTTCTGCTGTGTGATCGTCGCCTGCAATGCGGCGATCTGCTTGTCGAGCTGCGTCACCTGCGGCGACGTCGCCATGAAGCGCGACGCCAGATCGGCGCGCTTGGCCTGAAGCCCCAGCAGCTGCGCCTGCATCTCGCCTAGCGCCCGCGCCGCCTCGGTATTGTCATTGTACAGGCGGATATCGGCGGGCACCGATTTGGCCTGACTGCTGAGGCTCGACAGGCTGCGGCGCCCGTCGGCCAGCTCCGCATCGCTTTCCAGCTTGCTCTTGCGCAGCAGGTCGTCCTGCGCGACCGCACCCGCCACCTGCGCGGCGATATCGACGATGCCGTTCTGCTGCTGATAGGCGGTGATCCGCGCGCTCGCTTCGTCCAGCTGGCGCTTGATCGCGTTACGCTGCTGTTCGAGGAAGGCGACGCGACCCGAGGTCAGCACCGTCGCGCGGCTTTCGAAATAGCGGCGGATCAGCTGGCGCAGCGCATCGGCGGCCTGTTGCGGATCGCGCGCCGTATAGGTCAGCTGAATGACGTTCGCTTCGTTCGCCTTGGTGACGTGCAGGTGCGACTGGAATTTCTCCAGCGCCGCGTTGATCTCCGCCGGCGAGGCGGCGGGGCCGAGCTGCGCGCGCACCACGTCGCGGTGCAGTTCCAGGCTGTCGAGCATCTGAAGTTCGACATTGGCGACCGCCCCCGGGTCGAGCACCTGCCCCGGCAAGGGCGCGCGCCCGGCGTCCTGCATGTCGTAGATGCCGGCGCTCAGCGGCAGCAGTCGCGCCTCGGCACTATAGCTCGGCGGCAACAGCAACGCGACGAGGATGCCCAGCCCGATGATCGATCCCGCGACGATCAGCGCGAGTCGGCGATAATAGAAAATGCCGTTCAGCAGGTCGCGCAGTGCGAATTGCCCGTGGCGCGTCTCCGTTTCCTGCTGCTCGGACGAAGACGTGAAATCAAGCATCTGGTGGATTGTCCAAGGCTGCTGGAAAGGGCTGGTGCGCCTTATGGTCGGTTCCTCTTACCTTTCCATTAAGCCTTCCGCTATATCGACTTAGCGGAAGCGACCCGTCCCGTGTCTTGCAGTGGGACGGCCGGGTGGCGCGCGGGCAACGGGACGGTGACGATGGGCAGATACGGCTTGGCGACCATGGCGGCGGTGCTGGCGCTGGTTGCGCCGACGATGGACGCGCTGGCGCAGGTGGCGCCGGTCGGGCGGACGCCCGTGCGTAGGACGATGGCATCGACGCCAGCCCCCGCCCCCGCTCCCGCCCCTGCCCCGGTGATCGATCGCACCGCCTATCGGATCGCGCCCGGCGACGAGCTGGCGATCAGCTTCCCCTACAACGCCGAACTGGATCACGCCGGGCCGGTCGGTCCCGATGGCCGCATCGCGATTCCACTCGTTGGGAACGTCCCCGTCGGCGGCCGCACGATCGATGAGGTCGCGGCGCTCATCTCGGCCGATCTGCGCCGGCAGGGCGTGGTGGAGGATGCCCGCCCGACGGTGGCGGTGCGGCAATATGGCGGCGTCGTCTATGTCGGTGGCGAGGTCCGCCAGCCCGGCCCGGTAAAACTCACCGCGACGATGGACCCGATGCAGGCGGTGATCGGCGCCGGTGGTCTGCTCGACACCGCGCGCACGCGCAAGGTGGTGGTGATCCACCGCAATGCCGACGGCACGATCGCGCAGCGTCAGGTCGATCTGAAGGCCTATACGAAGAACGGCATCGCGACCGGCATCGACCTGCAATCGCAGGATATCGTGTTCGTCCCGCGCTCGTCGATCGCCGAGGCCAATCTGTGGATCGACCAGCATATCAACAAGCTGCTGCCGTTCAGCCGCAGCCTGAACTACAATCTGGGCGGCGGAGCCGTTTTCGGCCGCTGACATGACCGCCGCGACGCGCGCCCTGCCTTTTCCGCGACGCAGCCTGCGCGGCTGGATGCAGGCGGCCGACGTCCGCTGGGCCTATGTCGCGCTTCTCGTCGCGCTCTGCCGCTGTTCGGGCAGAGCTTCCATTATGTGAAGCTGCTCAAGCCCGCCTGGGCCCTGTCCAAGGCATTTCCGCTGCTGTCGCTGCCGCTGTGCCTGATCCTGTTCGCCGGGCGCCGGCCGGAAGGGTCGCGGCAGATGGTCGTGACGATCCTGTGGCTGGTGCTCGTCCCCACCTTCATCTCGCTCTTCACCTTCCAGCAGACCTTCTTCATCGCGCTGGCATCGCAGCTCAAGTTGTTGCCGCTGCTCTACATCTTCTCGCTGCTCGGGCTTTTGCGCTGGCTGCGGCCGACGCTGCGCGAGATCGCCGCCGCCTTCCTGATCTGTGCGGTCGTCACCTTCGTCCTGTTGCTCGCGATCTGGCGGCTGGCGCCGCAATCGGCCTATGCCGAACATTATGTGGCGGGCGATTCCCCGCTTCTGTCGGCGGACGCCCGCGGCAATCGCATCCGCATGCCAATGTACTTCGGCCTGATCGGCATCCTCTACGCCTGGCGCCGCTGCACCGCGCGCTGGCAACCGCGCTGGTTCGCGGCCTGGGGGGCGGGCTTTGCCATGGTGTTCGGCCTCGTCCGCATGCGCACCTTCGTGCTCGGCCTGACGCTGATGGCGGCGATCAACGGCTTTCTCGCGGCGGGCCCGCGCCTGCGGCTGCTGATGCTGGCGCTCATTCCCTTCGCGCTCGCCGCGCTGTTTTCGGTGCCGTTCATGGCGTCGATCTTCAGCACCGACAAAGCCTTCGCGTTCGACGTCCGCTATATCTCGACGATGAAGGCGATCGGTTTTCTTGGCACCGATCCGTTTCGCTGGATTTTTGGCGTCGGCACGATCAGCCCGATCGATCCCGCCGGGTTGATGACCTATTTCAATCACTTCTTCTTTCTGGGTGACATCACCTGGATGGGGATCATCTTCGAATATGGCATCATCGGCGCGCTGCTGATCGCGGCCGTCCCCTTGCGCGGCGTGCTGCTGATGGATAGCGGCCGCCGCCTGCATGACACGCCCTTCCTCGCCGCGCTGCGCGACTATCTCGTCTATTCGCTGCTGATATCGGAAATGCTTCCCATGACCCTCGCCCCTGGGGAGATTACGTCGATCATGGCGATCGCCCTCTACGCCCGCGAGCTGCCTAGGGCGGGGGGGCGCCGTCGATGAGCAGCGCGGCCGATCACTCGCTGCTGCGTCGCCTGCACCAGCGCTATGGCGGGTCGCTGGTGACGGTCGGCACGCGGCTGATCGACATTCCATGCCGATACGGCATGCACCTGATGATCGCGCTGCGCCTGTCGCTGGATCAGGTCGGTGCCTTCTACATCGTGTTCGGCGCGCTCATGATCGCATCGGGCCTTGGCCGCCTGGGGATCGACCGCGCGCTGACGCGCGAGATGGCACGGCTGCTCGCCGCGGAGGATGCGGCGGGCGCACGGGCGGCGATGCGGCGGGCGGCGATCATGGTGCTGCTGTTGTCGCTCACGCTGACCGCCCTGGCGTTGCTCGCGGCCTGGCCCCTCGCCGCCTATGTGATGCGCAAGCCCGACATGGCACCGCTGTTCGTCATCGGCGCGCTGGCCATCCTGCCGCAGAATTTCGCCAATCTCGTCGCGGGTGCGCTCGCCGGGCTGCACCGGGTCACGCAGAGCCAGATCGTCTATACCTGGCTGTGGCCGGGGCTGTTCTGCGTCCTGGTGTTCGCGCTGCCGATGTCGGATGCGCATGCGCTGGCAGCCGTGGCGGCGAGTATGACGCTCGCGACGCTGATCGGCGGCGTGATGCTGCTGCGCGATCTGCCGGCGGTGACGCCGGGCCGGCCGTCCAATCCGCCCGAACCCCTGCTCGGCACCGGCCTGTCGCTGTTCAGCCTGGAACTGGTGCAGCTTCTCATCAGCGCGGCACCGCCCTTCATCCTCGGCATCATGGCCTCTACGGATGAGGTGGGCCTGTACGCCATCGCCTGGCGGGTCGTGCTGGTGATCTACATGTTCGTCAGCGGCGTCGCGTCGATGGTCGCGCCGCGCTTCGCCCGGCTCTATATGATCGGCGACCTCGCCGGCCTGCGGCAAGAGGCCGCGCGCGCCATCGCCCTGGCGCTGACGCTCGCGATCCCGCCGATCCTCGCCGTCATCGTGTTCCCGGACCGGATTCTCGCTCTGTTCGGCCAGCAATTCCTGCCCGCCGCCACCGCGCTTCATGTCCTAATCATTGGCCAATTAGCCGCCGCGCTCACCACCACTACGCCGGAACTGCTCGGCATGACCGGCTATGCGCGCGCGCTGCTGCGCGTCAACGGCCTGGCGACGCTCGTCCTGATCGGCGGGCTGGTGCTGCTGTCGGCGCCTTTGGGCGCGCAGGGCGCGGCGATCGCGACGAGTGCGACGATGCTGGTCAACGCGATCGGATGCAGCCTGATCGCGCGCGACACATTGGGCTTCACGCCGCTGGGTGCCGTCTACGCGATGTGGCAGAACCGCCGGACAGCGTTACCGCAATGAGCGACCGGCTCGACGTGGCCGATAAATGCCCGCTATGTTGTCATAAATTCCTTGGCGGCTGGGGCCGGAAAACGCAATGTTAAGCCTTTGTGGCCTAAGGAGTTTTCAAGCCCGTTTCCGGAGTCCGTGGTCTTGACGTCCGACACTACGACCGATCCGAACCACGGCGAACCCTATCAGGGAGTGGAACGCCGCCTGCGTAAGCCGGTTCTGGGCATGCGCATCCGCGATCTCGATGAAAACGGCGCGGCGCAATACATGCTGCAGACGCCGCGCAGCGCCGACGAAGGCTTGGGAGTGTTCGTCACGCCCAACATCCAGCACATCGCGCTGGCGCGGAAGGACGACGAGTTCCATCGCGCGCTACAAAGCGCCCAGATCATCGTCGCGGACGGGTTTCCGGTCTATCGCTTCGCAAAGCTGCGCGGCCTCTCGCTGCCGGGCCGCGTTGCCGGGCGCGCCGTGATCGAGCGGATGTTCGCCGACCCCGCCGCGCTGGCGGGCCACAGAGGGTTCTTCGTCGTCGACAGCCGCGCCACGGCGGAGGGCATCGAATGCTGGCTGAAGGACTTTGCACCCGCCTTCGCGGTCAAGACGCTGGTGCCGCCGTTCGGCTTTGAGAAAGACGCCGCCTATTGCCGCTCGCTCGCCGATGCGATCTCGACCTTCGATGCGACCCTGATCTTCCTGTGCGTCGGCGCGCCCAAGAGCGAATTGTTCGCCTATCGCTATCGCGCGCTGCTGCCGCCGGCATGGGCGTTGTGCGTCGGTCAGTCGTTCCGATTGCTGCTCGGCATGAATGCCCCCCCACCCGACCTGATGGTGCGCCTCAACCTGGAATGGCTGTGGCGCATCGTCCTAGAGCCGCGACGCATGCTACAGCGCTATGGGCCCAGTACGATCGGCTTTCTGCGTGCAGCGGTCGCAGACCTGCGTCAGTCGCGTTAAATCCATCTCATCTTGCTGAGGATATTTTCGTGGAAGACCAATTGCGCAACATCCTCGACGACGCCGGCGGGCTGTTGAAGCCGGCAGCGTCGCTGTCGCCGCGCGACGACCTGTTCGCCGCCGGTCTCACCTCGTTCAAAACCGTGGGCGTGATGCTCGCGATCGAAGAGGAATTCGACGTGGTGTTTCCGGACCAGCTGCTCACGCGTGCGACCTTCAGCAGCATCGCCGCGCTGACGGCTGCGATCGAGAGCATTCGGGGGGATGCCGATGCTGCATGATCCGTCCGCGACCGGACGTGCGATGGCCGCCGCGATGGAGCGGGTCGTCGCTGTCGCCGCCGCGCATGCCGACGCGGTGGATCGGGAAGGCCGTTTTCCCGTCGAGGCCGTCGCGGCGTTAAGGCAGGAAGGGCTACTCGGCGCGCTGGTGCCGGTCGCGCTGGGTGGCAGCGGTGCGACGATGGCGGAGATCGTCGGCCAATGCCAACGATTGGGCCGCGTCTGCGCATCGACCGCGATGGTCTATGCGATGCACCACAGCCAGCTTGCCTGCCTGATAATGCATGCGCTGGACGAACCCTGGCAGCGCGATTTCGCGCGCCGGATCGCGACCGAGAATTTGCTGATCGCCTCGATCACGTCGGAAGTCGGCATCGGCGGCGACATGCGGTCGAGCCGGTGCGCGGTCGATATACAGGATGGCCGCTTCACGATGGAAAAGCAGGCGCCCACCGTCTCCTACGGCGATTACGCCGATGTCTTCTTCGTGACCGCGCGCACCCATGCCGAGGCGCCGCCGTCCGATCAGGTGCTCGTCGTCGTGCCGCGCGAGGACGCCTCGTTCGAATCGACGGGCGGCTGGGACGCGCTGGGCATGCGCGGCACCAGCACGGTCGGCTTCACCTTCCGCGCCGAAGGCGTGGCCGCGCAGATCATGGCCGTACCCTTCGCCGATATCGCCGCCGAGGCGATGGTGCCCGCATCGCACCTAATGTGGGGCGGCGTCTGGACCGGCATCGCGGTCGAGGCGCTGACCCGCGCGCGCACCTTCCTGCGCACCGCCGCGCGCCGCCAGCCCGGCCAGACGCAGCCCGGCGCGCATCGCCTGATGCACGCCGCCGGCCTGCTCGACGGCATGCAGGCGCGGCTGCGCACGCTGATCGACCGGTTTGACGCCACCTATGCGCTCGGCAGCGACCGCGCCGTGGCCGATCCGCAAGAGACGGGCTGGCCGCAAGGGATGGCGCGCGCGACCGTACTCAACATGCTGAAGCACGACGTATCGACGCAATGCCATGAGGTGGTGCTGGAGGCGCTGCGCATCTGCGGCATGGCCGGATATCGCAACGGCACCGAATTCAGCATCGGCCGTCATCTGCGCGACATCCTGTCGGCGCAGCTGATGATCAACAACGACCGCATCGCCAGCGGCACCGGCGCCATGCTGTTCGCACAGCGCGCTGAACTGGGAACGCTCTGAACCATGGACATGCCCACCAGTTTCCGCACCCGCCTGATCGAGGCCGGCCTTGTCTTCCCGACCGGCATCGACGGCCTGTGGGGTCGCAGCGGCACGTTCGAGGCGGTGTTCGACGGCCTGGAGCGCGCGATCACCGCGGCGGGGCTGAAGGACAAGCCCGAAGTCATGCGCTTTCCGCCCGCGATGGCGCAGAAGACGTTCGAAAAGAGCGGCTATATGAAGAATTTCCCGCACTTCGCGGGAACGGTGCATTGCTTCTGCGGGGACGACCGCGCGCATCACAAGCTGATGAGTCAGATGGAGCGCGGCGAGGATTGGATGGGGAACCAGCAACCCGCCGATCTCGTGCTGACGCCCGCCGCCTGTTACGCGGTCTACCCGATCGTCGCCGAACGCGGCGTGCTGGCCGAGGACGGTCATCTGGTCGACGTGGCCTCATACTGCTTCCGCCACGAACCCTCGCTGGAGCCGACACGCCTGCAGCTGTTCCGCATGCGCGAATATGTGCGGATCGGCACGCCCGAACAGGTGCTCGCCTTCCGCGCCGACTGGATGGAGCGCGGGCAGGACTTCGTCCGCACGCTGGAGCTGCCGTTCGAGGTCGACGTCGCCAACGATCCGTTCTTCGGCCGTGCGGGCAAATTGCTCGCCGACAATCAGCGGATGCAGAATCTGAAGTTCGAGCTGCTGGTGCCGGTCAATGACGGCGCCGGACCCACGGCCTGCCTCAGCTTCAACTATCACATGACCTATTTCGGCGATACCTGGAACATCCGGACGCCCGATGGCGCGCCGGCGCAGACCGCCTGTTGCGCGTTCGGCATGGAGCGGCTGGTGCTGGCGTTGCTGCGTCATCACGGCTTCGACCTTACCGCCTGGCCCGCGGGCGTGCGCGCGACGCTGGGCCTCGACTGAGCGCATCCGATGGCGATGACCCCGATCTATATCGATGGCCGGTTCGGCTGGCTGCATGCGCCGGCCGACGGCGCACACGCGCCGGTCGGTGTCGTGCTGTGCCCCGCCTTCGCGCAGGAAGAGGTGTGTACACATTACGGCCTGATGGCGCTGGGCGAGGCGCTTGCCGCGCGCGGGGTCGCGGCGGTCCGTTTCGATTATGGCGGGACCGGGGATTCGATCGACGGGCCAGTGACGCTGGACGGGCTGATCGCCGATGCCGAAGCGGCGGCGGCCTGGCTCCGCGGCCATGCCCACGTCGATCGCGTGATGCTGGCCGGCGTGCGATTGGGCGCGGCGATCGCTATGCTGGCGGCGAAGCGGCTGAATGATGTCAGCGCCCTCGTCCTGCTCGCGCCGGTACTGTCAGGTCAGGCGTTCCTGCGGGAAACCCGTGCCTCGGCGGCGGTGGCGAGCCTCTCCGGCCTCGACCCCGTCCCGCCTCTGGAGAGCGATCAGCCGCTCAACACCAACGGCTTCCGCTGGACTGCCGCCTTCCAGCGCGAAGTGGCGGCGATCGACCTGACGGCCGTAGAGGCGCCCGTCGAGACGGCGCTGTTCGTGCCGCCGCGGACGGACCGGCGTTCGGGCAAGCTGGCGCAACGCTGGCGCGACGCGGGCGGTGCGGCCACCGAACTGTCCTTCGCCGACTATGACGGCTGGATGCAGGATCCCACGACCAACGAGACGCCGGTCGACACCTTCGCCGCCGTCGCCGATTGGGTGGCCCGGCACGCCGGAACGCCCGCGGGCGCCCCCATCGCGCCACTGCGTGACGACCCAATGCTCGCCACCGACACCTATATCGAAGAGCCGCTACGCTTCGGTCCGGACGACGCGCTGTTCGGCATGCTGTGCCGGCCCGCCAGCCGCCGGGCGGCGCCGGTCGCGGCATTGTTGATGCACGAGGGCAGCACCCATCACATCGGCAACGGGCGCGCCTATGTGCGCCTCGCCCGCCGGCTGGCGGCAGAGGGCTTCGCCTCGCTGCGAATGGACCTGACCGGCATGGGCGACAGCCCCGCGGGCGACAATCCGCGCCACCCGCATTACGACCCCGAACGCATTCCCGAAGGCGTCGCCAGCCTCGATTGCCTGGAGGCCCATGGCTTCCCCCGCGCGATCGTCGCCGGCCTGTGTTCGGGCGCGCACACCGCCTTGCAGGTGACGCTCGCCGACGAACGCGCGGTGGGTAGCGTGGTGCTCAACCTGCAAAAGTTCATCTGGCATTATGGCGACGATATCCGCGTCGCGGTGCGCGACAACAAACGGTCGCTGAAGGGCTATATCCGCGCGATGCGCAATCCGGGCGAATGGCGCCGGATGCTGAAGGGCGAGGCCGACCTGCCCGGTATCGCCCGCGTTCTCGCCAAGCGGAGCGCCGTCCGCCTGCGTCACGCGGCGACCAGCCTGCTGCCGCCCAAGCCCGGATCGGAAGCTGCGCAGGTTCGCGAACAGCTCCAGACGCTGTCGGCGCGCGGTGCCCACGTCCACCTCGTCTTCAGCGACGAGGACCCCGGCCTTGCCGACATGGGCATGAAGCTCGGCCGTGGCGCGCGCCTGCTCCGCCAATATCCGCCTGTCCGGATGGTCACGCTCGACCGCGCCGACCATCACTTCAACGGCACACTGGCGCGCGATCGGCATATCGAGATGATGATCGCCGCGATGACCGACACGGTCGCCGCGCATGGTGCCGGCCTGCCCTCCGCCTCGCCGCGGACGGAGCTGCCGGCGGCGGCCGAGTGACCCAGGCCGCTTCGGTGCGGCCCGAAGCGGCCAGCGGCACGATAGCCGGGCGCGGATTTCGCCTCGGCATCTATGCGGCGCTGATCACGCTGGATCTCACCGCGCTGCTCGCGTCCTTCACCTTGGCCGGCGCGGTCACGTTGAACGACGCACTCGACGTCTGGGTGGTCAACGATCTCGCGGTGCTGCTGCCGATCTATTGCGGCATCGTGCTGCAGCGGAAGCCGTACAGCGGCCGGTTCTTCCAGAACTGGCGGCGGACGACGCGCGATGCGGTGACGGCGCTGCTGACCGCGACGGGAACGGCGCTGCTGCTGGTGTCGTATTTGCATGCCGAAGTCGATGTGTCGTTCCGCCTGCTGCTGGCCGGGGTCGTGATCGCCGCCGCGCTGATGGTGGCGGGCCGCTGGGCCCTGCACGAACTCGCCGAAGCGCATACCGGCGGCTGGCATATCGCCACGATGGTCGTCATCGACGGCATTCAGCCCGCCGCGCTGCACGATCCATCGATCGCGCGGCTGCCGGCGATCGACATGACCGGCATCGACATCACGGCACCCGCGCTGCCCCACCATATCCTCGCGACCTTCAGCGAACGGACCGCCGACGCCGAGCGCGTCATCGTCGCCTGCGCGGCGGACCGGCGCGAGGCCTGGGCGCGACTGCTCCGCGGTGCCAACGTCCAAGGCGAAGTGCTGCTGCCCGAATGGCAGAGCTTGGCGCCCGTCCGCCTCTCGCACCTTGCCGACATGCCGAGCGCGGTCGTGTCGCTAGGGCCGCTCGATACGCGCAGCCGCCTGCTCAAGCGCGCCTTCGACCTGTCGGTCGCGGGGGGCGCATTGGTGCTGCTCTCCCCGATCCTGTTCCTCACCGCGCTGGCGATCAAGCTCGACAGCCGCGGGCCGGTGCTGTTCCGCCAGCCACGCGTCGGGCGCGGCAATCGGCTGTTCCGCGTCCTGAAGTTCCGCAGCATGCGCGTCGATGGCGCCGATCTGGCGGGCGATCGGTCGACGCAGCGCGGCGACCCGCGCGTCACCCGCGTCGGCCGCTTCATCCGCGCGACCAGCATCGACGAGCTGCCGCAGGTGTTCAACGTGTTGCGGGGCGAGATGAGCATCGTCGGCCCGCGGCCCCACGCGCTCGGCAGCCTGGCGGGCGACCGGTTGTTCTGGGATGTCGAGCCCCGCTATTGGCAGCGGCACGCGATCAAGCCCGGCATCACCGGCCTTGCGCAGGTCCGCGGCTATCGCGGCGCGACCGAACATGCCGACGACCTGCATGGCCGCGTCGACCACGATTTGGCCTATCTGCGCGGCTGGACGCTGTTCCGCGACCTGCGTATCATCCTGATGACGCTACGGGTGCTGGTTCATCGCAACGCCTTTTGACGCGTCAGTCCTTCGGCGCTTCGCGCACGTCGCCCTCGCCCGCCGTGCCGGCGCTGCCGATCGAACGGTCGATCAGGCCCGACCGGCTCATCCACCAGAACAGCAGCACGCCCGGCAGCGCGGCAAAGGTCGTGCCCCAATAGAAGGCGACATAGCCGAACCGGTCGACCAATTGCCCCGTCGTCGTCGCGGTCAGGATACGGCCGACGATGCTCGCCGCCGCCGAGATCAACGCATATTGCGACGCGGTGAAGCGCAGGTCGCACAGCGCCGAGAAATAGGCGACGACGGTGACGCCGCCGATGCCGCTCGCCATATTCTCGAACGCCATCGCGCCCGCGAGGCCGAGGTTCGAATGCCCCGATGCCGCCAGCAGCGCGAAGCTGGCGTTGGACACCATCATCAGGATCAGGCTGAGCATCACCGATCGCTTCAGGCCCAGCCGCGCATACAGCACGCCGCCGAGCGCCAGACCGATCCAGAACGCCCAGAAGCCGATGACCACGTCGTACAGCGCGATCTCGTCATTGGTGAAGCCCAGGTCGTCGAGCAGCAGCCGCAGCGCCTGCTGCCCCAGCGTATCGCCGATCTTGTGGAGCAGGATGAACGCGAGGATCAGCCACGCGCCATGGCGGCGGAAGAATTCCAGGAACGGGCCGACGATCGACGCTTGCACCTCGGCAAGCCCGCGCCGCTGCGCCGGTTCGCGCCGCCGCGCCGGCTCGCCGCGGGTCAGCGCGACAATCATCGCCGGCAACGCGAACAGCACGCAGGCCAGATAGGCGACGTGCCAGTTCGATCGTGCCGCGATCACCAACGCCAGCGATCCGGCCAGCACCGACCCGATCTTCCAGCCATATTGCGTCATGCCCGATCCGACGCCCATCTGTTCGGGCTCCAGCGTCTCGATGCGATAGGCGTCGATGACGATGTCGTAGGTGGCGCCGGCAAAGCCGACCAGCACGACCGCGATGATCGTCGCCTGCAAATTCGCCGCCGGATCGACCAGCGCCAGATTGGTGACCGCCGCCATCACCATCACGCCCGCCAGCAGGATCCACGACACGCGCTGCCCCAGCGCGCCGATCAGCGGCAACCGGACCCCGTCGACCATCCACGCCCATAACGGCTTCAGATTGTAGACGAGGAAGCCCAGCGTGAAGGCGGTGATCGTCGCCTTGTCCAGCCCGTCCTGCTTAAGCCGCGTCGTCAGCGTCGCGCCGATCATCGTAAAGGCGAGGCCCGACGAAATGCCCATGAAGAACACCGCGATCGGCCCGCGTTCCGCATAGGGCGCCAGCGGCGTCAGCCGCGCCCGGATCGCCGGCGAACGGCGCATGATCGCGATGACGAGTGCGGCGAGGGCCGCGACGATGAGGAAGTAGAGATTGTTGCCGGTCAACATGGCGGCAACACTAACGGCTTATTCGCCGCCGACCAGCGGGATTACGCGGCGGGCGCTTCCCCCGGCGGCACGGCGAACAGCGCGAAGCCCGTGGGCAGCTTGCGCGGGCGCTTGCCGGCGAGCGCGGCGTCGATCGCCTCAATCGATCCGATCAGGTCGCGCTGCTGATAGGGTTTGACGAGGCGCCCGGTCGCCAGCGCCTCCGCCTCGGGCGGGAAGCGGCCGGTGACGAACAGCACCGGCACCGCGGCGGCACGGGCACTGCGCGCGACGTCCAGCCCCGATCCGTCCGCTAGGTTCACGTCGACCAGCACCAGGTCGAGCGCCTCGCCCGATTCCAGCACCGACACCGCCTCTGCCACGCGGTCCACCGTCGCGATGATCGTGTAGCCCGCCTCCCGCAGGATATGTTCGGTATCGAAGGCGATGAGTGGCTCGTCCTCGACCACCAGCAGCCGTTCGATCAGCCGCTTCTTCCGCCCGAACAACATATGCCGCTATGCCCCTTGGTTGACGGCGTTATCCCCATGTCACGCCCGATTCGGTTAACGCGCATCTGGCGGCAAGTGACGCAAATTTTTTCACGTCCGGCACAATTGCGCGTATGGGGCGACGATGGCCGACCCCAAAGACCCCCGCACCCCTGCAGCCGCGGGCAAGACTCCCGGCGACCGGATCGCGAAACTGCTAGCCCGCGCGGGCGTCGCCAGCCGGCGCGAGATCGAACGGATGATCGCCGAAGGGCGCGTCGCGCTCGACGGCACGGTGCTCGACACGCCCGCCACCGTGCTGACGTCGCTGCGCGGCGTGACCGTCGACGGCCAGCCCGTCGGCTCGCCCGAACCGACGCGGTTGTTCCTGTATCACAAGCCGACCGGGCTGCTGGTCACCGAACGCGACCCCAAGGGGCGGCCGACGATCTACGATCGCCTGCCCCACGACCTGCCGCGGCTGGTGCCGGTCGGGCGGCTCGACCTCAATACCGAGGGGCTGCTGCTGCTGACCACCGACGGCGGCTTCAAGCGCCAGCTCGAGCTGCCCGCGACCGGTGTCGAGCGCAGCTATCGCGCGCGCGCCTATGGCAACGTCACGCAGCAGCAGCTCGAGGAGCTGGCCGAGGGCGTCGAGATCGAGGGCATTCGCTATGGCTCGATCGACGCCAATATCGAGCGGCGCACCGGCGCCAATGTGTGGATCGAGATCACGATCACCGAAGGCAAGAACCGCGAGGTGCGCCGCGTCCTCGAATATCTCGGGCTGCAGGTCAGCCGCCTGATCCGTACCCGTTACGGCCCGTTCGTGCTCGGCGACCTGCCGGTCGGCGGGATCGGCGAGGTGAAGCAGCATGAGATCGTCGGATTCCGCAAGACGCTGAAGGGCGGCGCGCCGGACGAGCCGATCGCGGCCGCCCCCCGTGCCGGCTTCCGCACCGCGCCCAGCGTCGATCGCACCACCCGCACGCGCCGCGGCGCCGAGCGTGGCGTGGAGCGGCCGGCAACCGTACGGCCGACCACGCCAGGCGAGCGCCCGACGCGATCGCGCCCGCGTTCCGAGGGTAGCGCGGACCGTCCCGCTGCGGCCCGTACGGCGAACCCGCGCGCCGCCGCCACCGGCGAAGCGCCCCGCCCCGGCTTCCGCACACCCGCAACGACCGATCGCGGCGCCCGTACGCGGACCCGAACCGACACGCGCGCCCGCGACGACGCCCGCGACGGCAAGGCCAACGTCCCCACCGGCGGCTCGGCGATGAAGCCGTGGGAGCGTCATGATGAGCGCGGCGCCGATCGCAGCGGCGACCGCAACCGCTCAGGCGCTCCCCGCGTCGGCCAAGGCAAGCCCGGCGCATCCCGCACCGGCCAACGACCTCCCCGCGGTGACGCCCCGACGCGCAGCGGCCCCGCAGGCGGCGGCGGCTCGCCGCGCCCATCGGGCGGGCGTCCGCCCAGCGGTGGCTTCAAGGGCGGGCCCAAGGGCGGGCCGCGCGGAGGTCGCTCGTGAGGGTAATCGCCGGCCAGTGGCGCGGGCGTCCGCTCGTCGCGCCCAAGGGCGACGCGACGCGCCCCACCGCCGACCGCACGCGCGAGGCCTTGTTCTCAATGCTCACCAGCCGCCTCGGCAGCTTCGAAGGGCTCGCCGTCGCCGATCTGTTCGCCGGATCGGGCGCGCTGGGGATCGAGGCGCTGTCGCGTGGCGCGGCGTCCTGCCTATTCGTCGAACAGGACGGCGCGGCGCTGGATGCGCTGAAGGCCAACCTCGCCAAGCTCGGCACGCGCGGCGACGTGCGCAGCGGGTCGGTAATGGCGCTGGGGCCGGCGCGCGCGCCGCTCGACCTCATCATGATGGACCCGCCCTACGGCACCGGTGCAGGCTTGGTAGCCTTGGATAAATTGGCGCGGCTGGGCTGGACGAACGCCGCGACCTGGGTCAGCATAGAGACCGCACGCGACGAGGCGGTCGAGGTCGCCGGGTTCGCCATCGACACCAGCCGCGTGCATGGGAAGGCCCGTGTGACACTCTTGCGGGCCGCCTGATCGCAACAGGAGGGAGCCATGGCGACGCAGTTCATTCCCCACCATTACGATGCCCCGCGGCGGTCGGGGCCGCAGGCGGTGGTCGGATGGGTGCATCATCCCTTGCCCAAGGGCATCGAGCTGGAGGTGCAGACGACGCCGTCCGCACAGGCGCTCGACAATCAGCAGATCGCGACGACGCGGCTGGTGCTGAGCCGCAACCAAGCGTTGCTGCTCGCCAGCTTCCTGCTCAACGCGACCGGCTATTCCGAGGCCGATGTCCCGAAACGCAGCGTGTCGCGCTGGCCGCGCTGGTTCAGTCGGCGGTCCTGACCCGCGGCAACAGTGCGAGGCCGGCGAGGCTCACGAGGCCCGCCGCGACCAGATACAGCCCGATCCACCACAGCCCGCGCGCAGCGAGCGCCTGCGCCGCGATCGGCGCGAGTGCCCCGCCCAAGATACCGCCGACGTTGAACGTCATCGACACGCCGGTGTAGCGCACGCCCGCCGGAAACAGCGTCGGCAGCCAGCCGCCGAGCGGACCATAGGCAAAGCCCATGACGAACAAGGCGAAGGCCAGCCACGCGAACACCACGACCAGCGATCCGGCGCCCAGCATCGGCCCCATCAGTGCGCCGGCGACGATGCAGCCCAGAAAGCCGATTACCAGCATCCGCTCCGCCCCCGTCCGGTCTGCCAGAACGCTCGCGACGATCACGCCTGCGGCGAGAAACAGGATCGCGACCAGCTCGACGCCGAGCAGCGCCGTCTTGTCATAGCCCAGCGTCGTCGTGCCGTAGCTCAGCGTAAAGGCGGTCGCGAGGTAGAAGAGCGCGAAGCACGCCACCACCCCGCCGGTGCCGGCCAGCAGCGCGCGGCCATGACCGGCAAACAGCGTCGCGAGCGGCACCTTGGGCAGCGCCTCCGCCTTGGCCGCTTCGACGAAGGCGGGCGTCTCGGTCAGCTTCAGTCGGATCCACAGGCCGAGCGCGACCAGCACCGCGCTCACCAGGAACGGCAGGCGCCACCCCCAGGCGCGGAACTGATCGTCGCTCAGCACCAGCCCCAGCAGCAGGAACAATCCGTTCGCCAGGATGAAGCCGACCGGCGCCCCCAGCGGGGGGAACATGCCCCACGTGTTGCGCCGATGCGGCGGTGCGTTCTCGACTGCGAGCAGCGCCGCGCCGCCCCATTCGCCGCCCAGCCCCAGCCCCTGGCCCAATCGCATCAGGCACAATAGCAGCGGCGCCCAGATGCCGAATTGTCGATAGGTCGGCAGGAAGGCGATCGCGACGGTCGACCCGCCCATGAGCAACAGGCTGGCGACGAGGGTCGACTTGCGCCCGATCCGGTCGCCGAAATGCCCGAACACCGCCGCACCGATCGGCCGCGCGAAGAAGGCCACGGCGAAGCTCGCGAAGCTCATCATCTGCCGCGCCGATGCACTTTCCCCCGGAAAGAACAGCGCCGGAAACACCAGCGCCGCGGCGGTGGCGTAAATGTAGAAATCGTAGAATTCCACCGCCGTACCGACGAGGCTCGCGGTCAGGATCCGGCGCGGCGAGGCTGGCGTGACGGCGGCGTCCGGGACTTCGGCGGCAGGGGTTTGGCTCATGCCGCCTTTCTAACCCCCAAATAAAGGCATCTGGCAACAAAGTTGCCATCCCTTCGCAACATTCCGCCGCTACCGCGATGCCACCGCGGCTCCCCTCCCCCTGTGGGTCGCGATGTATCGGTCGCCTTTCTGTCGACTGGTGCTCCCTGAACTACGGGGCGGCCGCACCGGTGGCTGCCCCGATTTTTCCGGGCTTGCCGCGCTCGCAGCTTGCCGAGCCAAGCGCCGTTCCCTACCTGTTCGCCGGTGACCGACACCGCCTCCCCCGCCGCCCTGCAGGATCCGCCGTATCTCAAGGGGTTGAACCCGCCGCAGCGCGACGCAGTGCTCACCACCGAAGGCCCGGTGCTGATGCTGGCCGGCGCCGGTACGGGCAAGACCGCGGCGCTGACCGCGCGGCTCGCGCATCTGCTGTGGACGCGCAAGGCGTGGCCGTCCGAAATCCTCGCCGTCACCTTCACCAACAAAGCCGCGCGCGAGATGCGCGAGCGTGTCGGCCGGATGGTCGGCGACGCGGTGGAGGGCATGCCGTGGCTCGGCACCTTCCACGCGATCGGCGCCAAGATGCTCCGCCGCCATGCCGAACTGGTCGGATTGCAGTCGAACTTCACCATTCTCGACACCGACGATCAGTTGCGGCTGCTGAAACAGCTGATCGTCGCCGCGGACATCGACGAAAAGCGCTTCCCCGCGCGCAGCCTCGCCGGCCTGATCGACGATTGGAAAAACAGGGGTCTGGTCCCCGCCGATATCGATGCCGGCGAGAGCGAACGCTACGCCAACGGGCGCGGCGGCGACCTGTACGCGCAATATCAGGCGCGGCTGCGCAGCGTGAACGCCTGCGACTTCGGCGACCTGCTGCTCCACATGCTCACCATCCTGAAGACGCACGCCGATGTGCTGCGCACCTATCAGGAGCGCTTCAAATACATCATGGTGGACGAATATCAGGACACCAACATCGTCCAGTATCTCTGGCTGCGGCTGCTGGCTCAGACGCGCAAGAACATCGCCTGTGTCGGCGACGACGATCAGTCCATCTATTCGTGGCGCGGCGCGCAGGTCGAAAACATCCTGAAGTTCGAGAAGGATTTTCCCGGCGCCAAGGTGATCCGCCTCGAACAGAATTACCGATCGACGCCGCATATCCTCGGCGCCGCGTCGGGCGTGATCGCGCATAACGGCGGTCGGCTCGGCAAGACGCTGTGGACCGAACTCGATGTGGGCGAGAAGGTGCGCGTGCTGGGGGTGTGGGACGGGCCGGAAGAAGCGCGCCGGGTTAGCGACGAGATTGAGGCCGCGCAGCGGAACGGCACCCCGCTCGACCATATCGCCATCCTCGTCCGCGCGCAGCATCAGACGCGCGAATTCGAAGACCGCTTCATCTCGATCGGCATGCCGTACCGCATCGTCGGCGGCTATCGCTTCTACGAACGCGCCGAAATCCGCGACGCGCTCGCCTATCTGCGCATCGTCAACCAGCCGTCGGACGATCTGGCCTTCGAACGCATCGTCAACGTCCCCAAGCGCGGCCTTGGCGACAAGGCGATCGCCAAGATCCACCAGCTCGCCCGCGCCGAGGGCGTGCCGCTCACCATCGCCGCGGCGCGCATTCTCGACACCGACGAACTGACCCCGCAGGCGCGCCGCGCGCTCGGCAATTTCGTCGGCGACATCGCGCGCTGGCGCGACCGGGCACGCGATCTGCCGCATGCCGAACTGGCGCGGCAGATGCTCGACGAATCGGGCTATACCGCGATGTGGCAGGCCGAAAAGTCGGTCGAGGCATCCGGGCGGCTCGAAAACCTGTCCGAACTCGTCCGCGCGATGGAAGAATATGAGTCGCTCGGCGCATTCCTCGAACACGTCAGCCTCGTCATGGACAAGGAAGGCGCGGTGCAGGCGCCCGAGGTCACGATCATGACGATCCACGCCGCCAAGGGCCTCGAATTCGACACCGTGTTTCTCGTCGGCTGGGAAGAAGGCCTGTTCCCCTCACAACGTGCGATCGACGAAGGCGGCACGCGCAGCCTGGAGGAGGAGCGCCGCCTCGCCTATGTCGCGATCACGCGTGCGCGCCGCCGCGCGACGATCCTCCACGCCGCCAACCGCCGCATCTACGGCCAGTGGACCTCCAGCATCCCGAGCCGCTTCGTCGGCGAATTGCCGCCCGAACATACCGACAGCGACACCACCATGTCGGGCGGCGAAAGCCTGTGGCGCGCCAATTGGAGCGAGCGCGCCGATCCCTTCGCCAATGTCGCGCGCGGCACCGGCCGCGGTCCGGGCTGGCAGCGCGCGGCGGGGTCTGGCTCCGGCTTCACCACCCAGCCGACGCGGATCGTCGAGAGCCGGGCGAGCGCGGTCAGCATCGGCAACAAGGGGCGCAGCGACCTCAGCGTCGGCATGCGCGTCTTCCACCAGAAGTTCGGCTATGGCGCGATTGCCGAGATCGAAGGCAACAAGCTGGAGATCGACTTCGAGGCCGCCGGCCGCAAGCGGGTGATGGACAGCTTCGTCACGATCGGGTGATCGGGGCGCTCCCGCCCGAGTACCACCCTCCTCGTCATGGCGAGCGCAGCGACAGACTGAGGCGACGGACTGAGGCGGCCGATCCCACCTTGGCGTCGTCCGGCAACCGCGCCCCGCCGACACGCCGCCTACCATCCGTTCAGGAACCGGCAGGGTAGGTTCCGCGTATGGCCGTTACGGTTCCGAATCAACGGACTAAGAAGCTCAGGACGATCGCCATGCTCAAGTCGCTGTCCCTCGCCGCTGCCGCGGCCGCTGCGCTCACCGCCGCCACTCCGGTCGTTGCCCAGTCGGCGCAGGATGAGGCGCGCTTCACCGCCGCGCAGCAGCGGTTCGACGCCGAGCTCGCCCGCTATCGCGCCGAAGTGGATCGCTATCGCGCGTCGCGCGGCGGCTACACCGGCACTGGCGGCTATCGCGAGGCGCCGGCCGCGAACTATTACAATAACAACACCTACCCCGGCGATCGCGACGAGAACGGCTACGACCCGTCGCGCTATTATCGCAGCGGCGACAATTATCGCGAGCGCGTGCTGAGCGCTGACGAGCGTGTCTATGCCGGCAATGACGGTCGCTATTATTGCAAGCGCAGCGACGGCACGACCGGCCTCGTCATCGGCGGCGCCGCGGGCGGCATTCTGGGCAATGTGATCGATGGCGGCCGCAGCCGCATCGTCGGCACCCTGCTCGGCGGTGCGGCCGGTGCGCTCGCCGGCAAGGCGATCGACCAAAACCAGTCGCAGGTCCGCTGCCGTTGAGGTAACGGGGCGCGCCGGCGACGGTGCGCCCCGGCCCGTCTTCCGTCACCCCGGACACGTTCCGAGGTCCAGCGGGCCGCTAGGGGGCGGCAGGAGGCTCAAACCATCCCCCTCGCCGCAGAGTGGACCCCGGAACGAGTCCGGGGTGACGGGGGATTGGGCGACAGCCGTAAGCGTGCCGAGCCTTACCCCAGCTCCACCGCCATCAGCGTCACGCCGACATATTTCTCCGCCTCGGGCTCGAACAGCGCACTCGGACGGAAGGTGTTCGCGGTCAGCGTCGGATCGCCCAGGCCGTCGAGCTTGAACGTGCCCAGTTTCTCCTCGCGCGGTGGCTTTCCGTCGCGCTCGACCGTGGTCGCATCGACGTAGATCTCGCCGTGCCGTGTGTAGAGGATGTGGGGGGCGATCGTGACCGCACCCTTGTTGTAGGTGGCGGTGACGGTCATCTGGCGGACGATGGCTTCGAACATCGTCGGCACCGGTCCGGTCGGCGCAGAGGGCTGGTTCATCCTCGCATCCATAATAGCTGATGCTGCATCGCAGCAAGACGCTTTACGCGCCCGTCATAGCGCAGTCAGCGATTCTGCGCGAGCAATCTGTCGAAGACGTCGATTTCCAACGGCTTCTTGAACTGGCAGCCGGCGAGATAATCGTCGGACCACATCACGTCGGCCGCGATCGTGCCCGCTTCGGGCAAGGTCAGCCAGATCGTGCTGCCCTTGGTCAGCGCGGAATAGGTTTGCAGGCGAACGCCGTGGATCGAGAGATCGACCACCTTGCACAAGGTGCGCGCGGCCTTGCCGATATGCGCATCCAACGAAACCGGCGCACGCGGGGAGCGGCGCCGGCCATTGGGTTCTGCAGGTTCGAACTCGGCGGCAAACATCGATCAAGAGTATCGCGTCGATGGTTAACGCCGAGTCAACGATCCGATCAGTTCTTGCGGAGCGTGAGACCGCCACCGAAGCGCTTGTTGAAGCGCGCGACCTGGCCGCCCGCGTCGAGCAGCTGACCACGACCACCGGTCCAGGCGGGGTGCGCCAGCGGATCGATGTCGAGCTGCATCGTGTCGCCTTCCTTGCCCCAGGTGGAGCGGGTTTCGAACACGGTGCCGTCCGTCATCTGGACCTTGATCATGTGGTAGTCGGGGTGGGTATCTTTCTTCACGTCACACGCTCCGTATGCGGCTGGTTCCGACCAGCCTGAAAGGGAAGCGGCGCCCGTAACGGAGCGCCGCCGAAAAGTCAAAAGTCAGCGAAAGTCACACGCGTTACGCCTTGGGCGGATCGGCGATCATCGCAGTAAAGTTAGCTTCTGCAACGACTTGCCCGTCGACCTTCGCAACACCTGCGAACTTGCAGACGCTGGACCGCTTCTGGACGAATTCGACCTCCAGCCGCAGCAGCACGCCGGGTTCGACGGGCTTGCGGAACTTCGCGCCTTCGATCGCCATGAAATAGACGAGCTTGCCCGATCCGGCGAGGCCCAGGCTTTCGACCGCGAGCACGCCCGCGGCCTGCGCCAGCGCCTCGACGATCAGCACGCCCGGCATGATCGGACGACCGGGGAAATGCCCCTGGAAGAAGCCTTCGTTGATCGTCACCGCCTTGATCGCTGCGATCGACCGGTCGAGGACGATTTCCTCGACGCGGTCGACCAGCAGCATCGGATAGCGATGCGGCAGCGCCGCCATGACCCGCCCGATATCGAGCGGCCCCATGGTCTGTGCGTCTTCGCTCACCGACGCGGGCCCTTAACGGCCCTGCGGGGTGCCGGCGGCCGGCGCAGCGGCCGGAGCCGGAGCGCCCGCCTGCTGACGGCGCTGGGCGTTCGCGTAGACGATCTGGCGATACTGCTGCAGCAGTTCGACGGTCTGCTGCTGCGGCTGCCAGTTGGCCGGCGGCGTGATCGAGACGGTCGGCGTCGTGCGATCGATCTCGGCGATGATGTCGCGCGTGATGTCGGTCGCCGGCGGTGCGTACTGGATCGCGTTCGGCGACAGCACCAGGTTGATCTTCTTGGCCGTCACGACCGCACGCAGCGCCGGGTCATACTTGGCGACGATCTGTTCCAGCGCATAGGCCTGCGCCTTGATCGCGGGGTTCTGCGCGGCTTCGATGCCGGGCTGCGCGGCAGCCTGGGCATCGCGCACCTGCTTGGCGATCGTCGGGTTCGATTCGGCCGCAGCGGCTTCCGCCTGGCTGATCTGGCCGTCCTTGTTGGCGTCGAGGATGCCGCGCAGCTTCGTGTTCAGCGCGTTCTGCGCCGCAGCGGCCTGATCCAGCTGCGCCTTGTAGGTCGTGCCGATCTGCGTGTTGGCGGTTTCGAACGCCTTCGCGCTGAAGATCGCCGCGTCGGGCTGCGCCGTGGCGAGGCCGGCGGTCTGCGCCGAGGCGCCACCGGCGAGCAGGGCGACCGAAGCCGAGGCGATCGCCACGGCGCACGTCTTGGTAATCGTCTTCATTAGAACTGCGTCCCTACGTTGAAGGTAATGAGCTTGGGATCGTCGCCCTTCTGGGTGACGAGCGCCTTGGCGAGGTCGATACGCAGCGGGCCGAACGGCGACGTCCAGTTCACGCCGATGCCGATGCTGACGCGCGGCGTCGGGCTGCTGCCGTAATAGGTTTCCTTGAACGGCGAGATCGCCTGATCGAACGCGATCGTGTTCGTCTCGCTGCCCGAACATGCGCCGCCCGCAACCGCCGAATAGCCGATCGAACAGGTCGTCGCACGCAGCGCCGGCGCGGTCGCGCCGTCCGGCGTGTAGGTGTTGTAATAGAGCTGGCGCCCCGCCGAATCGGTCAGCAGCCGCTGGATCGGCAGCACCGTCACGTTGCCAGCCGAATCGGTGATCGTCGGGAAGCTCGCGGTCGGCAGCGGCTTGGTCAGGCCCCACAGACTGCCCGCCTGGACGTAGACCGACGGACGCAGGCCCAGTTCGCGCGCGCCGGAGCCCAACGGGATCTCCAGCTCGGCGCGGACGAGGTAGTAGGCACGGCCGCCCAGCGCGTCGTCGACGATCTGGTCGCGATCGGTGACGAGGATCTGCTTGCCGTTCGCGTCCGTCGTATAGGCCTGACGCTGCACGCGCGGGCCGACGCCACGGATGTCGAAGCCGCGGAACTGCGGTTCGCCGAGGTAGAAGCGATCGGTGATGCGGACGCTGTCGATGCCGGGGCCACGGCTCTTTTCCAGCGAATGGATGTAGCCGCCCTCACCGACGATCGAGCCGATGAAGCCGCTGCCGACGTTCCAGAACTTCGACCCTTCGACGCGCGTACGGATATACTTCACGTCACCGCCCAGGCCGGCGAAGTCCTGGTTGAAGGCGAAGCGCTGGCCCGCGGTCGGACGCAGGCGGCTGTTGAGGCTGTCGTAGATCAGCGAATAGCCGACGGTCGACGTCCAGCGGTTGCCGATCGCTTCGCAGAGGTAGCGGCCCGCCTTCAGCGGATCGCAGACGCCGTTGGTGAAATAGGTCGCCGAATCGAGACCGACCTGATCGTAGGACAGGCCGTAGCGGCCGGCGAGCGACCAATATTCGGTCAGCGGCACGCCCGCGCGCACCTGGAAACCGGTCGACACCTGCGAATAGGTCGTCTGACGCTGCGTGCCGATATAGTTGAACGAGTTGAAGTCGCGGCGGAACACGTCGACGCCGATCGCGACGTTCTTGTCGAACAGGTACGGCTCGGTGAAGCCCAGTTCGACCGACTTCGAATAGGTCGAATAGTTCACGCCCGCGCGCAGCACCTGCCCCTTCCCGCGGAAGTTGTTCTGCGTGATGTTCGCCTGGATGATGAAGCGTTCGAGGCTGGAATAGCCGACCGACAGCTGCAATTCGCCGGTGCTGCGTTCTTCCAGCGTCGTTTCCAGGACGACGCGATCGGGTGCCGAACCGGGGTTCTGCTTGATCTCCATCTTGTCCTGGAAGAATCCCAGGCTGTTGATGCGATCCTGGCTGCGCTTCACCTGGAAGCTGTTGAACGCATCGCCTTCCGCCAGACGGATTTCGCGGCGCACGACCTTGTCCTGCGTCTGCGTGTTACCGTTGATGTCGATCCGCTCGACATAGGTGCGCTGCGCCTGGCCGATGTGGAAGTTCATCCCCATGGTCAGCGTTTCGGGATCGCGGCTGTAATCCGGCTGCACGTCGGTGAAGGCATAGCCGAACAGGCCCGCCGACTGGCTCAGCTGATCGATCGAATCCTCGACCAGCTTGGCGTTGTACCAGTCGCCCTTCTTGACCGGCAGCGACGCGGCGAGCTTCTTGTTGTCGAAGTCGCGGATTTCGCTGTCGACGGTGATGTCGCCGAACTTGTAGCGCTTACCCTCTTCGACGACATAGGTGATGATGAAGTCGCGCTTGTCGGGCGTCAGCTCGGCGACGGCGCTGGTGACGCGGAAATCGGCATAGCCCTGCGTCAGATAGAATTGGCGCAGCTTCTGCTGGTCATAATTCAGGCGATCCTGATCGTAGGACGTGTTGGACGACAGCAGGCGGAACCAGCGCGATTCCTTCGTCGCCATCTCGCCGCGCAGCTTGCCGTCGCTGAACACCTCGTTGCCGATGATGTTGATCTGGCGGACCTTGGACTTCGGCCCTTCGTTGATCTCGAACACCACATCGACGCGATTCTGGTCGAGGTTGACCATCTTCGGATTGACGACCGCGGCGAATCGGCCCTGGCGGCGATACAGTTCCAGGATGCGGCTGACGTCCTGCCGCACCGCGGTGCGGGTGAAGATCTGCCGCGGCGCGAGCTTGATTTCCTTGGTAATCTTGTCGCTCTTCAGCGCCTTGTTACCTTCCAGGATCACGCGGTTGATGATCGGGTTTTCGCGCACCTTCAGCACGATGTCGCCGGTCTCGACGCCCTCGATCTGATATTGGACGAACAGGTCCGACGCCTGCAGATCCTTCAGCGCCTGGTCCAGCGTTTCCGCGGTATACGGAATGCCGACGCGCAGCTTGGTGTACGACAGCACCGTTTCCGGCTCGATGCGCTGCGATCCCTCGACGCGCAGCGACTTGATCGTGCGCACGGGCGCCGGCGTGGCGGCGGGCGCCGTTGCCGCCTGTGCGCCGGTCGCGGGTGTCGTTGCCGGCGCTTGGGCCGGAGCGGCCGCCGTCTGCGCCATGGCGGGCACACCCGACAGCATGGTGCCGGCGAGCAGCGCGGCACCCAGGCCGGCGAACTTGGAACTTGTCATCGCTGTCACTCAACCCACCCCAAAAACGTCAGGATACCCACGTAACGTCGGGAACCGCAGCGCAACGCCCTGCCCCAACCCGGTCAGCCGATCAACCCGGCCAACCGCTGCCACAGACCAACCGCGCCCAAATCGTTGAACGTGACGATCAGCATCAACGCCAATACCGCAGCCAATCCGCCGCGAAATGCCCATTCCTGTACCTGAGGTTCGAGGGGACGACGCCGCACCGCTTCGATCGCGTAGAAGAAGAGGTGTCCGCCATCCAGCATCGGCACTGGCAGCAGGTTGATGAACCCCAGATTGATGGAGAGCATCGCGACCAGCCAGACGAAGGCCGAAACGCCCAGCGCCATCTGCTCGCCGGAGATTTTGGCGATGCGGATCGGGCCGCCCAGTTCGTCGATCGAGCGACGACCGCTGATGATCTGGCCGATCGTTTCCAACGTGCCGCCGATGATCTCGCCCGTCATCCGCACGCCGGCGATCGGCGCCTCCGCAAGGCTGACGGGGGCGAGCACGGGATCGCCGCTCTGCAGGCCCAGCCGGCCGATGCGATATTCGTTGCCGAACCGGTCGCGCTGGTGGACCGTGCCGATCGTCAGCGGCGTCTCGATATCACGGCCGGCGCGCGCCACCGTCACCGTGACCTGCTGGCCCGGCCGGATCAGCGCGTAGCGCGCGAGATCGGAAAAGGTGTCGACCCCGCGGCCGTCGAGCGCGACGATCCGGTCGCCTGCGCGCAGGCCCGCCTTCGCCGCGGCGCCGCCCTCCACCACCGCACCGACGACCGCGGGGGTGCGATCGACGCCATAGCTATAGGCGAAACCGGCGAGGATCAGCACCGCCAGGATCAGGTTCACCACCGGCCCCGCCGCGACGATGATCGCGCGCTGCCACAGGGGTTTGGCCTGGAAGGTTCGCATCCGCTCTTCGGCGGGCAGCGACAGCCATGCCGCATCGGGCTGGCTCGCGGGATTCATGTCGCCGGCGAAGCGGACGTAGCCGCCCAGCGGCAGCCAGCCGAATTTCCAGCGCGTGCCGCGGGAATCGGTGAAGCCCGCGATCTCGCGCCCGAAGCCGATCGAAAACGCCTCCGCCTTCACGCCGAAGACGCGGCCGGCGAGATAATGGCCCATCTCATGAATGAACACGAGCGGCCCGATGGCGCACAGAAAGGCGAGGACCGCCATCAGGATACCGGGGGACTGGATCAAGCTGCGCAATCCTTCACGCGTGAACCTCTACACGCCCCCCAGTCCGGCCCGTGCTTCGGCCCCGAACCTGCTCGTCCGCTATCCGCCGTGCCTCGGCATCGACCGCCAGGACCGATTCCACCGTGGCGGGCGCCTGCGGGTCGTAACGCTCCAGCGTATCGGCGACGATTGCGGCAATTTCGAGGAAGCCGATCCGTCGCGCCAGAAAGGCGGCGACCGCCACTTCGTTCGCCGCGTTGAGGATCGCCGGGCGCGCACCGCCTGCCTCCAGCGCCGCGCGCGCCAGCGCCAGCGCAGGAAAGCGCACCGGATCGCACGCCTCGAAATCGAGCCGGCCGATCTTCACGAGATCCAGCGGCTCCATCGGCGTCGCCATCCGATCGGGCCAGGCCAGCGTATGCGCGATCGGCACGCGCATGTCGCTGGGGCCGAGCTGCGCCAGCATCGATCCGTCGACATAATCGACCATCGAATGGATCACCGACTGGCGGTGCATCACCACCTCGATCCGGTCGTTGTCGACCGGGAACAGCCGGGCCGCCTCGATCAGCTCGAGGCCCTTGTTCATCATCGTCGCGCTGTCGACGCTGATCTTCGCGCCCATCGACCAATTGGGATGCGCGACCGCCTGTTCGACCGTCACGTCCGCCATCCGCTCCAGCGACCAGTCGCGGAACGGCCCACCGCTGGCGGTCAGGATGATCCGCCGCACCCGCTCGGGCCGTGCGAAATCGAAACATTGGTGGATCGCATTATGCTCACTGTCCGCGGGCAGCAGCGTCGCGCCGGACGCCGCGGCGGCGGCGAGGATCACCTCGCCCGCCGACACCAACGGCTCCTTGTTGGCGATGACGACGGTGCCGCCATGCGCGATCGCCGCCATCACCGGCTCCAGGCCGGCACAGCCGACGATGGCGCCCATCGTCCAATCCGCGCCCGCCGCAGCGTCGCAGATCGCCTGCCGCCCGCCCGCGGCTTGCGTACCCGTCCCCGCCAGCGCCGCGCGCAGATCGGGCAGGCAGCTTTCGTCCGCGACGACAGCCACCTCCGCCTTCGTGCGGATCGCGGCGGCGGCAAGGTTGGCGACATCGCAATTGGCGGTCAGCGCGCGGACGCGGAACCGGTCCGGCTCGCGCTCGACCAGATCGAGCGTCGACGTGCCCACCGATCCGGTGGCGCCCAAAATGGTGACGGTCTTCATGCAGGAAACCCCAGCGGCACCACGACGAGCAGCGCCGCGATCGGCAGCACCGGCACCACGCCATCCAGCCGGTCGAGCACGCCGCCATGGCCCGGAATGACGCTGCCCGAATCCTTCACGCCCGCGCGGCGCTTCAGATGGCTTTCATACAGGTCGCCCGCCTGCGCCAGGATCGCGAGCACCGGCGTCGCCGCCACGAAGCGCAGCGGCAGCAGATAGACGCGGCTCATCACGAGCGCGAGCACGGTCGCCGCGACGATCCCGCCGATCAGCCCGGCCCAGGTCTTGTTGGGGCTGATCGCGGGCGCCAGCTTCGGCCCGCCGATCGTCCGTCCGGCGAAATAGGCGCCGATATCGGTCGCCCAGACGAGGCTCAGTGCCCATAAGGCGTTGCGCAGGCCGTCGGGCTCATGCCGGATCAGCAGCAGCGCATAGATGGGCAGTCCGCAATAGAGGACGCCGAGTGCCAGCGCCGGGCGCCGCGTGACGATGCCGAGGAAGAAGAAGGCACCGGCCAACAGCCCGAGCGCGAAGAAATTGGGACCGGCCGCGATCGGGCACATGATCGCCAGCGGCACGAACAGGACATATTGACCCAGCCGCTTGGTCTGCGGCGGCGCGCCGTTCAGCTCGCTCCATTCGGCCATCATGAACACGCCGATCACCGCAGCGAGCAACCAGAGCGCAAAGCCGCCGAACGCCAGCGCGACCAGTGCGACGGCGATCATGCCGACACCGGTCACCGCGCGTACGGCCAGATCCGACGGGCGCTTGCCCGGGGCGGCGTCGCTCACAGGCCGCCGTAACGCCGCTGGCGCTGCCCGAATGCGGTTACCGCATCGGCCAGCGTGTCGCCGTTGAAATCGGGCCACAGGGTCTCGACGAACAGCAGCTCGGCATAGGCCGCCTGCCACAATAGGAAGTTCGACAGCCGTTGCTCGCCCGACGATCGGATGACGAGGTCGAGCGGCGGCAGGTCGGCGGTCTGCAACTCCGCCTCGATATGCTCGGGCGTGATCGATGCAGGGTCGATCTCTCCCGCCGCCGCTCGCGCCGCCAGTGTCTGCGCCGCCGCGACCAGTTCGGCCTGCGATCCGTAATTGAGGGCGATCACCAGCACGGGGCCGGTGTTGCCTGCGGTCTTGGCGACCGCATCGTCGACCAGTGCGACGAGATCGGGCGCGAACCGGCGGTAGTCGCCGATGATGCGCAGCCGGACATTCTCTTCGACCAGTTCGGCGAGATCGCTGCGAATGAACAGCCGCAGCAGGCCCATCAGCGCGCCCACCTCTTCCTCAGGCCGGCGCCAGTTTTCCGAGCTGAACGCATAGAGCGTCAGCGCCTCGATCCCCATCGCGCGCGCGGCGCGGGTAACGCGGCGCACCGCCTCCACCCCCGCCTTGTGCCCGGCGACGCGCGGCAGGTGCCGGGCCTTCGCCCAGCGGCCGTTGCCATCCATGATGATCGCAACATGGCGCGGCACGAGGCCGGTATTCGGAACCGCCGAGAGGAGGGGTGCGCTGCTCATGCAGACCCCCGTTCGTGCTGCGCCTGTCGGAGCACGTGCCGCAAACGATGCGCTCGGGACACGCCCTTCGACAAGCTCAGGGCGAACGGAACCTTGGTCACTTACCCAGGATTTCCTTTTCCTTCGCCGCCGCCGCCGCATCGACATCGGCGATCGTCGCATCGGTCAGCTTCTGCACCTCGGTTTCGTGGCGCTTGCGCTCGTCCTCGCTGAACACGCCCTTCTTCTCGTCGGTCTTGAGGTTGTCCATGCCGTCGCGGCGGACGTTGCGTACCGCGATGCGCGCGCCCTCGGCATATTTGCCGGCGAGCTTGGCGAGTTCCTTGCGGCGCTCTTCGGTGAGGTCCGGGATCGGCAGACGCAGCGTCTGGCCGTCGTTGATCGGGTTAAGGCCCAGGCCCGCCGAGCGGATCGCCTTTTCCACCGGCCCGACGTTCGACTTGTCCCACACCTGAACCGAGATCATGCGCGGCTCCGGCACGGAGACGGTGGCGACCTGCGTCAGCGGCATGTGGCTGCCATAGACCTCCACGGTGACGGGATCGAGCAGCGCGGTCGATGCGCGGCCGGTGCGCAGACCGGCCAGGTCGTGCTTCAGCGCTTCGACGGCACCCGCCATGCGGCGCTCGAGATCGGACTTGTCATAGGCAGCCATGGGTTACTCCACTTCCTTCTGCACGACCGTCGAGACGCCCTCACCGCGCAGCACCGCGGCGAAATTGCCGTGTTCGCGGATGTTGAAGACGACGATCGGGATGTTCGAATCACGGCACAGCGCGACGGCGCTGGCATCCATGACCTTGAGATTCTGCGCGAGCACCGTGTCGTAACTGACGGTCGCGAACCGCGTGGCGCTCGTATCCTTCTTGGGGTCGGCGTTGTAGACGCCATCGACGCTGGTGCCCTTGAACAGCGCGTCGCAATTCATCTCGGCCGCGCGCAACGCCGCGCCCGAATCGGTGGTGAAGAACGGCGATCCGACGCCGGCGGCGAAGATCACGATCCGCCCCTTTTCCAGGTGCCGCATCGCGCGGCGGCGGATGAAGGGTTCGCACACCGACGACATCGGGATCGCCGACTGCACGCGCGTTTCGACGCCGATCTGCTCCAGCGCATTCTGCACCGCGAGCGCGTTCATGACGGTCGCGAGCATGCCCATATAATCGCCGGTCGCGCGTTCCATGCCGCGCGCCGCACCGGAAATGCCGCGGAAGATGTTGCCGCCGCCGACGACGATGCACAGCTCATAGCCCTGTGCCTTCACGTCGGCGATTTCCTCGGCGACGCGTGCGGTGACGGTGGGGTCGATCGACAGGCCACCGCCCTCCCCCATCAGCACTTCGCCGGACAATTTCAACAAGATGCGTTTGTAGCGCGGCGCGGGGCTCATGGGGTCCTATCGCATGGGGGAGAAAGCGGCCGGACCTTAGGCGCACATCCGCGCCGGAGCAACCGTCGCCGCGCGGCCCCCGCGTGAGGACATGGTGCAGAGGCACATACGGACCGACGGATGGTGCAAAGGCTGAACCTGCGTTGACGAAGGGGTTCAGCAGATTTCAGGCTCTGCTCGCGTATCGCCGGAACCATGGACAGGCTGACCCACTGGCTGAAGACGATGTGGCGCCGTTTCCGACGTGCGTCGGATGCCGCGTCCGAATCCCCACGCCGTCCTCCGCCGAAACCCGCGCGCCGCGCACCGCGTCGCTTGCGACGACGGCGCCCCCGCTCGCGATAGGAGCGCCATTCTTCGTGACGATATGCCGTAGCAAACCCCTCAACCTTTAAACGAGGCTGCGCTTCGGCACCCGAGCGGCCGCCCCCTCCCGTCCATATTTGACTCACCTTTCGATGTTGCTATTGCGAATCGTAGTCAATTGGGGGCGGTAATGAAGTATCTGTATCTGACCATCGTGGGCGCGCTGTTGGGCACGACGGCCGCGACCGCGCAAACCGCTCCGCCTCGACAGGATGAGGCCAATGTCGACGACATCGTGGTCACGGCACAACGGTCGCGCAGCGATATCGTCGCGTCGGGCCATCAGGTGACTACGATCGACCAGAGCCAGATCGAACTCGCCCGTTCGGCATCCGATACGCTGGCGACCATCCTCGCCAAGACCGTGCCGGGCCTCGCCGATTCCAGCCGCACGATCACCGATTTCGGCCAGACGTTGCGCGGGCGCGGCGCGCTGATCCTGGTCGATGGCGTGCCGTACAACACGAACCGCGACAGCGCCCGCGGCCTCATCGGCCTCGAACCCTCCGACATCGCGCAGGTGCAGGTGTTGCGCGGCAGCAGCGCGATGTACGGCAGCGGGGCGACCGGGGGCATCATCTCGATCAACACCCGCCCTGCCGGCGGGCCACTCCGGGCGGAAACGGTGCTGGCGGGCACCGGATCGCTCTCCAACCTGACCACGGACAGTCTGGGGGGCCGGGTGCAGCAATTCGTCTCGGGCTCGGCGGGCAGCTTCGACTTCATCGTAAACGGCGGCTATCAGCGGATCGGCGGCGGGTTCGACGGTAACGGCAATCGCCGCGCGCCCGAACCCAGCCAGGGCGACCTGTTCGACAGCAATGTGTGGAACGTCGGCGGCAAGGCCGGGCTGCGCCTCGGCGGAGCCTATGTCCAGCTGTCCGCCAGCCATTATCGCGCCGATCAACATACCGATTTCGTATCCGACCCGGCGGTCGACCGCCTGCCCGCCGGCACCGCCGCCGCCCGCCCCTTGCGCGGGATTCAGCTCGCCAACCAGAACCAGCTCTACAGCACGGTGGTGACGGCCAACCTCGCGGCGCGCGACGTCCTCGGCAGCCGGCTGACTGCGCTCGGCTATTACCGCGACTTCTTCTCGCGCTACACGCCATTCGATGCGCGCGGCATCGCGACGCGTGGGCGCAACGTCGATCAGGTGACGCAGAACAGCCGGGTCTTCGGCGGCCGGCTGACGATCGAAACGCCGCTTGGGGACCGCAGCTCGCTCACCTGGGGCGGCGACCTTACCCACGAACAGAGCGACATGCCGCTCGATGTGTTCGACCCCGTTGCGTATGATGCGAGCCGGGGGCTCGTGTTCAACCGGATCGCGACGCTCCTCTACATGCCGAAATTGACGACGCTGACCTATGGCGGCTTCGTCCAGGCGCAGCACCGGTTCGCCGACTGGCTCGCGGTTGAAGGGGGCGCCCGCTACGACCGCGCCCGCGCCCGCTTCGATGCCTTCATCCCGCTCTCGCAATCGCGTGCGGCACGGCCGGGCACGATCCCCGGCGGCACCATTTCCTATGGCGCCTGGACCTTCAACGGCAGCGCGACGGTGACCCCGGTCGCGGGCCAGGATTTTTTCGCGACCTTTTCGCAAGGCTTCCAATTGCCCGATATCGGGCTGCAATTGCGCAACGCCAACCTCGGCTTCAACATCCGCAACTCCGACCTGCAGCCGGTCCGGATCGACAGCTATGAAGTCGGCTGGCGTGGCCGGTTCGGAAAGGCGCGCATGACCGCGTCCGCATTCCGCACCACGTCCGAACTGGGCGATGTGCAGAGCCTCAACAACGGCCTGATCCTGGTGCGCACCGCCGAGCGCATCCGAGGCCTCGAGGGATCGATCGACGTCGGCGACCCGACCGACCGTGTCCGGGCCGGCGCGACCGCGACCTGGATCCGCGGCCGCGAACGCCCCGCCACCGCCGCCGCGTCGCGCCCGATGACCGGCTATCGCATCCCCCCGCTCAAGGTCACCGCCTATGTCGAGGTCACACCGATCGACCGGCTCGACATCCGGTTGCAGGGGCTGCTGTCGGGCGACCGCGACTATCGGCTGAACGGCGTGCAGAGCTTCGGCCGCCGCAAGGTCGAACAATATGCGGTGTTCGACCTGACCAGCCGCTGGCGCCCGACCGACCGGGACACGATCACGGCGGGGATCGAGAATCTGTTCAACACCCAATATTTCCCGGTCTACAGCCAGCTGCTGCGCAGCAACCTCAACAGCAGCCGCGTGCCCGCCAACGGTGCCACGCTGACGATCGGGTACCGCCGCAACTGGTGAGCGTGTCGCCTGACGGACCTGGCAGCGGGCATCCGGCGACGCGCGCACCGACGACGCCCGCGTCGCCGCTCCGCCGGCGTCAGAAGCCGACGATCAAATCCGCACTGGCAAGCCACTGACCGCGCCGCGTCCCGCCATCATAGGGGCGCGTCCCGTTCAGGGATCGGTCGTAGCGGATCTCCGGTCGAACCGTCACCGCGACACGGCGGCTGTTGAGCGCCGCGGGGCGGTACGAGACGCCGGCGGTCACCGCGCCATAGGTCGTCGGCGGCGCGGTGTAGATCAGCGCCGGCACGCCACGGATCGCGTCGGCGAAGGCCGTGTCGGACCCGTATGTGACGACGAACGCGCCCTGCGGATCGCGCAGCGCATCGAGGCGCAGATTGGCCGACCATTGCGGGTTGATCGAGTGCAGCACATAGGCCGTCGCGCCATAGGCTTCCGCGTTCAGCCCGTCGTCGCGCAGGTAATTCGCCTCCCCCGCCACCGTCGTGCGGTCGTCGATCTTGTAGGTTGCCGTGACGTCGTTCCACCAGCGCATCGCCCGGTTCGCATTGGGCAGGGCCAGCCGCGAATTTTCCGGTCCGAAGCGCGTCATCGCCAGGACCGTCAGGCGATCGCCGGCCAGATGGCTCAGGCTGACCCCCAGATAGCCCGCTGCGGCGCCGTTGTTGTCCGACCTGCCGGGAAGCACCTCGTTCCCCGCATCGATGCCGGCGATGACGTCCAGCTGCGGGCTGACATGCACCGTCGCGATCGCCCCCACCGTCTGGAACGCCAGCAGGTAATTGGTGACGTAGGACAAGGTGTAGAACGGGCGCGTAGAGGGATCGAGCCCTTCATATCCCATCAGCCCCGGCGACAGCCCCAGTTTGAAATCGACGCCGCCCGGCGTCAGCACCGGCGTGTGGACCACGACATTGGCCTGCGTCAGGATGAACTGATAGCGGCCGGTGAACGTCCGATCGAACAGGCCGATGGTCGGCGAATAGCGCGCGTCGGTCCCGAACAGCCCCTGCAGATTGAAGCCCACGTCCACCCGCGGACCACCCGCAACCGGGCGCGCGATCGTTCCCAGCACCTGGTTGAGCAAGGGGCGGTTCGCGCGGTCGGCAAATTCCTGTCCGAAGTTCACGCCGTTCGCCGGATGGGCGGGATTGACCGCGATGCTCCCTTCGACCTGCAACGCATAGGTGATCGCGGAATTCCCGCGCGACGATAGCGTGTCCGCCGGTGCGTCGGGCGCCACCGGATCGGCATTCGGCACCCGCCCCAGCGGTTGCGACGTCTGCGGCGCGCCGACGCCATCGGCGGCTTGGGCGAGCGCCGGCGTCGGCGCGATCAGTGCCGTGCTGGCACACAGGCTGAGGAAATGGATCGTCTTCATCGCTCGTTTCACAAGGCAGGGGCAGCCGGATGGCGCGCCGGCGCGCGGCTCTCCTCGCGTCGCCAGCGACGGCGCGATGGGGGCGCGACCGGCCGCCGTACCGGCTGCCGTGGTCGTCGGATCGGATGATGGGAAGCGGAGGCCCGGCAGAACCTCCGCCGCCCCAGGCAGCGGTTCAGCTGGCGAGACGCAACGGAACCGAGGCGCGCGCGGCCCCTGCCGCCGCATAGCCGCCATGCGCCAACCGGAAGTGTGCGATCAGCTCGCCCAGCTCGTCGGCCTGCCCGGCCAGGCTGCGCGCGGCGGCGGTCGCTTCCTCCACCATCGCGGCATTCTGCTGCGTCGTGGCGTCCATCTCGCTCACCGCGATATTGATCTGCGACAGACCCATCGCCTGCTGCTCGGCCGCCGTCGCGATCTCGCTGGCGAGACGGCTGATCTCGATGATCCGCCCGGTCAGGCGATCGAGCACCTTGCGCATCTCGCCGACCGCATCCACGCCGGTGCCGACCTGTGCCGTGCTCGTGGTGATCCGCGCCTTGACGTCGCCCGCCGCATCCGCCGATCGCTGAGCCAGCGCGCGCACCTCACTCGCCACCACCGCGAACCCCTTGCCGGCCTCGCCTGCGCGGGCGGCTTCCACCCCGGCATTCAGCGCCAGCAGGTTGGTCTGGAACGCGATGCCGTCGATCACGCTGATGATCTCGGCGATCTCGTCGGACGATTTCTCGATATCGCTCATCGCGATCACCGCCCGACCGACGACCGTATCGCTCAGCGTCACGTCGGCGCGGGCCGCCTCGACGACGCTGTTGGTCTCGCGCGCCGCCGCCGCGGTGGTACGGACCTGCGAGGTGATCTCGTCCATCGCCGCCGCGGTTTCCTCCAGGCTCGCGGCCTGCTGCTCGGTCCGGCGCGACAAATCGTCCGAGGCGGTGCTGATCTCGCCCGAGCCCGTCCGCACCTCCACCGCATTGCTCGCGACCGCGGACAGCGTCGTGCCGAGCTTGTCGATGGCGGCGTTGAAGTCGACGCGCACCCGATCATAGTCCCCGTTGAACGGCTGATCGATCTGCGCGGTGAGATCCCCCGCCGCGACCTTCTTCAGATGGGCGCCCAATGTGGAGACGACGAACGCCTGATCCTGTTCCGACCGGCGCTGCGCGATGGCGTTCGCCCGGAACACCGCCACCGCCTTGGCCATCCGATCGATTTCGGACGACACGATCGCGCGGACCGGCGGCTCCTCCAGATTGCCGTTGGCCAATTCGTTCATCTCGCCAGCGATCGCATCCAGCGGTTCGCCGACGATCCGGTTCGCGGTCCGCCGCAGCACGATGATCAGTCCGCCGATGATCGCGATCGCCGCGATCAGCAGCGTCAGTTCCGCCTGGCGCGCATCCGCCATCACCGCGCTCATCGGCAGGTCGACGCGGACGAACCACGCGCCCTTGATACCCTTGAAGTGGATCGGCGTCTCGATGCGCAGCACGTCGCCCAGCGCCGGGTCCGACGTCCGGCCGATGCTCCCCATGCTGGCCGGCGCGGGCTTGCCGAGCAGCGCCGCATTGCGATTGTAAACGAAGGTGCCCTTGTCGGTGACGACGGTCGCCGTCCCGCCGAACGGGACGACCACCTTGTCGAGCCGATCGCGCAAGGCGCTCAGCGCGATGTCGGCGGTCACGATCCCGATGGGCTTGCCCTGCTCCATGATCGGTTCCGCGATCGTCGTCATCAGCACGTCATGGCCTTCGACCGCATAGATATAGGGCTCGATCAGCACGGTGTGCCGCGCGCGCATCGGCATCAGATAATAGTCGCCCGGCCCTTCCTTGGCGTAATCCTTCAGCGGCTCCAGCGACACGCGGTCGCCCGCCCGGTACAGATAGGGGAGGAACCGGCCCGTCTTGTCCGATCCCTTGCTGTCGACGAAGGCCGCATCGCGATTGTCGAACGCGCCGGGTTCCCAGCCGGTCGACATGCCGAAGATCTGCGGGTTGCCCCGCACCTCCGACCGCAGCAATTCGATATGCGCGTTGCGATCCACCACGCCTTGCTGGCGCAGCGACTGCATCGCGACCAGCGCCGAATGGACCAGCCCGATGGGACGTTCGAATTCGCCCTCCGCGCTGGACGCTATCTGCTTCGCCACGATCAGGCCGGTTTCCGACGCGCGTTCCCGCGCCGCGCGGTCGATCAGCACACCCGTCGTCGCCGATCCCAGGCAGACGAAGACGGCAACCGCAATGGCGCCCCGAATGCTGATCATCGTCGCCAAAGATCGTAACGCTCGCATATTTCCCGCCATGTCTTGCTTCGTTGGCGAGGGCATAGGTCCCGATTGTATAATTTTTGGTTCATCATGTTCAAAATGGACATCGGACCGGGCGCGACGCCGCCGCGCTGGCGTTCGCCGTCACCGGCAAGGGACGCGCGAGCTGGTTTTCAACCGCAACGTCGCATCCAAAGCGCGCGGGCCATCCGTCACGCTGACGCAACCGCAAAAAGCGTCATCCGACACGACACGAACCGCGCGCACAGGGCACGCAGCCGCATGCGCGAACCGTGCCCAGCAGGCACCGCGATTGCCGTGCTTCTGAAAAGGAGAGTGTCTAACCGCGGCTGCGATTCAGACCCCAAAACCGCCTAAGCTGTTACAGTGCTTAGGAGATTGGGAAGCGGTGGTGCCCCTGGCCGGACTCGAACCAGCATGCCTTGCGGCGTTCGATTTTGAGTCGAATGCGTCTACCAATTTCGCCACAGGGGCAGCGAAGACAGGGCGCCTAGCGGGTCATGCCGCGCACCGCAAGGGCATCGCGGCTCACCACAGCAAGAAAGCGCATCAGGCCGTCGGCGCGCGTCGTCGATAGCTCAACGCCTCGGCAACATGGACGCGCCCGATGTCGTCCGCGCCGGCCAGGTCGGCGATGGTCCGCGCGACGCGCAGCACGCGGGTGTAGCCACGCGCCGACATGCGCGTCGCTTCGGCGGCCTGGGCGAGCAGGCGGCGGCCGGCATCGTCGGGGGTCGCGACCGCGTCCAGCAGCGTGCCGTCCGCCTCGGCGTTGGTCCGCGGCGTCTGCCCCGCATAGCGCGCGCTCTGGATCGCGCGGGCGGTCGCGACGCGCGCGGCGACCTCGGCCGATCCTTCCTCGGGCGGCGGCAGGACGAGGTCGGCGGCGCTGACCGCCGCGACCTCGACATGCAGGTCGATGCGGTCGAGCAGCGGGCCGGACACCTTGGCCTGATAATCCGCCGCGCATTTCGGTGCGCGGGCGCAGGCGAGGCTGGCGTCGCCCAGATGCCCGCACCGGCACGGGTTCATCGCCGCGACCAGCTGCACCCGCGCCGGAAAGGTGACGTGGGCATTGGCGCGCGCGACGCTGACCACCCCCGCCTCCAATGGCTGGCGCAGCGAATCGAGCACCGCGCGCTGGAACTCCGGCAGCTCGTCGAGGAACAGCACGCCGAGATGCGCGAGGCTCACCTCGCCCGGCTTCACCTTCAGCCCGCCGCCGGTCAGCGCCGCCATCGACGCGCTGTGATGCGGGCTGCGGAACGGCCGGTTGCGCGTCAGCCGCCCGCCCGCCAGCGTCCCCGCGACGGACTGGACCATCGACACCTCCAGCGCCTCGGCAGCGTCGAGCGGCGGCAGGATGCCGGGCAGGCACGACGCCATCAGCGATTTGCCCGCACCCGGTGGCCCGACCATCAGCAGATTGTGCCCGCCCGCCGCCGCGATCTCCAGCGCGCGCTTGGCGACCTCCTGCCCCTTCGCCTGGCGCAAGTCGGGCCCATGGCCCGATGGTTCGACCTCGCCCGGCATGGGCGCGCTCAGCAGGCCATGGCCTTTGAAATGGTTGATCAGCGCCAGCAGGTCGGGCGCCGCCAGCACCTCGACCGATCCCGCCCAGGCCGCCTCGCTCCCCTGCGCCGCGGGACAGATCAGCCCCAGCCCCTCGGCGCCCGCATGCAGCGCGGCAAGCAGCACGCCGGGCGACGGCGCGATCCGCCCGTCGAGCCCCAGTTCGCCGACGACGAGATACTCAGCCAGCGCCTCGACATCGACGACGCCCATCGCGCCGAGCAGCGCCAGCGCGATCGGCAGGTCGAAATGCGCGCCCTCCTTGGGCAGGTCGGCGGGCGACAGGTTGACGACGATCCGCTTCGGCGGCAGCGCCAGCCCCATCGCCGCGATCGCGCCGCGCACCCGCTCGCGGCTTTCCGCCACCGCCTTGTCGCCCAGGCCCACGACATTGAAGGCGGGCAGGCCCGCGATCAGCTGCACCTGCACCTCGACGCCGCGCGCCTCCAGCCCTAGATACGCCACCGTCCGCACGATCGCCGTCATGTCCGTCCCCCCGGGGACCGGTCATAGCCGCTTTCGTGTGGCGGGGAATGACCATTTCGGATCAATCTTGCGTCGTTGCCCAAGCGCTTCTTGTAGATGTAACACACAAACGCCACATCGCGCGCCATGAGGGTCTCCTCGCCCACCGCGGCCTCCGTCACCGCATTGACTTCGCCGCGCCTGCTGGTTAAGCGCGCACCATCACGGCCGCCTCTTCGGGGTGGCCCTTTTCTATTTCGACGTATCCGAGGGATGAATCATGAAGCGGACCTTTCAGCCGAGCAACCTGGTGCGTGCGCGTCGCCACGGCTTCCGCTCGCGGATGGCGACCGTCGGCGGTCGTGCGGTGATCCGTGCGCGTCGCGCGCGCGGCCGCAAGAAGCTGTCGGCGTAAGCACGCCCGTGGATGTCGGCACGCCTGCCGGCATCCGCACTCTTTCGCGTCGCAGCGAATTTCTCGCGGCGAATGCGGGGCGGCGTGCGCCGATGCCGGGATTCGTCCTGCTGGTGCATGATCGCAAGGATGGTGACCCCGCCATGGGCGTGGGCTTCACCGTCACCAAGAAGATCGGCAACGCCGTCGTCCGGAACCGCATGAAACGGCGGTTGCGGGCGTTGGCGCGCGAACTGTTGCCCGCGGGCGGCATCCGCGGCGCCGACCATGTTCTGATCGGCCGCGATGGCGGGATCGAGCGCGACCATGCGCTGCTGAAGGCCGAATTCGCAAAAGCGCTGGGCAAGATCGCGCGCGGCGAGGATTCGCCCTCGCGACCGCGCGGGCCCCGAAAGCCGAAACGGTGATCGCGCGCCTTCTCATCCTGATCGCGCGCGGTTGGCAACTCGGCCCATCGCTGATCCTGCCGCCCAGCTGCCGCTACCAACCCTCCTGTTCGGCCTATGCAATCACGGCACTTCGCCGCTATGGCGCGGTCAAAGGGGGCTGGCTGGCGGTGAAGCGGATCGCGCGCTGCCATCCATGGGGCGGGCACGGACCCGACCCGGTCCCTTGAGCCAAGACGGGGCAAGACCTTGAACAAAGAACGCCAGAATTTCGTCCTGTTCGCGGTGATCGCGGCCCTGATCCTGTTCGCGTGGCCGCTGATCCAGGGCAAGTTCTTCCCCGTGTCGAACCCGCCGGTGACGAAGATCGTCAACGGCAAGTCGGTGCCGGTGACCGCGAAGACCGCCGATCCCACCGCCGACGCGCCCGCCGCGATCCGCAGCCGTCAGGCGGTGCTGGGCGATTCCCCCCGCGTCCGCATCCAGACCCCGACGCTGCAAGGCTCGATCAACCTGAAGGGCGCGCGCATCGATGACCTCGTGCTGGTCAAGTACAAGGAAACGATCGCCAAGGATTCGCCGCCCATCCGCCTGCTCTCGCCGAGCGGCGCGCCGGAGGCCTATTTCGCCGGCTTCAGCTGGCGCGACGACGGGCTGAAGCCGCCCGCGGGCGATGCCGTTTGGACCGCCTCGTCGCCGATCCTCGCGCCGGGCAAGCCGGTCACGCTCACCGCGACCAACGCCAGCGGACAGCGCTTCGCGATCGAACTGTCGGTCGACGATCAATATATGTTCACCGTCAAGCAGACGGTGCAGAACGCCGGCACCGCGCCGGTGCCCGTCGCCCCCTATGGCTATGTCAACCGCGTCGGCGTGTCGAAGGACCCCGGCACGTGGCAGATCCACACCGGCCCGATGTCGGTCCACAACGGCGGCGCCGATTATGGCGTCAAGTTCAAGGACCTCGACAAGGCACCCGAAAAGTTCGCCACCACCGGCGGCTGGCTGGGCTTCACCGACAAATACTGGCTCACCGCGCTGATCCCCGATCAGCAGGCGCAGTTCGACGGCCAGTTCCGGGCCGGCGCCAACACCGCCTATCAGGCCGATTACGCCTTCGCGCCCAAGCTGTTGCCGCCGGGCCGCGCGATCACGCAGACGACGCGCTTCTTCGCGGGCGCCAAGGAAGTAAAGGCGCTCCAGCATTACGAAAACGACCAGGGCGTCACCAAGCTCGACAAGGCGATCGACTGGGGCTGGTTCGAAATCCTCGAAAAGCCGATCTTCACCTATCTCGACTGGCTGTTCCGCATGGTCGGTAACTTCGGTGTCGCGATCATCCTGCTGACGGTCACGATCCGCGGCCTGATGTTCCCGATCGCCCAGCGCCAGTTCGCCAGCATGGCCAAGATGCGCGCGCTCCAGCCCAAGATGAAGGCGCTCCAGGAACGCTACAAGGACGACAAGCCGCGCATGCAGCAGGAGGTCATGGGCCTCTACAAGACGGAAAAGGTCAATCCCGTCGCCGGCTGCGTCCCCACGCTGATCCAGATTCCGATCTTCTACGCGCTGTACAAGGTGCTGATGCTGACGATCGAAATGCGGCACCAGCCGTTCGTCGCCTGGATCAAGGATCTGTCCGCGCCCGATCCGCTGACCCCGGTCAATCTGTTCGGCTACCTGCACTTTACGCCCCCGCACCTGATCGCGATCGGCGTCGTGCCGATCATCCTCGGCATCTCGATGTACTTCCAGTTCAAGCTGAACCCGGCGCCGATGGACGACACGCAGAAGCAGGTGTTCGCGGTGATCCCCTGGGTGCTGATGTTCGTGATGGCCAGCTATCCGGTCGGCCTGCAGGTCTACTGGATCGCGTCCAACTTCCTCGCGATCCTGCAGCAGCGTATCCTCTACGCCCGCCACCCCGACCTCAAGATCGCGGCGGCCAAGTGAGCGACGACATCGTAGCGCCCGAGCATGAAGGCTTCACGCCCGACATGCTCGAGGCGGCGCGCAAGACCTTTGCGGGGCCGGTCGGCTTCCTGAAGTCGGCGCCCAGCCTCGAACATCTGCCCGCGCCCGTGGTGCCGGAGGTCGCGTTCGCCGGCCGATCGAACGTCGGCAAGTCGTCGCTGCTCAACGCGCTCACGGGGCGCAACGGCCTGGCGCGCACGTCGAACACGCCGGGGCGGACGCAGGAACTGAACTTCTTCGACATCGGCAGCCCGCTCGCCTTCCGGCTGGTCGACATGCCGGGCTACGGCTTCGCCAAGGCGCCCAAGGACGTCGTCAAGAAATGGCGCTTCCTGGTCAACGACTTCCTGCGCGGCCGCGACACGCTGAAGCGCGCCTTGGTGCTGATCGATTCGCGCCACGGCATCAAGGACGTCGACCGCGACATCCTCGAAATGCTCGACAAGGCCGCCGTCAGCTACCGCCTCGTCCTGACCAAGGCCGACAAGGTGAAGGCGACCGAACTCGCCGACGTCATGGACCGCACCGCCGCCGAAGCCCGCAAGCGCCCGGCGGCGCACCCCGACATCCTCGCGACCTCCAGCGAAGGCGGCATGGGCATCCCCGAACTCCGCGCCGCGGTGATCGAAGCGATCGGGTAAGAGGCGGACGCCCTCCCCACCCACAACGTCACCCCGGACTTGGTCCGGGGTCCACCGGGCCGCAGGGGGTCGGCAAGAGGCTCAAACCATCCCCCTCGCCGCGGAGTGGACCCCGGACCAAGTCCGGGGTGACGCGGTGAGTGAGGCCACCGAAGCCCCCAAAAAAGCCCCGTCATCCCGGCCCTGAGCCGGGATCCCGCTTCTTCTGGAACGTCTAAAGCGGGACCCCGGATCAAGTCCGGGGTGACGAAGGGAAGCAGGCGGCGAGATCGTCCCCAACCTCTGTTGGACCGAAACTCCCGCGCCCACCTAAAACGTCAAGCCGATGATCCCCCACCGCCCCCTCCCCACCCCATCGCCACACAAACCGAAACGATCGCCCCCGATCGTTTCCGCCAAGCTGCCCATGTTGTCCATCTTCCACCCCCTCGCCCCGCTGGACCTCACCCCACCCCGCGGCTAACCCAGCCCCATGAAGCTCATCATCGGCAACAAGGCCTATTCCAGCTGGTCGCTCCGTGGCTGGCTCGCCGCCAAGCAATCCGGTCTCCCCTTCGAAGAGGTCGTCGTGCCGCTGTACGACGCCGAATGGGACCGCCGCCGCGAAGGCGCCGAATTCGCGCCCTCGTCGGGCAAGGTGCCGATCCTGTGGGACGGCGACGCGGTGGTGTGGGACAGTCTCGCCATCGTCGACTATCTCGCCGACAAGGTCGGGCGCGATCGCTTCTGGCCCGCCGATGAGGCTGCACGCGCCATGGCCCGCTCGATGGCGGCGGAAATGCACGCGAGCTTCGTCGCATTGCGCCGGAAGCACCCGATGAACATCCGCCAGGTCTTTCCGGCCAAGCGCCCCGACGAGGACGTCATCGTCGATCTCAAGCGCATCATGGAATTGTGGGCGCAGGCCCGCGCCCGCTTCGGCAGCGACGGCGCCTTCCTGTTCGGCGATTTCGGTGCGGCGGACATCATGTTCGCACCCGTCTGCACGCGCATCATCTCCTACCAGCTGCCCATCGCGCGCTTTGCCGCCGCATACATCGACGCGGTCGTCCAGCACCCCTGGATGCAGGACTGGATCGCCGCCGCGCAGGAGGAAGACTGGGTCATCGAACAGTTCGAGCAGCCCACCGCGTGAGCGCGCCCCTCGACGTCGTCGCGCTGACCCAGGCGCTGCTCCGCGCCGACAGCGTCACCCCCGCGCGCGGCACCGTGTTCGACGTGCTAGAGGCGGCGCTCACCCCGATCGGCTTTACGATCGATCGCGTCGTCACCGGCGACGCACCCGACGGCCCCGTCGAAAACCTGATCGCGCTGCGTGACGGCACGGGCGCGCATCTCGCCTTTGCCGGCCACGTCGACGTCGTGCCGCCCGGCGAGGGGTGGCAGGGCTCCCCATGGTCCGGCGACATCCGCGGGGCCCTGCTCTACGGCCGCGGCGCGGTCGATATGAAAGGCGCGGTCGCCGCCTTCGTCGCCGCGGCGGCGCGTGCGAGCGGCCCGATGCTCAGCCTGCTTATCACCGGCGACGAGGAAGGCCCGGCGACCTACGGCACGCCCGTGCTGATCGAACGGCTGACCGCGCTCGGCATCACACCCGACCTCTGCCTCGTGGGTGAGCCCACCTCGGTCCGCCAGCTCGGCGACATGGTGAAGATCGGCCGCCGCGGGTCGGTCAACATCTGGATCGAGGTGCCGGGCCGGCAGGGCCACGTCGCCTACCCGCACCTGGCCGACAATCCCGCCGGCAAGCTCGCCCGCGCGCTTGCCGCGCTGGAGGATATGGCGCTCGACCAGGGCAATGCCTGGTTCCAGCCGTCCAACCTCGAGATCACCGATATCGCGATCGGCAACCCCGCGCACAACGTCATCCCGGCGAAGGCCACCGCGCGCCTCAACATCCGCTTCAACGACGAACAACGCGGGGCCGACCTCATCGACCGCGTCCGCGCCGTCGTTCACACCCACGCCCCCGCCGCGATCGTTACCGGCAAGGTGTCCGGCGAGGCGTTCCTCACCCCGCCCGGGCCGTGGACTGCGATGGTCAGCGCCGCGATCGAGGCGCAGACGGGCCTCGTCCCCGAACTCTCGACCTCCGGCGGCACCTCTGACGCGCGCTTCCTGTCGAAACTCTGCCCGACGGTCGAATTCGGCCTGCTCAACGCGACGATGCACCAGGTCGACGAAGCCGTCGCCATCGCCGACCTCGAAACGCTCACCACCATCTACGCCGATGTGATCGCGCGAGCCGCCTAACCTACCGCCCGCGCCGCAGCACGATGTAGAGCGCGCCTTGCCCGCCATGCCGCGGATGCGCGCCCCGCACCGCCGCGATCGCATCGGCGTGGCGCGAGGCGGCGAGCCAGTCGGCGATGGCCGCGCGGATCGCACCGCGGGCGTGCGGGCGCTCGCTCTCGGGGCGCGGCGGCTTGCCGGTCACGAGCAGCAGCACGCGGTCGCCGCGCGCGATGGCGCGGGCAAGGCCATCGTCGAGCAACGCATGCGCCGACGACAGGCTATGCCCGTGCAGGTCGATCGAGCTGTCGGGGATGACGATCCCGCGCGACAGCCTTTTGTCCCAGCCACCGTCCAGCGTGTTCTGCCGCGGCGGCGCGGGCGGGGCGACCATGCGCGCCGCTGGTGCCGGCGCCGAACCGAGCGCGCGCGTGAGCGCCTTCGACGGTTTCGTCGCCTTGGTCGGCGCGACGGGGGTTGGAGCCGCCGGCCGCGCGGCCGGCACGACGCCGCGCAACGGCTTCACCGTCGCCATCACCCGCGCCCACAGGTCGGCTTCGTCAGGGTTGAGTTGGCGCACCGACCGTCGTTCCGAACGAGGCGCCCTGTACGCGCGCGAGCGTGCCGCGGGGCAGCAGCAGGAACGCCGTGCCGCGCGCCGCCATGCCGCCCGCGGTCGCCTCTGCCACCGGCCCTGCACCCCAATAGGTGTCGAAGCGGTTGCTGCCCTTGATCGCACCACCGGTGTCCTGCGCCACCCACAGGCCGCTCGCGTCCTGCCGGTCCATCGACAGGAAGACGGGCGCGCCCAGCGGCACATATTTCACGTCCGCAGCCGCGCTGACCCCGCCATTGACCACATAGCCCATCGCGCCCACCGGCGGCGTGTCGAGCTCGCGGAAGAAGACGAAGCTCTTATTCTCCTCCATGATCGCGCGGCCCTCCTCGGGGTGGGCGCGCAGCCAGGCGACGATGCCCTGCATCGACGTCTGGCCGGGCTGGAGAAGCCCGCGCGCCTTCATCAGCGCGCCGATCCCCGTATAATCGCGGCCGTTCTGCGTATCGTAGCCGACCCGCATGACCTCGCCGTTCGGCAGCCGCAGCCGACCCGACCCCTGGATCTGCAGGAAGAACACGGCCGCCTCGTCAGCGCCCCAGGCGAGCACCGGCGCCTTGCCCTGCAACGCCCCGCGGTCGATCGCCGCGCGGTCGTAATAGGGGACCAAGGCACTGCCTTGGACCCGCCCGCGCACCTTCTTGCCCTTCAGCGCATCGCTGAACTGGCCGAGGTCGACATCGATCAGATCGTCGGGCCGGGCGTAGATCGGCACCTCGTAGCCGGCGCGCCGCTCCCGCGACGCCGCGATTTCGGGCTCGTAATATCCGGTGGCGAAGGCCCTGCCGTCGCCGACCTGCACCGCCTCGAAATATGTCGCGAAGAACCGCCGCGCCCCGCCGCGCGGCACGCTCGCCGCCGCGGCACAGGCCGGCTGCCAATCGGTGCCGCGCGTCAGGCCGGAGGCGTCAGTGCGGCGCATCAGGCCGGGGCAACTGGTCAGGAACGCCTGACGGGCCGCCTCCGCCTGCGCCTCGGTGATCGGCAGCGTGTCGATCGCCGGTCCCGGCGTGACGCCCGCGGTTGCGGCCGTGGTAGCCGTGGGATCGACCGTCACCGGGGTCGCGAGCAATGGCGTCGACGGCTGGATGCGACCGTCGAAGCTGCGCCCGCTCGTAATGACGTTGGCCTGGCCTCCGCTGCCGCCCCGACGCGGCGGCGTGACCGACGGCTGCGGTGGCCGCGTCGTCGTCGGCGGCGGGGCATAGCCGCCATCCACCGGCACGATGCGCCCGCCACACGCACTGAGGGCGAGAGCCAGCGTAACGCCGGCCAAGGCGCGATGCCCGTTCATACGAAAACCCCGATTGTCCGCCCGCCCTGCGCGGGGCAACGAGCTATGGCTGTGCCGAAGCGGCGTGTGCGGGGCAAGGGCGAAGCGGCTGTGTCGACGCCGTTCCGTCGCGCAGCCGGCACCGTGTAGCGTACGACGCTCACACCTCGTCGGTGTCGGCGAGCTTCCAATTGGGATCGCGGCTCTTCAGCGTCCGCGAGAAGGTCCACAGGTCATGCGTCTCGACCGCATCGGTCAGCGACCCGGCGACCACCTGTCCCTCCGCATCGCGCGTCACCGCGGCGATATCCGCATCGAAGCGCACCGTGATGCGGCCTTCGCGGCCGTCGAGCGCCGCATCGGTGATGACCGCCCGTTCGATCGAGATCAGGCGGTTCTCCAGCGTCTCCCCTGCGTCACGGCGCGCCGCGATCGCCTCGCCAAAGGCATGTGCCACGTCGGGCTGGGCCAGTTCGGACAGGCTCGCTTCGTCACCCGACCAAAAGGCCTCGAGTGTCATGCGATACGCCGCCTGCGCACCGCCCAGGAATTGCTGCACGTCGAAACCTGGCTCCGCACCGATGATCGCGCGCAACCCCGCCTCGGCCTGCGGTTCGATATTGCGGCCAACCGGCTCGCGCGTATCCGCCGCGGCGTCCACCGGGCGGGCGACCACAGGCACGGCCGTCGCCGCGCGATCGTCGGCGGCGCGAGGCAACGGCTGCTGTTCGTGGCCGGTGCGCTTGCCGAGCACGCTGTACAGGCGCAGCGCCAGAAACGCCGCCACCATTGCGAGAAGTACTACGTAGAACACCGTGCCTCCGATCTTGACCGATACATAGGCCGAAAGCCGTTACGTTTCAAACCACAGCATCGATCCGCCTCCGCGGCCTTTACCGCCGTTGAAACAGTCCACCGGCGCTGCTAGGCGCGGGCGCCATCGGCATCGAACGTGCGAGGGGCCGCTTCGGTCCCACGGCCTCGCTGCTTCTTCACCGCTTTTTCTCGCGAAGGATTGTCTCCATGGCCGACCAGGACAACGGCACCACGATCGACACGCAGCCGACCGGCAATGGCGAAGACACCGCACCCGCGGCGGGCCTGATCTCGCAATACGTCAAGGATCTCTCGTTCGAGAACCCGAACGCGCCCGCGATCTTCCAGAACCCGAACCCGCCCGCGATCGACGTGCAGTTCAACATCGGCACCGCGCAGGTCGGCGAGGAAGTCCATGAAGTGCTGCTCAAGATCGACGTGAAGGCAGAGGCCGAGGGCCAGACCGCGTTCATCGTCGACCTGACCTATGCCGGCCTGTTCGGCCTGCGCAACGTGCCGGCCGATGCGATCCAGCCGTTCCTGCTCGGCGAAGCGCCGCGCCTGCTCTTCCCGTTCGCGCGCCGCGTGCTGGCCGATTGCGTGCGCGACGGCGGCTTCCCGCCGCTGCTGCTCGAGCCGATCGACTTCGGCCAGCTCTACCTCGCGCAGGCGGAGCAGAACGGCGCCTTCTCGGTTGGCGACGTCGGCCACGCCTGATTTCTGATCGACGGGGCCGGGCGCCATGAACCTTACGAAGGCGCTCGGCTCGGTCGGCGGGCTGACGTTGGCCAGCCGCGTGCTGGGGCTGGTCCGCGATTCGCTGTTCTTTCGCTTCGTAGGCGCAGGCTTCGCATCGGACGCGTTCATGATCGCGTTCCGCTTGCCCAATTTGTTCCGAGCCCTCTTCGCCGAGGGGGCGTTTTCCGCCGCGTTCATCCCGATGTTCAACCGCAAGGTGGCTGAGGGTGACAAGGCGAAGGACGGCAGCGGCCTGGCGCACGGCATCGCCTTTGCCGAGGATGCGCTGTCGATCCTGCTGCCGGTCCTGATCGTCATGACCGCGGTGATGGAAGTGGCGGCGTGGCCCGTCACCTACACGTTGTCGGGCGGGTTCAACGGCGTCGATCCGAAGCAGTTCGACTTCGCCGTCCAGCTCGCGCGCCTCACCTTCCCCTATCTGTTGTTCATCAGCCTGGTGTCGCTGCTCGGCGGCATCCTCAATTCGCTCCACCGCTTCTGGGTGAATGCGGCGGCGCCGATCCTGCTCAACGCGACTTTGATTGCGGCGCTGCTGTTCTTCCATGACGACCTGCCGCTGATGACCGCGCGCAATCAGGCGATCGCGGTCACCGTCTCGGGCGCGCTGCAACTGCTGTGGCTATGGTATGCCTGCCGCCGTGCTGGTGTGACGCTGCGCCTGAAGCTGCCCCGCCTGGGTCCCGATGTGAAGCGGTTGATGGCGCTGATCGGCCCGGCCGCCGCGGGTGCGGGCGCGGTGCAGATCAACCTCGTGGTGTCGACCGCGCTTGCCGCGCGCCTGCTGCCGTCCGGCTCCGTCTCGTACATCTACGCCGCCGACCGGCTGAACCAATTGCCGCTCGGTCTCATCGGCATCGGCCTTGGCACCGTGTTGCTGCCGACCATCTCGCGTCTGCTCGGTCGCGGCGAGGATGCGGCGGCGATGACGACGCAGAACCGCGGCATGGAGCTTGCGCTGCTGCTCACCCTGCCCGCCACGGTCGCGCTGGTCGTCTGCGGCGCGCCGATCGCCGCCGCGCTGTTCCAGCATGGCAAGTTCGATGCGACCGATACGCATTTCACCGCGCAGGCGCTCGCCGCCTTTTCGATCGGGCTACCGTCCTACATCCTCGTGAAGGTGCTGACGCCGGGCTATTATGCGCGCTCCGACACGAAGACGCCGGTGCGCTACGCGACGATCTCGATGGGGGTGAACCTGGCGCTCAATCTCGCGCTGATCGTGCCGCTCCAGCATATGGGGCCGCCGCTCGCCACCGCGATCGCCAGCACGGTCAACGTCGCGCTCCTGTATCGCACGCTCGTCAAGCGCGGCCAGTTCGTCGTTGATGCGCAACTCAAGCGCCGCGCGCCGCGCCTGCTCGCCGCGGCCCTCACGATGGGCGCGGTGATGTACTTCCTGAACGATCTGTTCCAGCCCTACACCACCGGCGCCAGCCTGATCCGCTGGGCGGCGATGGCGGTGCTGGTCGGCACCGGCGCACTCGTCTATGCCGCCGCGGTGTTCGCGACCGGCGCCCTCAAGCCGCGCGACATCCGCCAGCTTCTCCGTTCCCAGTCCTAAGGTTCGTCCATGTCCGCACAGCGCCCCCTCCCGAAAAGAGTGGTGTCCGGTATCAAGCCCACCGGCAATCTCCACCTCGGCAATTATTTGGGTGCCGTGAAGCAATGGGTCGCGATGCAGGATGCGATCCAGGCGGAGGGCGGCGAGACGATGTACTTCATCGCCGACCTGCACGGCCTGACCGAATTTATCGCGCCCGATCTGCTGCGCGCGAATACGATCGAAATGACCGCGACAATGATCGCGGCCGGCATCGATCCCGATCGCTCGATCCTGTTCAATCAGGCGCGCGTGCCCGCGCACAGCGAGCTCAGCTGGCTGCTCAACAATGTCGCGCGCGTCGGCTGGCTCAACCGCATGACGCAGTTCAAGGACAAGGCCGGCAAGAACCGCGAAGGCGCCAGCGTCGGCCTGTACGACTATCCGGTACTGATGGCGGCGGACGTGCTGCTCTACAACAGCACGCACGTGCCCGTCGGCGAGGACCAGAAGCAGCATCTGGAACTGGCGCGCGACATCGCGACCAAATTCAACACCGATTACGGCGTCGACCTCTTCACGCTGCCCGAACCCCTGGTCAGCGCCGCCGCGCCGCGGATCATGAGCCTGCGCGATGCGTCGGCCAAGATGTCCAAGTCGAACCCGTCAGAACAGTCGGTCGTCAAGCTGATCGACAGCGACGAGACGATCGCCGACAAGTTCCGCAAGGCGAAGACCGACCCCGACCTGCTGCCCGCCACCGTCGAGGAACTGGCGGAGCGGCCCGAAGCGCGCAACCTGCTGACGATCTTCGCCGCACTCGCCGATCGCACGCCGCAGGACGTGCTCAGCGACTATGCGGGTAAGGGCTTCGGCGCGTTCAAGCCCGACCTCGCCGATCTCGCCGTCGCAAAGCTCGGGCCCATCCGCAACGAGATGGTCCGCCTGCTCGACGACCGCGGCGCGATCGACGCGATCCTTAACAAGGGCGCGGAAAAGGCCCGCGACCTCGCCGCGCCGGTGCTGCGGCAGGCACAGGAAGCCATGGGCCTGATGCTTTAAGAAGACCGTGCGCTAGTTGCGCGTCATTGCGAGCGCAGCGAAGCAATCCAGAGCCGGACCAAGACGCCCTGGATTGCTTCGCTGCGCTCGCAATGACGAACCAATCCTGTCTGCACGGTCATTTCGATCCGCCGCAGAAGGCTGCGGCTTCAGCCTACCTCCCGGCGCACGGCTGGACGATCCTCCGCTTCTGGAACGGCGACGTGCTGGATAACCTCGACGGGGTCTATGCCGCGATCCTCACGGCGGTAGCGCAAGCGGCCACCCACCCCCGGCCCCTCCCTTGCAGGGGGGGGAGGACCTAGGCTTCCAATTCCCGCATCAGCGTCCGCACCGCCGCATCGATATCGCGATCCTGATCGCGCAACTCCTCGATCTTGCGCACCGCGTGGATGACGGTCGAATGGTCGCGTCCACCGAACTTGCGGCCGATCTCGGGCAGCGAGCGGGTCGTCAGGCGCTTGGCAAGATACATGGCGATCTGGCGCGGGCGGGCGACGGCGCGGCTGCGGCGCGCCGACACCAGATCGAGCGGCTTCAGCTCGAAATGCTGGCTAACGAGCTTCTGGATCTCGTCGATCGTCACTCGCCGCTGCGCCCCGCGCAACACATCGCCCAGCGTCGTCAGCGCGAAGTCCAGGTCGATACGGTCGCCGGTCAGCTGCGCATAAGCGATGACACGGTTCAGCGCGCCTTCCAGCTCGCGGATGTTGGCGTGGATGCGCGCGGCCAGCAGGTCGAGCACCTCTGCGGGAACCTTTGCCTCGGGCAGGTCTGCGAGTTTCCTGTCCAGTATGGCACGGCGCAACGTGAGGTCGGGCGCCTTGATGTCGGCGACGAGGCCGACCGACATGCGGCTGATGATCCGCGCCTCGACGCCGTCCAGCGCTTGCGGGCAGCGATCGGCGGAGATGACGAGGCGCCGGCCCGCCCCCATGATCTCGTTGATCGTGTGGAAGAACTCTTCCTGCGTCGAATCCTTGCCGGCAATGAACTGCAGGTCGTCGATCAGCAGCAGGTCGGCGCTGCGCAGACGCTGCTTGAAGGCGTGCGTGTCGCGGGCGCGGAGCGCGCTGACGAAATCGAACATGAAGCGTTCGGCCGACATGCACAGCACCGTCGCGTCCGGATGCTGCGCCAGAAACGCATGGCCGATCGCGTGCATCAGGTGCGTCTTGCCCTGCCCCGTCCCCGAATGGAGGAACAGCGGGCTGAATCGCGGCACGCCCGGTTCGGCCAGCGCGCGCGCGGCATTGAAGGCGACGCGGTTCGCCGCATCGACGACGAAGCGATCGAAGGTGAAGCGCGGATCGAGCGGCGGTCGCTCGGCGCGCGGTGCATCACTGGCGACGACGGCGGGGGCCGGCTGCACGAACGGCAGTACCGCGGCGGGCTGCGGGGCGGGGGTCGCAGGCGCCTCGGCAACCAGCTTCACCAGCGGGGCCGCCACACGCGTCTCGATCGACACGCTGCGCACGCCGGGCAACAGCGCGCGAAATTCCAGCATCAGCCGGTCCGCATAATGGTTGCGGACCCAGTTGGTCATGAAGGCGGATGGCAACGCGAGGCGGATCGCGTCGGGATCACCGTCCTCGATCAGCTCCATCGGCTTCAGCCACTGTTCGAACAACCGCGCACCGGCCGATTCGCGCAGGTTGCTGCGGACGCGCGCCCAGGCGCGTTGCGCCTCGCTCTCCGTCACCGCCGCTACCTGCCGATCGTTCAACGCACGCCCCTTCGTTACCGGAAGCGACGCGTGTCACCCCAGTGGCTGTAGTTCAGACAGACAGATCCCCCTTACGACCACCGGCCGTTCGGCATGCCCACGCTGTTCAAGTCCCCGCTGGCCCAGAACGGCGCCGCGGTGAAGGCGAGTTATGAAGCCTTGCCCGAGTCGATCAAGCCCCCCGCAGGTCACATTCCTGAAATAAAGAGGATTGACAGCCCTCCGCCCGCGGAAATGCGTTCGGAAATCTTATAAGCCGTTGATATTACGCCATTAATTCACACAACCAGACCCGAGGCGACGACGGACTCGCGGCACGAATCGCGGTGAGTCCTGCCTTTCACTTTTCGTTCCAAACCCATCCGTTTTGGGCATCAAAAAAGCCCGCCGGGATGGTCCCGACGGGCTGATTTGCGGACGTGAAGGACGGCTCAGGCGAGCGCGGTCACGGCCTTGGTCAGACGCGCGAACTTGCGGCTTGCGGTGTTCTTGTGCAGCACGCCCTTGGCGACGCCACGGGCCAGCTCCGGCTGGACGGCCGACAGCGCCGTGGTCGCCGCAGCCTTATCGCCCGAAGCAAGCGCCGACTCGACCTTCTTGACGAAGGTCCGGATGCGGCCGACGCGGTTGCCGTTGATTTCGGCGCGGCGTGCGTTGCGACGGATGCGCTTCTTGGCTTGCGGCGTATTCGCCATTCGGTACGTCCTTGCGAGTAATGTGGTCAGTGTAAAAGAGGCGCCGGGAACACCCTACGCCGTCTCGAAGGCAGCGCACTTAGCGATTGCGGGAGGCGGGGTCAACCGTTTCGCCCCTCTTTCGTCATCTCGGCGCACGCCGGGATCCATGGACTGAGCGCCGCCAACGATGTGGCCCCGCCTCATGGACATCGCCACCATGGATCCCGGCATCCGCCGGGATGACGAAGAAAGTGGCGTCAGTGTTTCTGACACTTCGGACAATAAAACGTCGACCGCCCACTATCCACCCGGCGCTGCACCGTCCCGCCGCATGCGCACGGTTCCCCCTCGCGGCCATAGACCAGGAATTGCTTGGAGAAATACCCCAGCTCGCCGTCAGGCCGGGCATAGTCGCGCAGCGTCGATCCGCCGGCTTCGATCGCCGCGAGCAAAACGTCGCGGACCGCCACGGTCAGCGCCTCGAGTCGCTTCGCTGAGATCTGCCCCGCCGGCCGCGTCGGCGAAATCCGGGCGACGTGCAGCGCTTCGCACACATAGATGTTGCCGAGGCCCGCAACGATCCGCTGGTCGAGCAGCATCGCCTTGATCGGCGCCGCGCGCCCCTGCAACACGTCGTGGAGATACGCGCCGGTAAAGCCATCCCCCAGCGGCTCCGGCCCCATCGCCGCAAAGGGCGGATAGGCGTCGATCACCGCCGTCTCCCACAGATCGAGGAAACCGAATCGCCGCGCATCGTTGAGCGCCAGGCTGCGCCCCTCCCCCGTCTCGATCAGCAGATGGTCGTGCGCGAGTCGCTCGGCCGGGTCGACGCGCCAGCGCCCCGACATGCCGAGGTGAAAGATCAGCGTATCGCCGCGATCGGTATCGATCAGCCCGTATTTGGCCCGCCGCCCCAGCGCCGTCACCATCGCGCCCGTCAGCCGCTGGCGCAGATCGACGGGGATCGCCTTGCGCAGATCGGCACGACGCGGCTCGACATGGGTCAGGCGCTGACCGGCGAGCACGGGGGTCAGCCCGCGTACGGTGGTTTCGACTTCGGGAAGCTCTGGCACGCCGCCAAAGCTAGGTAGCGTTTGCTCCCGCCACAAGCCACGGCTAGGGCGGGTGCCATGACCGATACCGCCCCCACCGGAACCGTCTCCTTCGGCTACGAAGATGTCGCGCCGGACGAAAAAACCGCCCGCGTCGGCGGCGTCTTTTCCAGCGTCGCCAAGAACTACGACCTGATGAACGACGCCATGTCGGGCGGCATGCACCGGCTGTGGAAGGACCGCTTCGTCCGCCGTCTGCAACCGCGCGAGGGCGAGCAGGTGCTCGACATGGCGGGCGGCACCGGCGACATCGCGTTCCGCATTGCGGAATCGGGCGCGTCGGTGACGGTCGCGGACATCAACCCCGATATGCTCGCGGTCGGCATGGAACGCGCGGCCAAGCGCGGGCTCGACAGCCTCGTGTGGACTGAGGCAAATGCCGAGACGCTGACCTTCCCGGACAGGTTCTTCGACGCCTATACGATCGCTTTCGGCATCCGGAACGTCACCGATATCCCCAAGGCGTTGCGCGAGGCGCATCGCGTGCTGCGCCGCGGCGGCCGCTTCTTCTGCCTCGAATTCTCGACCACCACATGGCCGGGGTTCAAGGAAGTATACGACGGCTATTCGCACAAATTGGTGCCCAAGCTCGGCCAGTTGCTGGCGCAGGATGCCGACAGCTATCGCTATCTGATCGAATCGATCCGCCGCTTCCCCGACATGCCGACGTTCAAGGGCATGATCGCCGACGCCGGCTTCGTGCGGACGAAGGTGGAGCCGATCATGGGCGGCCTTGTCGCGATCCATTCGGGCTGGAAAATCTGATGGCGCACCGGCCCTGCTCCTCCCGGACGGGAGGGGCGCTCGCGTGACGACCTCCGTCGTCCATATCTGGCGACTGCTGAAGTGGGGCCGCATCCTCGCGCGCCACGGCGCGCTGCGCGGGATCGAGCAGGACCGCAACACGCCTGCCCCCGTCCGCCGCCTCGCCCGCGTCGCCCGCTTCGGCGCGCGGGTGCCGGCGACGCCGCGCTACGCCGATGCCTTCCAGGCGATCGGCCCCGCCGCGATCAAGCTCGGCCAGACGCTCGCGACCCGACCGGACCTCGTCGGCGACGTCGCGGCCAACGACCTGCTGCGCCTGCAGGATCAGCTGCCCCCCGTCCCCTTCGACACGATCTGCGCCGCAATGGAGGCCAGTCTCGGCCGCCCGCCGAGCGCCGTCTTCGCCCAGATCGACGAAACCCCCGTCGGTGCCGCGTCGATCGCACAGGTCCATCGCGCGATCACAACCGATGGACGGCAGGTCGCGGTGAAGGTGCTGCGCCCGGGCGTCGAGGCGGATTTCACCCGCGCCATCGACACCTATCAATGGGCCGCCGCACAGCTCGAAGGGCTCGGCGGCGAGGCCAAGCGCCTGCGCCCGCGCCTGACGGTCGAGAATTTCCGCCGCTGGACGCTGCGCGAGCTCAACTTCCAGCGCGAAGCCGCCTCCGCCTCCGAACTCGCCGAGGCGATGACCGCGGAACCCGATTTCGTCGTCCCCGCGATCGACTGGCAGCGCTCCTCGACGCGCGTGCTGACGATGGAATGGATCGACGGCATCAAGCTGTCGAACCGACAGGCGCTGATCGACGCCGGCTATGACGTCAAGAAGCTCGCCAACACCTTGGTACAGGCATTCCTGCGCCAGGCGATCGCCGAGGGCTTCTTCCACGCCGACATGCACCAGGGCAATCTGTTCGCCCTGCCCGGCGACAAGATCGCCGCGATCGATTTCGGCATCATGGGCCGGATCGACCGGCGGGCGCGGGTGTGGCTGGCCGAAATCCTCTACGGCCTGATCACCGGCAATTATAAGCGCGTCGCCGAAATCCATTTCGAGGCGGGCTATGTTCCCGCACACCACAATGTCGCCGAGTTCGCGACCGCGCTGCGCGCCGTGGGCGAACCGATGCGCGGACTGCCGGTGAAGGACATGTCGATCGGCATGATGCTCGACGGCCTGTTCAGCATCACCCGCGATTTCGACATGGTGACGCAGCCGCACCTGCTGCTGCTCCAGAAGACGATGGTGATGGTGGAGGGCGTGGCGACCAGCCTCGACCCCGATATCAATTTGTGGGAATCGGCCGCGCCGTTCGTGCGCGAATGGATCCGCACCGAACTCGGCCCCGAAGCCGCGATCGCGGATCGCCTGATCCAGGACGTGCGCACCATCGCCGGCCTGCCAGAACTGATCCGCCGGATCGAGGCGCGCTACCCCGCCCCCGGCGGCGAGCCCCCCGCCCCCCCGCTGCGCGAGATCGAGGTCGTGCGCATCGGCGGCGGCTGGCGCTATGCCGCGGTCGCCGTGCTGACCGCCTGCGCCAGTGTGGCGGCGACATGGCTGGTGCTGCACTGACGCCGATGCTGCGCCGGCCGCTCGTCCCGCTCTGGATCGCGCGCCCGTCGCGCTTTGCCGGGCTGAACGTGCGCGATGCCTGGTTGGTGGTGGTCGCGCTCGTCGGCCTGCTCCTCGCGACGCTGCTGGTCTTCGCAACGCCCGTTCCGGCCGCGGCGACCGACGGCGCGCGGGCCACCGACGGTCAGACCGACATCGCCTTGTACGATGGCATCGTCGAGACGGTGCGCCACGGCGCATCTTATTATCCTGCCGCGATAGACGCGATGCGTGCGGGCGACTACCCGCTGCGGCCCTTCGTCACCGTGCGACTGCCGACGCTCGCCGTGGTGGAAGCAGCCCTGCCCGGACCTCTTGTACTGGTGCTGCTCGATCTGCTGGCGGCGACCGTCGTCGTCGCCTGGTGGGTGCGGCTGCGCGGCGTATTCACGCGCCTTCCGCCGCGGATCGTCACGATGATGCTGCTCGCCGCGGGGCTGATCCCCTTCGTTCAGCCGAGCCTGTCCGCCTTCCACGAAATCTGGGCCGGCCTTCTCCTGGCGCTGTCGCTCGCGCTCTACCGCAGCCGCGATCCGCTGCCCGCCATCGCCATCGGGCTTGCCGCCGCGGTGATCCGCGAGACGGCGGGGCTGTACCTCATCGTCATGCTGGCGATGGCGCTGGTCGAGGGACGCGGGCGTGAGGCGATCGGCTGGGCCATCGCCTGCGTGCTGCTCGCCGCGGTCCTGGCCCTCCATGCGCATGCCGTCGCCGCCTTCATCCGCCCGCTCGATCCCGTGTCGCAGGGATGGTCGGGACAACTCGGCTTCGGCTTCTTCGTGCGGACGATGACGCTGTCGACGGGGCTGGCGCTGTTGCCGATGTGGCTGGCGGCCCCTCTCGTCGGCCTGTCGCTGTTCGGCTGGGCGGCGTGGCATACGGGGCTGGGCCTGCGGATCGTCGTCCTGCTCAGCGGCTATGCGTTGGTGCTGAGCGTCTTCGGGCGGCTCGACACCTTCTATTGGGGCCTGCTGATCGCGCCGCTACTGCTCGTCGGCCTCATCTTCGTGCCCGATGCGCTGCGAGACCTGTCGAGCGCCGTGTTCGACCGGCGGCGGATCACGGTGAAAAGGATCGTGCGATGAAACGTGTCCTCCTGATCGTCGGCGGCGGCATCGCCGCGTACAAGGCGTGCGAGCTGATCCGCCTGCTCAGGAAGCGCGGCCATGCGGTGCGCTGCGTGATGACGGAGGGCGCGAGCCATTTCGTCACGCCGATGACGCTGGCGGCGCTCAGCGAGGATCAGGTCTACACCAGCCTGTGGGACCTGAAGGACGAGGCGGAGATGGGCCATATCCAGCTCAGCCGCCAGGCCGACCTGATCGTCGTCGCCCCCGCGACCGCCGACCTGATCGCGCGCATGGCGGCGGGGATCGCCGACGATCTCGCGACCACGCTGCTTCTGGCAACCGATACCCACGTTCTCGCCGCGCCCGCCATGAACGTGAGGATGTGGCAGCATCCCGCCACGTCGCGCAACGTCGCGCAGTTGCGCCGCGACGGCATCACGGTGCTTGAACCCGACGAAGGCGCGATGGCCTGCGGCGAATATGGCCCCGGTCGCCTGCCCGAACCCGAAGCGATCGCCGCCGCCATCGACCGCGCGCTCGCCCCGGCCGATACGCGCCTTTCCGGGCGCCATATCCTCGTCACCGCGGGACCGACGCATGAGGCGATCGATCCGGTACGCTACATCGCCAATCGCTCGTCCGGGAAGCAAGGCTTCGCCATCGCCGGTGCGCTTGCGGCACTGGGGGCCGAAGTGACGCTGGTGGCGGGCCCGGTTGAACTCGCCACGCCGGAGGGCGTCAGCCGCGTCGACGTGGTGTCGGCACAGGATATGGCGGACGCGGTGATGGCCGCACTCCCCGCCGATGCCGCGGTGATGGTCGCCGCGGTCGCCGACTGGCGCGTCGAAGCCGCGCCGCAGAAGGTCAAGAAGGGCAACGCCCCGCCTGCGCTCACCCTGACCGAGAATGTCGATATTCTCGCCACGGTGGCGCAAGGGCCGAACCGCCCCCGTCTCGTCGTCGGCTTCGCGGCAGAGACCGAACAGGTCATCGACCACGCCCGCGCCAAGCGCGATCGCAAGGGGGCCGACTGGATCGTCGCCAACGACGTGTCGGGCGATGTCTTCGGTGGTGATGCCAATACCGTGCATCTGGTGACGGCCCAGGGCGTCGAGTCGTGGGAACGGATGGGCAAGGACGCGGTCGCGCTCCGGATCGCAGACCGCATCGCCGATGCGCTTATCCGTTCTTGATACGTTCCGATTCGTTTGATAGCCTCTCCCCCTGACACAACGGGAGACGACGCATGAACCCGTACGTGACGCTGGGTGCCGCCGATACCGACGTGGCGCATGCTTTCTACGATGCCGTGCTGGCGACGATCGGCTGGTCGGCGCATGCCAGCTTTCCCGATTGGCGCGGCTATTCGGCGGGTGGCAGCGGCGACGGCCTGACGCTGTGGATCTGCAAGCCCTTCGACGGAGCGCCGGCAACCGCGGGCAACGGCACGATGATGGCGCTCGGCGCACGGACGCGCGACGAGGTCGACGCCTTTCACGCGGTGGCGATGGCGCATGGCGCGCAGGATGAGGGCGCGCCCGGCCATCGCGAGCATTACGGTCCCGATTGGTATGCGGCCTATCTGCGCGATCCGACGGGCAACAAGCTGGCCATCGTCCACAACGGCTGATCGTGCCACATTCGACAAGCCCCGCGCCGGGGCGCTAAGAGCGACGCCATGACCGCCATGACCATCCGCATCCAACGCCTACCCCATGGCGAAGGCCTTCCCCTGCCCGCTTATGCCACCGATGGCGCCGCGGGCATGGACGTCGTGGCGGCCGAGGCATTGACCCTGGCGCCCGGCGCAAGGGCGGCGGTCGCGACCGGCTTCGCGTTCGCGATTCCCGAAGGCTTCGAGGTGCAGGTGCGCCCGCGATCGGGGCTCGCGCTGAAACACGGCATCACCTGTCTCAACACGCCGGGCACGATCGACAGCGATTATCGCGGCGAAGTGAAGGTGATCCTGATCAATCTGGGCGACGCCCCGTTCCCGATCGCACGCGGCGACCGGATCGCGCAGATCGTGCCCGCCCCCGTCCAGCGCGCGGCACTGGAAAGTGTTGAAATTTTGGAGGATACTGCGCGGGGCAGCGGAGGATTCGGGTCCACCGGACGATGATGATCGCATGGTTCCTTGCAGCGCAGCTTGCCGTGGCATCGCCCGCACCGATGCCGCCGCAGGATTGGAGCACCTTGCGACCGCTGCCCTTCGCCCGGGCTGTCGATGATGGCATGACCCTGTCCGCGTTCGTGCGGAGCGAAGTGCAGGCCGGCCGATGCACCGCCGCGATCCAGACAGCCGCGGGCTGGACGCTCAAGGTCGATCTCGCGGTCTTGTTCTCCGCGGCGTCCCAGCCGCGACGCATCGTCCCCCGCGCCATCGGTTGCCCATCGGTCGAGCAATATTCCGCCGGCCTCGTGTCGAGCATGATGCGCAACGGCACGCCCGTCGGCACGGTCGATCCCGGCAACTGGTATCGCACCAGCCTGACCTTCTCATGGCCGCAATGACGCGCCGGTCGAGCCGCTCCGCGTGATCCTGTCGGACGCCGAACTCACCCGCTACGCCCGCCATATCATCCTGAAGGACGTGGGGGGCGCGGGTCAGCAGCGCTGGAAACAAGCGCACGTGCTGGTGATCGGCGCGGGGGGGATCGGCTCGCCTGCGATCCAATATCTCGCCGCCGCCGGGATCGGCACGCTGACGATCGTCGACGACGATTCGGTCGATCTGTCCAACCTGCAACGCCAGACGATCTACACGACCGGGGACATCGGCCATCGGAAGGCCGAGACCGCCGTCGCCGCCGCCCGGCGGCTCAACCCGCATGTCGAGGCGCATGCGGTGTGCCAGCGGATCGATGCCACCTCAATCGCACCCCTGGTCGCGGACGCGCACGTCGTTCTGGACGGCTGCGACAATTTCGCGACGCGGCTGGCCGTAGCGGACGCCGCTTACGCCGCACGCGTGCCGCTGGTGTCGGCGGCAATCGGCCAGTTCGACGGACAGCTCGGCGTGTTCCGTGGCTGGGAAGCGGACAAGCCCTGTTATCGCTGCTTCGTCGGCGACGATCCCGAACGCGCGGGCGTCAGTTGCTCCGAAGACGGCGTGTTGGGGCCGATGGCCGGCATGATCGGCAGCTTGGCCGCGCTCGAGGTATTGCGCGCCCTACACCCCTTTGGCACGGACGCGGCCGGCAAGCTGCTGCTCGCCGACACGCTCGACCTGCGCTTCCGTACCCTGTCGCTCCCCAAGGATCCCGGTTGCCGCACCTGCGGCGGCTGACGGATCAGCCGAGCAGCATCTGCGCGAAACTGCGCACCGCCGGGCCGATGTCCGGCCGCGCCAGCGCGAGCGCGAGGTTCGCCTGGATATAACCCGCCTTGTCCCCGCAATCGTAACGCGCGCCATCGAAGGTGAAGCCGTGGAACGGCTGCTGGCCGATCAACTGCGCCATGGCGTCGGTCAGCTGGATCTCGCCCCCCGCACCCTTTTCCTGGCGCTCGAGGATGCGCATCACTTCGGGCTGCAGAATGTAGCGGCCGGGGATCATCAGGTTCGACGGCGCGGTGCCCTTTGCCGGTTTTTCGACCAGCGCCGTGACCTCGGTCAGCCGCCCGTCTACTTTGCCCGGCGAGATGATGCCATATTTGTCCGTCTCGCTGTCGGCCACTTCCAACGCACCGACGATATTGCCGCCGACCTTGTCATAGGCCGCGACCATCTGGGCGACGAAGCCCGGCGTGCCGACCATCAATTCGTCGGGCAGCAAAACCGCGAACGGCTCGTTGCCGACGATCTCGCGCGCGCACCAGACAGCGTGGCCGAGACCTAGAGGCTCCTGCTGGCGGATATAGACCGGGCTGCCCGGCTTCATGCGCGTGCCATCGACGATCTCGAGGCTCTTGCCCCGCGCGCGCATCGTGTCTTCCAGTTCGTAGGCGATGTCGAAATGGTCTTCGAGCGCGTGCTTGCCGCGGCCCGTGACGAAGATGATCTGCTCGATCCCCGCCTCGAGCGCCTCGTCCACCGCATATTGAATCAGTGGCTTGTCGACGACCGTCAGCATCTCCTTCGGCATCGCCTTGGTCGCCGGCAGGAACCGGGTGCCGAGGCCTGCGACCGGGAAAATCGCCTTGCGTACGCGCTTGATCGTCATCAGTGCCCCTAAATCCGGCATGACGCCGCAGAAAAACGGCGCCAACGTTTACTCGCTTGTTAACGGGCGCCGCACTAACCTTCGGCAATGACTACGACAAGCCGCCCCCGAACTTTGGTCATCTTCGGCACCCGCCCGGAAGCGATCAAATTGTTCCCGGTCGTCCAGGCGCTGCAACAGGTCGATGGCATGGACGTCGTCACCTGCGTGACCGCGCAGCATCGGGGCTTGCTCGATCAGGTGCTGGCGATCGCAGGCCTCACCCCGGATGTCGACCTCGACCTCATGGAGCCGGGCCAGTCGCTCGACCGGCTGACCGCGCGCCTCCTGACCGCGCTGGGCGAGGTAATGGATCGCGTCGCCCCCAACCGCGTCATCGTCCAGGGCGATACCGCGACCGCCATGGTGGGAGCGCTGGCAGCCTATTATCGCAAGATTCCCGTCGCGCACGTCGAGGCCGGGCTACGCTCCGGCAATATCTATCATCCCTGGCCCGAAGAGGTGAACCGTCGCATCGTCGCGCCGATCGCCGACCTGCACTTCGCGCCGACCGAGACGGCGGCGGCAGCGTTGGCGCGCGAGAATGTGACGGAGGGCGTCCATGTCACGGGCAACACCGTGATCGACGCGCTGCACTGGACGCGCGCGCGCATCACCAAACAGCCGGACCTCGCCAGCGATCTTGCCACCCTGCTCGCGCGCTTCGCCGGCAAGCGGATCGTATTGGTCACGACGCATCGCCGCGAGAATTTCGGCGACGGCATGGCGGCGATCGGGCGGGCGATCGCGCGCATCGCGGCACGGCCGGACGTAGGTGTGCTCTTCCCGATGCACCCCAATCCCAACGTCGCGGCCGTCATGGACGCCGTTTTGCCCGCCGCCCCGAACGTCGCGCGGATCGCGCCGCTCGATTATCCGCATTTCATCCGCGCGCTCGACGCCTGCACGATCGCACTGACCGACTCGGGCGGCGTGCAGGAGGAAGCACCCGCATTCGGCAAGCCCGTGCTGGTGATGCGCGACACGACCGAGCGGCCGGAAGGGCTTGCAGCGGGCACCGCACGCCTCGTCGGCACCGACGAAGAGCGCATCGTTTCCGAAGTGTTCACCCTTCTCGACGACAAGGCGGCCTATACCGCCATGGCCCGCGCCCACAATCCGTTCGGCGACGGTCATGCCAGCAGCCGGATCGCAAGGATCGTCGCCGATGGTTTCGGACTCTGAATTGAAGGTCGTCGTCCTGGGGCTGGGCTATATCGGCCTGCCCACCGCCGCCGTGATCGCGCGCACCGGCGCGCGCGTGCTGGGCGTCGACGTCACGCCATCGGTGGTCGAGACGGTCAATTCGGGCCGCGTGCATATCGAGGAGGTTGACTTGGACGGCCTCGTCTCCGGCGTGGTCGCCCGCGGATCGCTGCGCGCCTCGCTGACGATCGAGCCGGCGGACGTCTTCGTCATCGCGGTGCCGACGCCCTTCGCGGACGATCACGCGCCCGACATCCGCTTCGTGCTCGACGCGGCGACGACGATCGCCGCCGTGCTGAAAGCGGGCGATACGGTAATCCTCGAATCGACGTCGCCGGTCGGGACGACCGAGCGAGTCCGCGACCTGCTCGCCCAATTGCGCCCCGACCTGCGCGTGCCCGGCCGCGCCGGCGAAGCCGCCGACGTCGCCATCGCCTATTGCCCGGAACGCGTGCTGCCCGGCCGCATTCTCGTCGAACTCATCGACAACGATCGCGTGATCGGCGGCATCACCCCGCGCTGCGCCCGCAAGGCGCTGACCTTCTACCGCCGCTTCGTCCGCGGTGCGTGCGTCACCACCAATGCCCGCGCGGCGGAGATGACGAAGCTCACCGAAAACGCCTTCCGCGACGTCAATATCGCCTTCGCCAACGAACTGAGCCTCGTCGCCGATACGATGGGCGTCGACGTGTGGGAGGTGATCCGCCTCGCCAACCGCCATCCGCGCGTCAATATCCTGCAACCCGGCCCCGGCGTGGGCGGCCATTGCATCGCGGTCGATCCCTGGTTCCTGGTCCATGCCGATCCCGCCAACACGCCGCTGATCCGCACCGCGCGGCTGGTCAACGACGGCAAGACCGATCACGTCATCGCCCAGGCCGCGGCGCTGATCGAGGCGCATCCCGGCGCGCCGGTGGCGTGCCTGGGCCTCGCGTTCAAGGCGAATATCGACGACTTCCGCGAGAGCCCGGCGCTCCGCGTCGCGCAGGCGCTCAGCGAACGGTTCGGTGCGCGCGTGAGGATCGTCGAACCCTATGCCGACCGCCTGCCCCCCGCGCTGGAAGCCCATGGCGCGACGCTGATCGACATCGACGCGGCCATCGATGCCTGCCCGATCATGATCGTGCTGGTCGATCATGACGTGTTCCGATCAGTGCCGCTGGAGGAGCGCGCCGACAAGCTGGTGCTCGATACACGCGGCATCTGGCCGGACCAGCCCGCCCCCCGATCGGCGCGCGACGCGCTCCGCCTCGCCGGGTAGGCACCGCCCGTCAGGCGCGGTTCAGGGTGTTGCCGCCACCGATGCGGCGCCCTATCTGCCCTGCCTGCTCGACTGACGGGATTTCATGCTCAAAAAGTTGTTTCAGGGGCGCCGCGCGGCGGCCGCTCCCACTCCTGCGATCCCGGATGGCGAACGCGTCTATGCGGTGGGCGATATCCATGGCTGCGACGACCAGCTGAGCCGCCTGCTCACCGCGATCGACGCGGACGACGCGGCGCGCGGGCGCGCGCAAACGACGTTGATCTTCCTCGGCGACCTGGTCGATCGCGGCCCGGCCTCGGCGGGTGTCATCGGGCGGCTGTACCGTCTGGCCGCAGACCGCCCCGCCACCCGGTTCCTGCTCGGCAATCACGAAGAGGTGTTCCTCGACGCGCTGAAGGGCGACCCGAAGGCGCTGCGCATGTTCTGCCGCATCGGCGGGCGCGAGACGATCCTGAGCTACGGCGTCGATTCCACCGAGTATGACCGGATGGACTATGACGAGCTGCATCAGGCGATGCAGCGCCATGTGCCGGCCGCGCATCAGGCGTTCGTCGAGCGATTCGAAGACCTGATCGTCATCGGCGATTATGCCTTCGTCCACGCCGGCGTCCGACCCGATACCGATCTGTCGGCCCAGCGCAGCGCCGACCTGCGCTGGATTCGCAAGCCGTTCCTCGATCACAGCGGCCCGTTGGAAAAGGTGATCGTCCACGGCCACACGATCAGCGAGGATGTCGACGTGCAGGGCTATCGCATCGGCGTCGATACGGGCGCCTACCAGACTGGCCGACTGACCGCGCTGGGACTGGAGGGCGCCGAGCGCTGGACCGTGCAGGTCGGCTGACGGGCTGAAGGGATACTCTGGCCCGGTCAGGCGTTGTTGGCGCGGCATATGGGGGGGTTCATGCCGGACCGACCCCTGCTATGACCGCGGAGACGGCATCATCCGGTGTCGTATGAAATGCTGTCCGCGAGCGTAAACGGCCGGCGTGAGTGGTTGTCTTGTTTACCTGTTTATGGCAGGGCGACCGTGACGAACATGAAGAGGGAGTTTTTATGCGTCTTGGGAAGTATCTGATGGCCGCTGCGGCCGCGACGATGGCTGTTGCTCCGGCGGTTGCCGCTCCGGCGAACCCGGCGGCGAGCCTGTCGGTCGCCAAGTCGGTCCGCACCGGTTCGGTGTCGGGCAAGAAGAACGAGCTGGCCGGTGGCGGCATCCTGATCGCCGTTCTGGCGGTCGCTGCCGTGGCTGCTGGCATCGTCGTCGTCGCTGACGACAACAGCGGCAAGGCCGACAGCAACTAAGTTGCTGTGACAACTTCGGTTGGGAAATAGCGGTCTTCGGGCCGCTATTTTGTGGCTGCTGGCATCGTCGTCGTCGCTGACGACAACAGCGGCAAGGCCGACAGCAACTAAGTTGCTGTGACAACTTCGGTTGGGAAATAGCGGTCTTCGGGCCGCTATTTTTTTGCCCGCTGTCTGCCGCCCGGTTCGCGGCTAGTGCATGATGACGTGGCGTTCATCCCGCTTTTCCGTTCGCCCTGAGCCTGTCGAAGGGCGGGACGCCACAGGCGAAGTCGGCACTTACGGGCACCTGTGCTTCGACAGTGAGCCAGGTGAAATCATCCCCCGGATGGTTTCAGCCGAGCCTGGGGGGCTCGGCGGCCTGCTCACCAGCACGATCGGTTCTATATGTCAGCCGGCTCTAGCCCATGGCGGCGGGGTATCGTGATGATGCGACCACGGCCCTTCCCGGTTGCTCCTGCCCCGCGCGCCCGCTAACCGGGCGACTTGATGCAAGCCTCCGATCACAGCCCCGCCGCCCAGCTTCCGGGCGGCGCCGTTTTCCCGCACCGGCACCTGACCGGCATCGACGGCCTTCAGCCGCATGAGATCGCCTTTCTGCTCGACGAAGCGGAAACCTGGATCGCCGCGAACCGCAACCATGCGGCGCCCGACAAACGCCTCGACGGCCTCACGCAGATCAACGCCTTCTTTGAAAACAGCACGCGCACGCTGCTCAGCTTCGAAATCGCGGGCAAGCGCCTGGGCGCGGACGTCGTCAACATGCACGCCGCGCAGTCGAGCGTGAAGAAGGGCGAGACGCTAATCGACACCGCGCAGACGCTGAACGCCATGCGCGCCGACGTGATCGTCATCCGCCACATGGCGAGCGGTGCGGTGCGGCTGATCGCGGACAAGGTCGACTGCCCGGTGCTCAACGCCGGCGACGGCCGCCATGAACATCCGACGCAGGCGCTGCTCGACGCGCTGACCATCCGCCGCCGCCGTGGCAGCATCGCCGGCCAGCGCGTGGTGATCTGCGGCGATGTGCTGCACAGCCGCGTCGCGCGATCGAACATCCTCGCGCTCACCGCGCTCGCCGCAGAGGTCCGCGTCTGCGCACCCTCGACGCTGATGCCCAGGGCGATCGAGCGGATGGGCGTCACCCCCTTCACCGATTTCGACAAGGCGCTGGTCGGCGCCGACGTCGTCATGATGCTGCGCGTCCAGAACGAGCGGATGGCAGGCGATTATATTCCGTCGAGCCGCGAATATCGGCTCCGCTACGGCCTGACGCCGGAGCGAATCGCACGGCTGCCCGACGCGTTGGTCATGCACCCCGGCCCCATGAACCGCGGTGTCGAGATCGATTCGAGCGTCGCGGACGGGCCGCAATCGGCGATTACCGAACAGGTGGAGATGGGGGTGGCGGTGCGCATGGCCTGCCTCGACGTCCTCACCCGCCGCGCGCGCAAGGTGGAGGGCTGGGCATGAGCGTGATCGGCTTCATCAACGCCCGCCTCGCCTGCCCCACCGGCGGCGTCCGCGACGGCAGCCTGCTGGTCCGCGACGGCGCGATCGTCGCCAGCGGTACGATCGACGTGCCCGCCGATGCGACGATCGTCGATTGCGGCGGCAAGACGCTCAGCCCCGGTATCGTCGACCTCGGCGTATTCCGCATCGATCGCGCCGCCTTCCGGGCGGGCGGCATCGTCCGCGTCGCGCTGATGCCGGATGGCAATCCGGTGCTGGACGATCCCGGCATCGTCCAGCGCGCCGCACTGATCGGCAAGCCCGACCTGTGGATTCACCCCATCGCCGCGGCAACGCGCGGTCTGGCCGGGGCCGAGATGGCGGAAATGGCGATCTGCGCCTCCGCGGGCGCGCGTGCGGTCGGCACGGGTCGCGGCTGGATCGCCGATTCGGGCGTCATGCTGCGCGTTCTCGCCTACGCGCGTGACCTCGACATCGCCGTCGTCGCCCATGCCGAGGATGGCGCATTGACCGCGGGCGCCGTCGCGACCGATGGCGAGACGGCGACGCGGCACGGCCTGCCCGCCGCCCCCGCGATCGCCGAAGCCTTGGCCGTCGCGCGTGACCTGATGCTGGCGGAGGAAACCGGCGCCCGGCTGCACATCCGGCAGGCGACCACCGCTGCGGCCTTCGACCTGATCCGCGCCGCCAAGCGCCGCGGGGTCCGCGTCACCTGCGGCATCACGCCCGCCCATCTGCATCTGTCGGATATCGCGATGAGCGATTTCCGTACCTACGCCCATGTCTCCCCGCCGCTGCGCAGCGAGAGCGACCGGCAGGCCGCCCGCGCCGCGATCGCGGACGGGACGATCGACGTGCTGTGCTCGGGCCACGATCCGCACGGCCCGGAGGCCAAGCGCCTTCCCTTCGTCGATTCGGCGGCCGGCATGGCGGGCGCGGAGACGTTGCTGCCGCTGGGGCTCATGCTGGTACGCGACGGGCTGCTGCCGCTCGAACGGCTGCTGGCGATGCTGTCGGTCAACCCTGCGCGCGTGCTGGGACTGGAGACGGGCACGCTAGCCGCCGGGCAGCCGGCGGACCTGATGCTGTTCGATCCGGAAACGCCGTGGCAGGTCGATGGCACCGCCTTCGCCTCCGAAGGCAACACACCCTTCGACGGCCTGCCCGTACAGGGCCGCGTGCTCCGCGTGTGGAAGGGCGGACGCGAGATCGCCTAGGCGACCCGCGCGCTCCGCTTGCCCGTCAGCGCGACGCCAATTGCACCGGCGTGCGCAGCCATTGCGCGATGCGATCCCCCGCCTCGCGGCGGACGAAGCAGGCGCCGCCCTTGGCGCGATAGGCGCGGCACATCTGCACCGCCGCATCGCGGGTAAAGCCACCCACCGACAGACGGTACAGCGACCCCTGTTCGGCGGCGAAGCGCGCGCCCGTCGGCTGATGACCGGACAGCGAGGCGAAACGGCGCGTCGCATTGGCCCAGCCAGACCGGGCCACCGCCGGGTTGCTGAACGCACCCAATTGGACGAACCAGTCGCCCGCCGGCGCGGAGCGGACGAGCGGCGTCGCCGCAGGCACGTCCTGCACCACATGGCGCTGACCGCTGGCGGCAAGTGCCAGCTTGGCGGGGGTGGCATCGGCGCGGATCAGCATCGTCGGCGCTGGCTGCACCGCATCGTGCTGCGGTGGGAGGTCGACCTTTGCGAATTGGACCACCGGTGCGGGCGCCTCAGCGGCAACCGGCGTGGGCGTCTCGACCGCGGCCGTCTGCACCGGCGCATCCGGGATCGGCGTCACCGGCGTCGGCGCGTTGAGCGCCAGCGCCACCGGCCGGCCCGTATCGGCAACCGGCCGCACGCCGAGCAGGCTCGCGACCTGATCGGGCGCGCCCTTCGGCTGGGTGAAGGCGGCCCATTGCTCCATGCGCGCGTCGAGATCGGCGGACGACATATCCGCCGCCGCGGCGATCCGGGCCATGTCCCAGCGCCCGGCGAGCGCATAGCTCAACGCGAGGTTCTGGCGGATCTTCGCGGTCGCGCCCGGCGCGCGCGCCGCAGCGTCGAGGATCGTGATCGCGCCCGCCGGATTGCCGGCCAGCGCCGTGGCGAGGCCCAGGTCGGCCGCGGGGATATCCTTGGCATGGGCATCCAGCGTCGCGCGCGCCGCAGACCAGTCGCCCGTCGCGATCTGCGCGAGCGCGAGGTTGAGCGCGGCCTTGCCGTTGCCCGGCATCAGGTCGACGACATCGGCAAAGGTGTCGCGTGCCGAAGCGAAGCGCCCTGCCTGCAGATAGCCCTGGCCGAGCAGCATGCGATAGCCCGCGTCGCGCGGTGCCTGCGATACCGCGCTCTCAGCATAGGCCACTGCAGACGGGTCCCGCGTCGCCAGCGCGCGCGCGGCCTTTTCGGCGTCGCGATGCGCCGCCTTGGCGGTACGCGCCGCCGCGCGGTCGCTCGCCTTGGCAAGGTGATTGCCCGTCGCGGTGCAGCCGACCATCGTGCCGCCGAGCACGAGCGCGGACAGGCCGAGCGACAGGATGAGACGCGGTGTCATCGGATAAACCCCCAGTGTTTCGCGACCCTGGTGCGGTGCGGCCGGGTCATGGCCGAGTCCTTGCGCGCGACAATTGCGCGACGAGCGTATCGACCTCGGGCACCGCGACGAGCAGCGCGTCGAGGGCGTCGGTCAGCAGATCCTGTGCGGATCGATCGGTGATGGCGCTCGCCAGCCGCAGCCGCAGATGCCGATCGGCATCGATGCGCAACGCCAGGGCCGCCTGCCCTTCGGTTGGCGTCTCGCGCCGGATGCGCTGGGCTGCGGCAAGGGATACCTCGGCAACGGCGGCGGGTCGGCCGATTTGCGCCTCGAGCAGGTCGCGCTGGACGAGCACGGGTGGAACGCTGTCTGCCGCCCCCATGTCGTTCCAGCCGAGGTCATCGCTCTGGCTGGGGGGAAAGCTCATCAGCGCGCCGCTGCGCATCGCCGGCCGCGCCTGTCCCTTGCGGGCGAGCAGGCCGGACGACAAGGCCGCCATCGGCTTGGGCGAAGCGGTCACGCGATCAGCCCCCGATCACCCGGCGACCGAAGCCACCACCCGCCGGACGCGCGCCGAAACCGGCATGGCCCGACGCATTCGGCACGCTGAACACGGTCCGGCGGAAATTCTTTTCCAGCCGGTCGGCGACAAACGTCCACAATTCCGTGATCTCTGCCGCGGATCGTCCGTCCGGGTCGACCTCCATCACGGTTCGGCCATCGATCATCGATGCCGCGAAATCGGTGCGCTGGTGAATGGTGGTGGGGGCGACGGTGCCGTGCTGCGACAGCGCGATCGCGGCCTCGCTGGTGATCCGGGCATGCGGCGTCGCGCCGTTGATGACGAACACCACCGGCTTCCCCGCCCGCTCGCACAGATCGACGGTGGCACCCACGGCGCGCAGATCGTGCGGGCTGGGCCGCGTCGGCACGACGACGAGTTCGACGACGGCGATGACGCTCTGGATTGCCATGGTGATCGCCGGCGGCGTATCGATCAGCGCCAGCTTGAATCCCTGCTGCCGCAAGACTTCCAGGTCGGCCTGCAACCGCGCGACCGTGGTCTGCGCGAAGGCGGGAAAGTCGGCGGTCCGCTCGTTCCACCATTCGGACAGGCTGCCCTGCGGGTCGATGTCGATCAGCACGACGGGACCATTGCCGGCCATCTGCGCCTGCACGGCGAGATGCCCCGACAAGGTCGTCTTGCCCGACCCACCCTTTTGCGATGCCACCGCGAGGACGCGCATAGCTTCCCTTCGAACCGTCCAAATCTGTCGCGATACCTGTCAGATCGAGGCTAAGAACCGGTTAATGGGACGGTGTGCGGCGATCCCACTTTGCCTTGCGCCGTCTGGCGGGGCATGGTGGCGGCAACACGGGATCAAAAAGGGCAGCGGAATGCGGAACTTCGGTGGACTCGCACGCGCGGCGCTGGCGGCGGGCATGGCGCTCGCCACGCCGGCGGGCGCGCAAAGCGTCAAGGCGGGTGTCGACGCCTGGGGTCGCGGCGATTACGATGGCGCGGTCGCACAATGGCGCGGGCCGGCGGTGGCGGGCGACGCCGATGCCCAGTTCAACCTTGGCCAGGCGTATAAACTCGGCCGCGGCGTGCCGGTCGACCCGGCGCTTGCGGAAAGCTGGTTCCGCAAGGCGGCGCTCCAGGGCCATTTTCAGGCGCAGGACAATTACGGGCTCGCGCTGTTCCAGTCGGGTCGCAAGGCCGAGGCTGCGCCGTGGCTGGAAAAGTCGGTCGCCCGCGGTGAGCCGCGCGGGCAGCTGGTGCTCGGCACGATGCTGTTCAACGGTGACGGCGTGCCGCGCGATTATCCGCGTGCCTATGCGCTGATGACGCTGGCCTCGCAGGCCGGTCTGAAGGCCGCGTCGGAAACGCTGGCGCAGATGGACCAGTACATCACCCCGGCCGATCGCGAGCGCGGCACGGCGCTGGCGCAGCGGTATCGCGACGAGTTGCGCAATGCGCCGCCTGCCGGCCAGCGCAATACCGCCGTGGCGACGACCACCGTGCCGCCCTCCCGCACGGTCGAAACGCCCCGTCCCGCCAAGACGCCGCCGCGCAAGCCGGAGGACGTCATCCCGCCGCACCAGCGCTCGCCCGATCGCCCGGTCAACGACCGGATCGCGCCGCATGAGCCGATCCGCAAAGCGCCGGCCGCCGCCGCTGCTCCCGCCGCCATGGGCGGATCTTGGAAGATCCAGCTCGGCGCGTTCAGCACCCAGGCGAATGCCAGCACGCAATGGGCGCGCGTCCGCGGCAAGCTGGGCGGCGCGCAGCCCGTCTACGCGAAGGCGGGCAACGTGATCCGGCTGCAGGCCAGCGGCTTCGCCAACAAGGTCGCGGCGCAGAAGGCCTGCGCGGCATCGGGCGTGTCCTGCGTGGTGGTGGCGCCCTAACCTCGGCGAGGTTCGGGCGGCCTGCCTTCCCCGTCACCCCGGACTCGTTCCGGGTGACAGGGTGGATGCGGATCGTCGCCTACGCCGCCCAATCCTTGCGCGCATAGCCCTGCGCGTAGAGCAACGCGGTCAAATCCCCATGATCCACCCGCGCCGCGGCCGCGGCGGCGACGATCGGCTTGGCGTGATAGGCCACGCCCAGCCCCGCCGCGCCGATCATCGCAAGATCGTTCGCGCCGTCCCCCACCGCCAGGCTCAGCGCCGGGTCGATCCCACGCTCCGCAATCGCGGCACGCAGCGTCTCCTCCTTGGTCGCCGACCCCACGATCGGCTTGGCGACCGTGCCCGTCAGCCGACCGTTCTCGATCAACAGGACGTTGGCAATCGCCCGGTCGAAGCCGATCTCCGCCGCCACCGGCTCGGCGAACCGCGTGAAGCCGCCCGACACCAGCACCGCATGCCCGCCCTGCGCGCGCACCGTCCGCACCAGTGCCTTGGCACCCGGCATGATCGTCACCCGCTCGGCAAGGCATTGCGCGATCACGTCTTCGCTCAGACCTTTTAGCAGCGCGACGCGGGCGTCCAGCGCCCCTTCGAAGTCGAGCTCGCCGCGCATCGCCGCCTCGGTGACGGCGGACACCTCCGCCTTGATCCCGGCATAGTCGGCGAGTTCGTCGATGCATTCGACGGTGATCATCGTTGAATCCATGTCGGCGACGAGCAGCGCTTTCCGCCGCGTCGCGGTCGGTTGAACGATGACGTCGGTGGCGGCGAACGCGCCCTCCAGCGCCCCGCGCCCCGCCGCCGCATCACGGGCGAACGGCACATCCGCCGCGACGCCCTCGTCCAGCCACGCCGCCGCGCCGGGCGCACATCCCGCCGCCGCCAGCCGGTCGGCTGCGGCCGACAGGTCGCCTCGCGTCAGCGCTTCGCCTATGAGCGTCGCCGTGAACATGTCCGTCTCCCACCCCAAACCAAGCGTCGCGCTCATCGCAGGGCCGACCGCCAGCGGCAAGTCCGCTGCGGCGATCCGGTTCGCCGAGCGCCACGACGGCGTCGTCATCAATGCCGACGCGAGCCAGGTCTACGCCGACCTCCGAATCCTCACCGCCCGCCCCGATGCCGCGGAAGAGGCGCGCGTGCCGCATCGCCTGTTCGGCCATGTCGATGGTGCCGACGCGCACTATTCCGCCGCGCGCTGGGCGGACGAGGCGCGCGCCGCGATCGACGCCGTCCACGCCGAGGACCGCCTGCCCATCCTGGTCGGCGGCACTGGCCTGTACATGCGCACGTTGCTCGACGGCATCGCGCCCGTGCCCCCGATCGATCCCGCCATCCGCGCCGACGTGCGCGGCCTGCCGGTGGCCGAGGCGCATCGTCTGCTCTCGCAGGAAGACCCTGCCGCCGCCGCCCGCCTCGCCCCGGCCGACACGACGCGGGTGGCGCGCGCGCTGGAAGTGGTGCGCGCGACCGGCCGGCCGCTCGCGCATTGGCAGGCGCAGCGGGTCGGCGGCATCGGCGACCGCATCCGGCTCGCCGCCGCGATCCTGCTCCCCGACCGTTCGGCGCTGTTCGACCGGATCGACGCCCGCTGCGAAGCGATGTTCGCCAACGGCGCCATCGAGGAAGTCGCCACGCTGCTCGCCCGCAAAGACCTGCCCGCCGACGCGCCGATCCGTCGCGCGATCGGGGTGCCGCCGATCGGCGAATATCTGCGCGATGCCATCGCGCGCGACGCCGCACTGGCGCAGGTTCAACTCGACACGCGGCGCTACGCGAAGCGGCAATATACGTGGTTTCGCCATCAACCGCCCGAAGATTGGCGCATCGCGACAGAATCGAATGAAATCGATGTCGCCATAGCAAGTTTATTATAGAAAAGGGTTGACCCCCCCGGCCCGTCCGGCTACCCGCGCCGCACCAAACGCAATTCTGGTGGAGACGAACCGTGGGCGAAAAGAGCGGAGCAGACATCCTGGTCGAGGCGCTGTGCGATCTCGGCGTGGAGGTCGTGTTCGGCTACCCCGGCGGGGCGGTCTTGCCGATCTACGACGCGATGTTCCGGGCGAACGCCAACGGCACGCGGATCAAGCACATCCTCGTCCGCCACGAACAGGCGGCGACGCATGCGGCGGAAGGCTATGCGCGCTCGACCGGCAAGCCCGGCGTCGTCCTCGTCACCTCGGGTCCGGGCGCGACCAACGCGGTCACCGGCATCACCGATGCTTTGCTCGATTCGATCCCGATGGTCGTCATCACCGGCCAGGTTCCGACCGGGCTGATCGGCACCGATGCGTTCCAGGAAGCCGACACGGTCGGCATCACGCGCCACTGCACCAAGCACAATTATCTGGTGAAGGACCCGGCGAAGCTCGGGCCCACAATCCACGAGGCGTTCCATATCGCAACCAGCGGCCGTCCCGGCCCCGTCGTCGTCGACATTCCCAAGGACGTCCAGGTCGCAACCGCGCGCTACACCAAGCCCGGCCCGATCCAGCACAAGACGTATCGTCCGCGCGTCAAGGCGCCGCAGAGCGAGATCGAGCAGGTCGTCGACATGCTCGCCGCGGCGGAACGCCCGATCCTCTACACCGGTGGCGGCGTCATCAATTCGGGTCCGGCGGCGTCACAATTGCTGATCGAGCTCGCCCGCATCTCGGGCGCGCCGGTCACCTCGACGCTGATGGGCCTCGGTGCCTTCCCCGCTTCGTCGCAGCAGTTCCTCGGCATGCTCGGCATGCACGGGACCTATGAGGCGAATATGGCGATGAACCAAGCCGATCTGGTGATCGCGATCGGCAGCCGCTTCGACGATCGCGTCACCGGCCGCCTCGACGCGTTCAGTCCGAACAGCCGCAAGGTCCATATCGATATCGACCGGTCGAGCGTGAACAAGAACGTCCGCGTCGACCTCGCCGTCATCGCCGATGCCGGCCATGCGATGGAGGACATGGTCCGCATCTGGAAGGCGCGCCAGCATCCCAAGCCCGACACCACCGACTGGTGGCGTCGCATCGCCGGCTGGCGTGCGGTCGGTTGCCTCGACTTCCCCGAAACCGCCAGCGACATCATGCCGCAGCGCGCGATCCGCGCCTTGTGGGAGGCAACGCACGCGCGCAATCCGATCATCACGACCGAGGTCGGCCAGCATCAGATGTGGGCGGCACAGCACTTCGGTTTCGAGAAGCCCAACAAGTGGCTGACCAGCGGCGGCCTCGGCACGATGGGCTATGGCCTGCCCGCCGCGATCGGCGCGCAGCTCGGCAATCCGAATGCGCTGGTCATCGACATTGCCGGTGAAGCCAGCATCCAGATGAACATCCAGGAACTGGCGACGGCGACGCAATATCGCCTGCCGGTCAAGATCTTCATCCTCAACAACGAATATATGGGCATGGTCCGCCAATGGCAGGAGCTGACCTATGAAAGCCGCTATGCCGAAAGCTATTCGGACAGCCTGCCCGACTTCGTGAAGCTGGGTGAGGCATACGGCTGGAAGGGCATATTGATCGACCGCCGCGACCAGCTGGAGGACGGCATCCAGGCGATGCTCGACCATGACGGCCCGGTGATCGTCGACTGCCGCGTCGCGAAGCTCGCCAATTGCTTCCCGATGATCCCGAGCGGCGCCGCGCACACCGACATGATCCTGCAGGCCAATGAGGTCAGCGGCACGATGGACGACGAGGCGAAAGCGCTGGTTTGACCCTTTATTCCTCCCCGGCACGGGGAGGGGGACCATGCGGAGCATGGTGGAGGGGGAGTGCGGCAAGCGATGGCGCCGGTGGAGGGCCCCCTCCACCACTCGCTACGCGAGCGGTCCCCCTCCCCGTTCCGGGGAGGAATTTGACTTGCACATCAAGACCGAAGCCACCGAACGCCACACGCTGGCGGTCATCGTCGACAACGAACCGGGCATCCTCGCGCGGATCGCCGGCCTGTTCACCGCACGCGGCTATAATATCGAAAGCCTGACGGTCAGCGAGATCACCGCCGACAAGACGGTCAGCCGCATCACTATCGTCACCAGCGCCTCGCCGGCGACGATGGAACAGATCATCGCCCAGCTCGATCGGCTGGTGCCCGTCCACAAGGTGACCGACCTCACCGCGCAGGGCGCGCATGTCGAACGCGAGCTCGCGCTGGTGAAGGTCGCGGGCAGTGGCGACCACCGGATCGAGGCACTGCGCCTCGCCGACGTGTACCGCGCCCGCGTGGTCGATGCGACGACGACCAGCTTCGTGTTCGAGGTGACGGGTTCGATCGAAAAGATCGACAAGTTCGTCGAGCTGATGGGCGAAGTCGGCCTGATCGAGGTCGCCCGCACCGGCATCGTCGCCATCGCCCGCGGCAAAGAGGCGGCGTAAGTTTTACCACCCGTTCCCTACAACCCTCCCGTCACCCCGGACGTGATCCGGGGTCCCGCTTCTTCAACTGGCGGGACAACAGCGGGACCCCGGCTCACGGCCGGGGTGACGAAAGGAAGTACAATGAAGGTCTATTACGATCGCGACGCCGATCTGAACCTGATCACCGACAAGAAGATCGCCATCGTCGGCTATGGGTCGCAGGGCCACGCCCATGCGCAGAACCTGCGCGACAGCGGCGTCAAGGACGTGGCGATCGCGCTGCGCGAAGGATCGGCGACCGCCAAGAAGGCGATCGACGCCGGCTTCAAGGTGCTGTCGAACAAGGAAGCGGCGGCGTGGGCCGACATCGTCATGATCCTGGCACCCGACGAGCATCAGGCGGCGATCTGGGACGCGGACCTCAAGGGCAACATGAAGCCCGGCGCGGCGCTCGCCTTCGCTCACGGCCTCAACGTGCATTTCGGCCTGATCGAGCCGCCCGCGGACATCGACGTCATCATGATCGCGCCCAAGGGCCCGGGCCACACCGTGCGCAGCGAGTACGTCCGCGGCGGCGGCGTGCCCTGCCTGATCGCGATCCATCAGGACGCCAGCGGCAATGCCCATGACGTCGCGCTTGCGTACGCGTCGGGCGTCGGCGGCGGTCGCTCGGGCATCATCGAAACCAACTTCCGCGAGGAATGCGAAACCGACCTGTTCGGCGAGCAGGCGGTGCTGTGCGGGGGCATCACCCACCTGATCCAAGCAGGTTTCGAGACGCTGACCGAGGCGGGCTACGCCCCCGAAATGGCCTATTTCGAATGCCTCCACGAAACCAAGCTGATCGTCGACCTGCTGTATGAAGGCGGCATCGCCAACATGCGCTATTCGATCAGCAACACCGCCGAATATGGCGACATCGTCACCGGCCCGCGGATCATCACCGAGGAAACGAAGAAGGAAATGAAGCGCGTGCTCGCCGACATCCAGTCGGGCCGCTTCGTCAAGAACTTCGTCCTCGACAATCGCGCCGGCCAGCCCGAGCTGAAGGCCAGCCGCAAGCAGGCCGCCGCGCATCCGATCGAAAAGGTCGGCACCGAACTGCGCGCGATGATGCCCTGGATCGGCGCCAACAAGCTGGTCGACAAGGCGAAGAACTAAGCCGGTCCTGTAAATCCTCCCCCGCAAGGGGGAGGGGGACCGTTCGGCGCCAGCCGAATGGTGGAGGGGGAGGACGGCGACGCCCGTCCAGCCGAGGCGTGTCGCTTCCCTCCCCCTCCGTCACGGCTTCGCCGTGCCACCTCCCTCTGGCGGGGGAGGACTACGACAGCCAAGCGCGCAACCAACCGTTTCCGAACCGGCACTTTCCCCCTGCGCAGCGTTATGGTCAAACCCGAAACAATTGTTCCCAGGGAGAACTACCACATGCGCCTGATCCTCGCCGCCGTCCTGGCTGCTGCCGCCGTGCCCGCTATCGCTCAGGCCCCCGCCGGCCTGCCCGGTTCGCCCAACGCCACCGCCGTGACCGCCGGCACCTATGCCGTCGATCCCGCGCACACGCAGGTGACGTGGACGCTCAATCACATGGGCTTCAGCATGCTGTCCGGCCAGTTCGGCGCCGAAGGCGGCTCGCTGACCATCGACCCCAAGCGCCCCGCCGCGGCGAAGCTCGACGTCACGTTCGCGATCAACAAGCTGTCGGCCACGTCGGAACAGTTCAAGCATCATCTGGAATCGAAGGACTTCTTCGACGCCGCCACCTACCCGACCGCGCGCTTCGTCTCGACCTCGGTCGTCGCCAACGGCAATCGCGCGAAGATCACCGGCAACCTGACGATCAAGAACGTCACCAAGCCGGTGACGATCGATGCGACCTTTGTCGGTGCGGGCACCAACCCCATGAGCAAGAAGCTGAACTTCGGCTTCCGCGGCACCGCGATGATCAAGCGCAGCGATTTCGGCCTCGGCTATGCGCTCCCCGTCGTCGCCGACGACGTTAAGCTCGACATCAACGCCGCCTTCACCGCGCAATAAAATGGCCGTGCGTGCGGGATGGCCTGAAACTTTTCCGCACGCACCGCCCGTTTGGCGGGTGGACAAAGCCGCCGCGCTCCGTCATGACGCAGCCGTGATGATGAGCGCCGCCGCCACCCTGCGACTTACCCGCCCTTAGGGGCGGCCACTGCTCATGCATGCTCCCCTAAGGGCCGGATAACGCTTCAGCGCCACCTTGCCGCGCCAGCAGCGCGCGGCCGACGACGGGACTCCCCATGCTTCGCGATCCTTCGACCAAATACCGCCCCTTCCCCACCATCGACCTCCCCGATCGGCAATGGCCGTCGCGGGTGATCACCCAAGCGCCGCGCTGGCTGTCGACCGACCTGCGCGACGGCAACCAGGCGCTGATCGACCCGATGGACGCGGAAAAGAAGACCCGCTTCTTCGACCTGCTGGTGAAGGTGGGCCTCAAGGAAATCGAGGTTGGGTTCCCGAGCGCCGGTGCGACCGAATTCGACTTCATCAGCGGCCTGGTGAAGACCGATCGCATCCCCGACGACGTGTTCGTGCAGGTGCTCACCCAATCGCGCCGCGACCTGATCGAGACGAGCTTCGCGTCGCTGGACAGCGCCAAACAGGCGATCGTCCACCTCTACAACGCCGTCTCGCCGGCGTGGCGCAAGATCGTGTTCGGCATGACCCGCGCCGAGGTGAAGCAGATCGCGATCGAAGGCGCCAAGGTGCTGCGTGACGAGGCCGCCAAGCGGCCGAACACCGACTGGCGGTTCGAATACAGCCCCGAAACCTTCTCGACTGCCGAACTCGATTTCTCGGTCGAGGTGTGCGCCGCGGTGATGGACGTGCTGCAACCCACCGCCGACAAGCCGATCATCTTCAACCTGCCCGCCACCGTCGAGTGCGCGACGCCCAACGTCTATGCCGACCAGATCGAATGGTTCGGCCGCAACATTCCGAACCGCGACGCGGTGGTGATCTCGCTCCACACCCACAACGATCGCGGCACCGGCGTCGCCGCGGCAGAGCTGGGGCTGATGGCCGGCGCCGATCGCGTCGAGGGCTGCCTGCTCGGCAACGGCGAGCGCACCGGCAATTGCGATCTGGTGACCGTCGCGCTCAATATGTATACGCAGGGCGTCGACCCGCGGCTCGACCTGTCGGACATCGATGCCATCGTGAAGACGGTGGAATATGCGACGCGCATTCCCGTCCATCCCCGCACCCCCTATGCCGGCGAGCTGGTGTTCACCGCCTTTTCGGGCAGCCATCAGGATGCGATCAAAAAGGGCTTTGCGGCCCGCGAACAGCAGAACGACGAGGCGTGGGAAGTCCCCTATCTGCCCATCGACCCCGCGGACCTCGGCCGCAGCTACGAAGCGGTGATCCGCGTCAATTCGCAGTCCGGCAAGGGCGGCGTCGCCTGGGTGATCGAGCAGGACAAGGGCCTGAAGCTGCCCAAGCGCCTCCAGGCCGATTTCAGCCGTCACGTTCAGGCGCTGGCCGACGAAACCAGCCGCGAACTCGGTGCCGCCGACATCTGGGGCCGGTTCGAGGCGACTTATTTGCCCCGCGAAGGCGACCGGTTCGTGCTGCGCGATTACGAGGAACGCGGCACCGCCGGGGATCGGCTGTTCGTCGGCCGCGTCGCGGTGGATGGCGAGGAGCGCTCGATCTCCGGCCGCGGCAATGGCCTGATTTCCGGCGTCATCGCGGCGCTCGGCGAGACGACGGGGCCCGACCTCGACGTGGTCGACTATAGCGAACACGCCATCGGCCATGGCGCCGATGCGCAGGCCGCGGCCTATGTCGAATGCCGCACCGCCGACGGGCGGACCGTGTTCGGCGTCGGCCTCGACACCGACATCGCCACCGCCTCGGTCCGCGCGGTGCTCAGCGCCGCCAACCGCGCCTGACGCCCCAGAAGGCGCCGCCCACGGGGTGGCGCCTCAGACGGTGAAGCTCTCGCCGCAGCCGCAGGCGCCCTTGGCGTTGGGGTTGTTGAAGACGAAGCCGGCGGTGAAATCGTCCTCCACCCAATCCATCGTCGATCCGACGAGGTACAGGATCGACCCGCCGTCGACGAACAGCGTGCCGCCGGGCGTCTCGATTCGCTCGTCGAAGGGCTTGGCCTCGGTGACGTAATCGACCGAATAGGCGAGGCCCGAACAGCCACGGCGCGGCGTCGACAGCTTGACGCCGATCGCGCCGTCGGGCGCGCGCGCCATCAGGTCGGCGATGCGCGCATCCGCCGATGGGGTGAGGGTCAGCGGCGCCGGGCGCTGACGGAGCGTGGTGGCCATCACAGCATCCCCAATTCGAGTTTCGCCTCGTCGGACATCTTCTGCGGATCCCAGGGCGGGTCCCAGACGAGGTTGACATCGGCGAAGGCGATACCCGGCACCGCGGCGACGCGCATCTCGACCTCGGCCGGCATCGATTCCGCGACCGGACAGTGCGGCGTGGTGAGCGTCATCGTCACCACCGCCTGCCCCTCGGCCGTCACCTCGACGCCGTAGATCAGGCCCAGGTCGTAGATGTTGACCGGAATTTCGGGGTCGTAGATTTCCTTCAGCGCGTCGATCACGCCTTCATACAGCCCGCCGCCCGGCTCACCGGGCGCATCGCCCTGCGGCTTCTGCTGGAGGAAGCCCGACAGATAATCGCGCTGGCGCGGCTCGGCCGCATCCTCGACGCGCCGTTCAACGGCGTCTTCGACGCGCGCACGCGGCGGCGTCTCCACCGCGTCCACCTCTTCGATACGGATCGTATCGCTCATCCAAAAATCCTCGTTACGCGTTCGACGCCCTTCACCAGCGCCTCGATATCCTGCGGGCCGTTATAGACCGCGAAGCTCGCCCGCGCGGTCGCGTCGACGCCCAGCGCCTCCATCAACGGCTGCGCACAATGATGGCCGGCACGGATCGCCACGCGGCCTTCGTCCAAGATGGTGCCGACGTCGTGCGGATGCACCCCCTCGACCGCAAAACTGACGATGCCGGCGCTGTCCTCCGGCCCGAACAGCCGGACCGAGTTGAGCGACGACAGCGCCGCGCGGGCATCGCGCACCAATGCGGTTTCGTGCGCATGGATCGCCGCGAGGCCGATACCCTCGACGTAATCGATCGCGGCGGCGAGGCCGAGCGCGCCGACAATATGCGGGGTGCCCGCCTCGAACCGGCCCGGCGGGGGCGCATAGGTCGTCTTGGCGAAGGTGACGCGATCGATCATCGATCCGCCACCCTGATAGGGCGGCATCGCCGCGAGCAAATCGCCCCTGCCCCACAGCACGCCGATCCCGGTCGGGCCGTAAAGCTTGTGGCCGGAGAAGACGTAGAAGTCGCAGCCGATCGCAGCGACGTCGACCGCAACGCGCGGCACCGCCTGGCAGCCGTCGAGCAGGATCTTCGCGCCGACGGCGTGCGCGAGGTCGGTCGCGCGCTTGGCGTCGAGCACCGAGCCGAGCACGTTCGACACATGCGCCAGCGCGACCAGCTTGTGCTGCGGCGTCAGCATGCGCTCCATCGCGTCGAGGTCGATGCGATGGTCGTCCGTCAGCGGCAGCACGTCGATCGCGGCGCCGACCCGCTCGGCGACCATCTGCCACGGCACGATGTTGCTGTGATGCTCCAGCATCGACAGCAGGATGCGGTCGCCGGCCTTGAGCTGCGTCGCCGCCCAGCATTGCGCGACAAGGTTGATGCCTTCGGTCGCGCCGCGGGTGAAGACGATCTCGTCTGGGGTGGCCGCTCCGATGAAGCGGGCGACCTTCTGCCGCGCGGCCTCATAGGCCAGCGTCATATCGGCGGAGCGCTGGTACACGCCGCGGTGGACGGTCGCATAGGTCTCGCCATAGGCGCGGGCAATCGCGTCGAGCACGGGCTGCGGCTTCTGCGCGGTGGCGGCGGTGTCGAGATACGCCCAGCCGGCGGGGATCGCGGGGAAGTCGGCGAGCCGGTCGAGCGGAGCTTCGGTGGCGGTCATGCGACGGCTCCGCACGCGCGGAAGTGGACGAAGTGGAGGGTACGTCTTGCTCTCAATTCCTCCCCGGCACGGGGAGGGGGACCGCGACGCGCAGCGACGTGGTGGAGGGGCAGCCCCCAGCGACAGCCCTGCCGGGCTGCCCCTCCACCATGCTGCGCATGGTCCCCCTCCCCGTGCCGGGGAGGATTTGGGGTCGACACCCTCACAACGCCCGCTCCAGCCACACATCGGCGTCGGCCGCGAACACATCGCGCACCGCTTCGTCGGCGATCCGGTCGAGCGCGTCCGCAACGAACGCGCGCGTGAGGAGCGCCTTCGCGCGCGCGGCGGGGATACCACGGCTCTGCATGTAGAAGAGCGCGCGCGCGTCCAGTTCGCCGACCGTCGCGCCGTGCGCGCACTTCACGTCGTCGGCGAAGATTTCTAGCTCGGGCTTCAGGTTCACCGTCGCGGTGCGTTGCAGCAGCAGGCCGCGCAGCGACTGTTCGCCGTCGGTCTTCTGCGCATCGCGCGCCACCTCGACCGCGGCGGCGAGGCTGACGGTCGAGCGGTCGGCAGCGACCGCGCGCCAGAGTTGGTGCGACTGGCCGTTGGGGTGTGCGTGGCGGACGCGGACTGCGCATTCCTGGCGCTGTTCGTCACGGGTCAGCAGCGCGCCGCCTAATTCGGCATAGGCTCCGTCGCCATTGAGGGTCAGCGCGGCGTCGAGGCGGGTGCCTGCAGCGGTGGCGCCCAATGCGACGCTGACGAAGCTGGCGGCTTCCGCGATGGCCACCTCGTCGCGGGTCGAGACGAAGCCGGCGTCCTGCACGATCCGCACCGCGCGCATGACGCGGGCGCCCTTGCCCAGATCGAACCGGGTCAGCGTGTTGGTCCAACCGGCGCCGGTATAGGTCTCGACCAGCGTGAGGACGGCGTCTTCGCCGAGCGTGATGCTGAGCGGGGTGTGGCCGTCACCGCCCGCATTGGCGCGGACGATCTCGAGGCGGGTGACGCTCCGGGGCGCGAGCGTCACGCCAAGCCCCTGCCCCGCCGCGTGGCGGGCGAGCGGGTGGTCGCTGGCGAGCGTCATGGGCGCGATGTCGAGCCCGGCCGGTTGGTCGACCAGATCGCCGTCCACGAACACCAGCCGGATGGCATCGGCCAGAATCGCTTGCGGGATCGCTGCCGTCGTCGCGGACAGCGCGCGCGCGGCCTGCAACGCGGGCATGTCAGCCCAGCGGAACGCCTCGTCGCGGGTGGTGGGAAGGTCGAGGACGTCGGTCATGCGGCGAGGCTCTTTTGATCGCGCGACAACGCGAAGACGCGAAGAGACGAGGTTTCACGCGGAGACGCGGAGACGCGGATAGGGAGCGAGGTGATGCCTGCGGCGCTTGGCTTCCAGTCCTCCCCCGCCAGGGGGAGGTGGCGCGGCGCAGCCGTGACGGAGGGGGAGGATGCGGCGAGGCTCGCATATGCGGAGACGCCCCCTCCACCATTCGCTGCGCGAACGGTCCCCCTCCCCCGCTTCGCGAGGGAGGACTTTAGGGACGGCGTCACGCGACCACCCCCGCATAGCCTTCCTTCTCCAGCTCCAACGCCAGCTCCGGCCCGCCCGACCGGACGATGCGGCCGTCGGCCAGCACATGGACGTGATCGGGCTGCACGTAATCGAGCAGGCGCTGATAGTGGGTGATCAGTAGCACCGCCTTGTCGGCCTTGCGCATGATGCGGTTGATGCCGTCGCCGACGATGCGCAGCGCGTCGATGTCGAGCCCCGAATCGGTCTCGTCGAGGATCGCGAACTTGGGATCGACGATGCCCATCTGCACCATCTCGTTGCGCTTCTTCTCGCCGCCCGAGAAGCCGACGTTGACCGGGCGCTTGAGCATCTCGGCGTCCATTTCGAGGGACGCGGCCTGCGCGCGGGCGAGCTTCAGGAATTCGGCGCCCGACAGCGGCTTTTCGTCACGCGTCGCGCGCTGGGCGTTCAAGGCCTCGCGCAGGAACTGGACGTTGCTGACGCCGGGAATTTCAACCGGATATTGGAAGCCGAGGAACACGCCGGCGGCGGCGCGTTCGTTGGGCTCGAGGTCGAGCAGGTCGATGCCGTCGAAGGTGATCGAGCCTTCGGTCACCTCATAGCCGGGGCGACCGCCGAGCACGTAGCCGAGCGTCGACTTGCCCGCGCCGTTCGGACCCATGATCGCATGGATCTCGCCCGCGTTAACGGTGAGGCTAAGGCCCTTGAGGATCGGCTTGCCGTCGATCTCGGCGTGGAGGTTTTCAATTTTCAGCATTGTTAAAAGTCAGTTCCTAGAAACCCCGCGTTAGCCAAGACGATAAATGCAAATACAATCGCAATTAACGACATCATTGCAAAACCGATGGCTAGCAGTCCCATGTTGAGCCAATATCGTCTGGGATTTTCGGCCTTCTTCACGCCAAATCCCCAAATGCCGTAGCGCCGCGCGGAATAGACGGGGCTAAGCCGCTTATCAGAAATGTGGAAAACCCAACTCTAAGAGTTGTGACCAACCACAGATGGATCACCCCACACTCCCCTCGAGGCTGATACCGAGCAACTTCTGCGCCTCGACTGCAAACTCCATCGGCAGCTGTTGCAGCACTTCGCGGGCGAAGCCGTTGACGATCAGCGCGACCGCCGCTTCCTGGTCCAACCCGCGCGACATCGCGTAGAACAGCTGGTCCTCGCTGATCTTCGACGTCGTCGCTTCGTGCTCGATCTGCGCGCTGGGGTTCTTCACCTCGATGTACGGCACGGTGTGGGCGCCGCACTGGTCGCCCAAGAGCAGGCTGTCGCACTGGGTGAAGTTGCGGACATTCTCCGCGGTCGGCGCGACGCGCACCAGCCCGCGGTAGGTGTTGTCGGAGCGACCGGCGCTGATCCCCTTCGACACGATGGTCGATTTGGTGTTCTTCCCAAGGTGGATCATCTTGGTGCCGGTGTCGGCCTGCTGGCGATTGTTCGTCACCGCGACCGAGTAGAATTCACCGACCGATCCGTCGCCCGCGAGCACGCAGGACGGATATTTCCAGGTGATCGCACTGCCGGTTTCGACCTGCGTCCACGACACCTTGCTGTTCTTGCCCTGGCACAACGCGCGCTTGGTGACGAAATTGTAGATGCCGCCCTTGCCGTCCTCGTCGCCCGGATACCAGTTCTGGACGGTCGAATATTTGATCTCGGCATCGTCCATCGCGACGAGTTCGACGACCGCCGCGTGCAGCTGGTTCTCGTCGCGCATCGGCGCGGTGCACCCTTCGAGGTAGCTGACGTAGCTTCCCTTGTCGGCGACGATCAGCGTACGTTCGAACTGGCCGGTATTTTCGGCGTTGATGCGAAAATAGGTCGACAGCTCCATCGGGCAGCGTACGCCCTCCGGAATGTAGACGAACGTGCCGTCGCTGAAGACCGCGCTGTTGAGCGTTGCGAAATAGTTATCGCGCTGCGGCACGACCTTGCCGAGCCACTTCTTCACAAGGTCGGGATATTCGCGGATCGCTTCGCTGATCGAGCGGAAGATGACGCCGGCGGCCTCCAGTTCCTTGCGGAACGTCGTCGCCACCGACACGCTGTCGAACACCGCATCCACCGCGACGCGGCGCTTGGGCTCGCTGCCATCCTCGACACCGGCGAGCATCTTCTGCTCTTCGAGTGGAATGCCGAGCTTTTCGTAGACGCGCAGGATTTCGGGATCGACCTCGTCCAGGCTCCCAAGCTTCGGCTTCGCCTTGGGCTCGGCGTAATAATAGGCGTCCTGGTAATCGATCGGAGGTACGTTGAGCTTGGCCCAGTCCGGCGCCTCCAGCGTCTGCCACAGGCGGAAGGCCTTCAGGCGCCAGTCGAGCATCCATTCGGGCTCTTCCTTCTTGGCGCTGATGTAGCGGACGGTGTCTTCGCTCAGCCCCTTGGGCGCAAAGTCCTGTTCGATATCGGAGGTGAAGCCCCATTCGTAGGTCTTGGAGACGGCCGCATAGGCTTCGGCGTTCTTGGTGGCCATGGGTTACACCTGTACAGGAATGCGGGGCGCGGCGGCGGCGGCCGGCGCGCGGGAGAGATGGGCGAGGCTGACACCGGCGAGCGCGCCGCGGACGGCTTCGTTGACGATGCCCCAATGCGGGCGAACCTGGCACGCGCCTTCGATGGCGCAGTCGTGGCGGCTGCCCTCGACGCAGGAGGTCAGCTGGATCGGGCCCTCGACCGCCTCGACGATGTCGGCGAGGCTGATCGCGGAGGGCGGGCGCGACAGGCGAAAGCCGCCGCCAGTGCCGCGCGTGCTTTCGATCAGGCCGGCGGAGGACAGGCGGCTGACGAGCTTCTGCGCGGTGGGCAGCGGCACGCCTGTTTCCTCGGCGAGCAGCGTCGCGTTGAGCCGGCCCGCGGCACCGCAATGGCGCGCGGCGGCGGACATCATCACGACCGCATAATCGGCGAGGCTGGAAAGGCGCATGGCTCCGAACTGCTTGTTGCACGCCGGTTGTTGAGAACGGCTCGCAAATCGGATCAATTCGATCCGATTGCCAGATAGGGGTTTGTGTGGCGGGGTCAAGCGGGGTGTGGCGTTTGGGTCGCGGGCGGGTCGATATGGTGCGGAAGGGGGGCCCGCCCCCCTCGTCATTCCCGCGGAGGCGGGAATCCAGACGCGCAGGTCTTCGCTGGGGCCGCACCGGTAGAGGTTATGGATTCCCGCCTTTGCGGGAATGACGGATGAGGTGGGTGGAGCGCCCTCATCCTCCGTCATCCCGGCGGACGCCGGGATCCATGGACGGGGGACGCTGGTGTTGGGCAGGAACCGCGGAGGGCATCGGGTCCATGGATCCCGGCCTTCGCCGGGATGACGAGGGAGAGGATTAGGGACGAAGTGATGACGAAGCGGAAGCGGACCGCTTTGACCTTCGCCCTCCCCAATGCGATGGGCGCCACCATGTATCAGATCCTGCGCCCGCTGCTGTTCACCCTCGACGCCGAGCGCGCACATGCGTTGACGCTGAAGGCCTTGGCGGTGCGCGGAAAGCTGCCCGTCGCGGCTCCCACCTCAAACCCGCGACTCGCGACGCAGATCGGCGCTCTCCGCTTCGCCAATCCGCTAGGCGTCGCGGCGGGCCTCGACAAGGATGGCGTGGCGGTCGACGGGCTGTTCGCGATGGGCTTCGGCGCGGTGGAGATGGGGACGCTGACCCCCCTGCCCCAGGCGGGCAACCCCAAGCCGCGGCTGTTCCGGCTGGTCGCGGATCGCGCGGTCATCAACCGGATGGGGTTCAACAATGGCGGCCTGGACGCGGGCCTCGCCAATGCCCGTGCCGCAAAACGGCGCTCCGGCCGGCTCGGCATCAACGTCGGCGCCAACAAGGACGCGACCGATCGCATCGCCGATTACGTCACCGGCGTCGCCGCCGCGGCCCCCCTCGCCGATTATGTCACGATCAACATCTCCTCGCCCAACACGCCGGGCCTGCGCGACCTGCAGCATGGCGCAGCGCTGGACGAGCTGCTCGCCGCCTGTACCGAGGCGCGGGGCAGCACGCCGCTGTTCCTGAAGGTCGCGCCCGATCTCGATGCCGCCGCGATCGACGGCATCGTGCGTGCGGCGATCGACCGGCGGATCGCTGCGATCATCATGGGCAACACCACCGTGTCGCGCCCACCGCTGCGCAGCCCGCATGCCAGCGAAGCGGGCGGCCTGTCGGGCGCGCCCTTGACCACGCTCGCCCGCCAGCGCCTGGCCGATGTGCGCGCGGCGAGCGGCGGCGGCATCGCGCTGATCGCGGCGGGCGGCGTCGACAGCGGCGCGGAAGCCTATACGCGCATCCGCGCGGGCGCATCGTTCGTGCAGCTCTATTCGGCGCTGGTCTTCGCAGGACCCGGCCTTGCCCGCCGCATCCTGACCGATCTCGACGCATGCCTCGCCCGAGACGGCTTCGCCAGCGTCACGGATGCCGTAGGGGCGTAACGGCTTGCCCTGACGCGGCGAGGCGTTAGGTTTCGCCGCGATGACAAGACTTGCCCTGACGCTCGCCGTCCTATCACTGCCGCTGCCCGCCCTCGCGGCACCGGCGAAGACCCCGGTGCGACCCAGAGCACCCGGAGCGACGGCGCCCGGGCCCAAAGTGCCCGGCATGGTCAGCGCCGCCGATCCGCGTGCCGCGGCGGCGGGCGTCGAGATGCTGAAGGCCGGCGGCAGCGCCACCGATGCGGCGATCGCCACGATGCTGGCGTTGAACGTCGTCGAGCCGCAAAGCTCCGGCCTGGGCGGTGGCAGCTTCTGGGTGCGTCATGCCGCACGCACCGGCCAGATCGACACGATCGACGCGCGCGAAACCGCACCGCACGCCGCCACCCCGCGCTGGTTCTACACCGCCGACGGCACGCCGCTGTCGCATGCCGATGCCGTCCCCGGCGGCCGCAGCGTCGGCGTTCCGGGTGCGCTGCGCGGCATGGCGTTGGCGCATCGCAACGGCGGCAAACTGCCCTGGGCGCGGCTGTTCGCGCCCGCGATCCGGCTGGCCAAGCAGGGCTTCCAGCCCTCGCCGCGGTTCAACAACGCGGTCCGCTCGTTCGGCGGCGACCTGACGCCGCAGGGCAGCGCCACCTTCACGCCCGGCGCCGACGGCCTGATCCGCAACCCGGCGCAGGCGGCACTGCTCGAACGGATCGCCAAGCTCGGCCCTGACAGCTTCTACGTCGGTCCGCAGGCGCAAAAGCTTGTCGCGACGGTCAACGGTGCCGCGCGCAACCCCTCGCAGATGACCACCGGCGACATCGCCAGTTACGAAGCGAAGCCGCGCCCGAACCTGTGCGTGCCGTATCGCACCTACAAGATCTGCGGCATGGGCCCGCCCTCGTCGGGCGGGATCACCGTGCTGATGATCCTGAAGCAGCTGGAACGGTTCGACATGGGCAAGCTGGGTCCGGCCAGCCCGGTTGCCTGGCACCTGTTCGCCGAAAGCTCGCGCCTCGCCTATGCCGATCGCAACATGTACGTCGGCGATCCCGATTTCGTGCGCGTGCCGATCAAGGGCATGCTCGACCCCGCCTATATCGCGCAGCGGTCTGCGCTGATCTCGCCCAGCACGACGATGGCGACGGTCAGCGCCGGCACGCCGCCGGGCGCGCCGCCGCGCACCGCCGCGCCGGTCAGCGAGGTCGCCGGCACCACCGACCTCGCCGTCGCCGATCGCGACGGCAATGTCGTCGAGGTGACGACGACGATCGAAGGCCCGTTCGGATCGGGGCTGATGGTCGACGGCACGATGCTGAACAACGAACTGACCGATTTCGACATCGTGCCCGTGGATGCAGGCTATCTCGTCGCCAACCGGGTCGAGGGCGGCAAGCGCCCGCGCAGCTCGATGGCGCCGACGATCGTCTATGACGCACAGGGCAAGGTGCGCCTCGCGCTCGGTGCGGCGGGCGGATCGACGATCATCGCGCAGATCGCCAAGGCGCTGATCGGCGTGCTCGACTGGAATCTGTCGGCGGAGGACGCGATCCGCCTCGGCCTCGTCTACGCACCCGGCCCCGTCGCGACGCTGGAAAAGGGCACGCCGGCCGAAGCGCTCCAGCCCGCGCTCGCCAAGCTCGGCGAACGGACGCAGATCGCGCCGCTGGGCCTCAAGGCCAATGCGATCGAATGGAAGGGCAACCGCTGGGTCGGTGCCGCCGATCCGCGCAGCGAGGGCGCCGCGATCGACGAGACGGGCCGCGTCACCAAACCGCTGCCCATGGCCCCCGTCGCCAATCGCCCCTCGGAATAAAAAGCGCGTCACGGACGTTACGGCAGGCGCGGGATCCACACGCGCCGCCGGCATGCAGGAGAGAGCCATGCGCACCCTCGAACACTTCCCCAACCTCGTCACCATGTTCTTCACGCGCGCGGCGGAAAAGGGTGAGGCCCCCTTCCTGTGGGCGAAGCGCGACGGCCAATGGGTCGCCACGAGCTGGGCAGAGGCGGCACGGCAGGTGTCGAGCCTTGCCGCGGGCCTGAAGGCGATCGGCATGAAGCGCGGCGACCGGGTGATGCTGGTCGCCGAGAACCGGCCGGAATGGTGCATCAGCGACCTCGCCATCATGGCCGCGGGCTGCGTCACCGTGCCGACCTATACGACCAACACCGAGCGCGACCATGCGCACATCATCGAAAATTCGGGCGCCTGCGCGATCATCGTGTCGACCGAAAAGCTCGCCCGGACGCTGATGCCCGCGGTGCTGCGATCGAACCAGGGGCAGACGGTGATCGGCATCGACCCGATGCGCGCGCCGTCGACCAGCATCGATTTCCACGACTGGCACCGGCTGATCGCGGATCATCCCGCCGACCCCGCGCGCGTTGCGGCGGAGGCGGATTTCCAGCGCAACGACCTGGCCTGCATCATCTACACCAGCGGCACCGGCGGTGCGCCGCGCGGCGTGATGCAGCACCATGGCGCGCTGCTGCACAATGTGAACGGCTGCGCGGCGCTGATCTCCGAGGATTTCGGTTGGGACGACGAGGTGTTTCTGTCGTTCCTGCCGCTCTCCCACGCCTATGAGCATACTGGCGGGCAGCATTTCCCGATCGGGCTGGGCGGCCAGATCTACTACGCCGAGGGCCTCGACAAGCTCGCCGCCAATATCGAGGAAGTGCGTCCGACGATCATGTTCGTCGTGCCGCGCCTGTTCGAGGTGCTGCGCACCCGGATCAGCAAGGCGATCGAGAAGAAGGGCGGCATGTCCGCCTGGCTGCTCGACAAGGCGCTGGAGATCGGCGCGAAGCAGAGCGCCGGGCGGCTCTCGCTCACCGATCGGCCGACCAAGCTGCTGGTCGATACGCTGTTCAAGCCGAAGATCGCCAAGCGCTTCGGCGGGCGGATGAAGGCGATGGTGTCGGGCGGCGCGCCGCTGACGCCGGAGGTCGGGCTGTTCTTCCAGAGCCTCGGCCTCACCTTCCTGCAGGGCTATGGCCAGACCGAGGCGGCGCCGGTCATCTCGTGCAACCGGCCGCGCGTCGGCGTGAAGGTCGACACGGTCGGCCCGCCGCTCGAGGCGACCGAGGTGGTGATCGCGCCCGACGGCGAAATCCTGGTGCGCGGCGAGCTGGTGATGCACGGCTATTGGCGCAACGAGGCGGAAACCGCGCGCGTGCTGCGCGACGGCTGGCTGCACACCGGCGACATCGGCGAGATCGACGCGGCCGGCCGCATCAAGATCACCGACCGCAAGAAGGACCTAATCATCAACGACAAGGGCGAAAACGTCGCGCCGCAGAAGGTCGAGGGCATGCTGACGCTGCAGCCCGAGATCGTCCAGGCGATGATCGCCGGCGACCGCCGCCCCTATATGGTCGCGGTGATCGTGCCCGACCCCGAATGGACGCAGGAATGGTGCGCGGCGAACGGCACCGCGTGCAAGGCAGCGCGCCTTGCGGAAAACAGCGAATATCGCACCGCGATCGGCCATGCCGTGGAACGCGTGAACAAGGACTTGTCCGTCACCGAACGCATCCGCCGCTTCATCCTGGCGGACGAACCCTTCGCAATCGAAAACGAACAGCTGACCCCCAGCCTGAAGATCCGCCGCCACGTGATCCGCGGGGTGTACGGCGAGCGGTTGGACGCGTTGTACAAGGGGTGAAATAAGACAAAGGGCAGCGCATGGTGGGAGAGACATCGCTGCCCTCCCCCTCCGTCAGCTGCGCTGCCACCTCCCCCTGGCGGGGGAGGACAGGGTGAAGCTCAACGGCTCGAAACGAAACCTCGCCGACGCAAAGTCCTTACGCCGCCCGCTAACCCTCCCCGAAATCCTGCTCTGGCCTGAACTCCGCAAACTTCCGCTCCGCATACGGAAGCAGGTCCCCACCGACCCATACGTCCTCGACTTCTACTGTGCGAAAGCGGGCCTCGTCATCGAAGTCGACGGCGAAGCGCATGACCGCGGCGACCGCCCTGAACGCGACGCGTGGCTCGCCGAACAGGGCGTCACAACCCTGCGCATCCCGGCCACCGACATACTCCGCGATCTCGATGCGGTGATGCGGCTCATCCTCGCCGAGCTGAACGCGCGCGGAAACGCCCCCTCCACCACCCGCTGACGCGGGCGGTCCCCCTCCCCCGCTAAAGCGAGGGAGGACTTTTCAGCCATTCCTCCCCCGCCAGGGGGAGGTGGCAGCGAAGCTGACGGAGGGGGAGGTCACGGCGCGCTCGCGTCCCCCCGCCCCTCACTTTTTCCGCGGCAGCACCGCCAGCGTCCAGTCCTTCTCCGGCACCAGATATTTGGCCGCGGTCGCCTGCAACACCTGCGGCGTCACTTCGCCGAAGTCGCGGCCCAGGCGGCGGACCGCGTCGATGCGGCGTTCGTCGAACGTGCCGCCCGACATTTCGCGCAGCCAGAACAGGCTGCTCGTCGCGGCGCGGGCGTAGCTTTGTTGCAGCGGGCCCTTCACGCGCTCCAACTCGTCGGCGGTGACCGGCGTCTTGGCGAGGTCCGCGGCGATCTTGCGGGCGAGGCTGAAGAACAGCGGCACGTTGGCGGGCGCGACCTGGCTTACCGCCATCAGGCGGCCGCCGCCGGGCAGGCCGCGGGGCCAGCTGCTCGCGACGCCGGGGCTGTAGCTCGCGCCCTCGGCCTGGCGCATCTGTTCGAACAGACGGTCGCTGAACACCTGGGCCAGCACGTCCAGTCGCCGCGCCTCTGCGATATCGGTCAGGCCCGCGCCGGTCGGCCAGGCGATCACCGCGCTCGCCTGATTGTCGGGACCGTTGTGATAGCGCAGCACGGGGCTCGCGACATGCGCGGGGAAGCGCACCGGCGGCGGCGCGGTGGTGGTGTCCACGCGCGGCGGCAGCGCGCCGAAGCTCTTGGCCACCGCGGCGATCGCCTCGTCCGGGTTGATCTGGCCGAAGACGTCGACCTCGATCGGGCCGCTGGCGAGCAGCGGCGCCCAGAACGCCTTGAACTGCTCCGGCGTCAGCGACGACACCGTCTTGGCACTCGGCGTCAGCCAGCGCTGGTCGCCATCGTGCAGCAGCCCTTCCAGATCGCGCGACAACACGCCGTCCGCCGACGAATCATAGCCGGGGATCGCGGTCAGCGCAGACGACTTCGCCCGCGCGACCGGCGCCGCATCCCAGCGCGGATAGGCGAGCTTCGCCGCCGCCAGCGTCAGTTCGTCGGCATAGTCCTTTGGACTGCTCAGCGTCGCGATCGAAAAGGCATCGTCGTCGATCCCGAAGTCGAGGCCCAATTGCCGCCCCGCGGTCAGCTGATCGAGGTCGTCCTGGCTGAGGGTGCCGATGCCGCTTTCCATCAGCGCGAGGTCGCCCGCCCAGGCGGGGCTCGGCTTGCTTGCGGGCAAGGCGTTATAGCCGCGCCCGAAGCGCACGCGCACGAAGACGCGGCCGGTATCGTCGGGATTGGCGAAGGTCAGCAGCCGCACGCCGTTCGAAAACACCACCTTTTCCGATGGCAGCCCGGCGATCTGCGTCCGCGACACGACCGTGCCCGGCTTGCCCAGCGCGGGCAGCTTGCTGAAATCGACCGCCGCCTGCGAGGCGCGCTTGATCGTCAGTGTCGACACGTCGGCCTTCAGCGCCGCCGCCAGCTTTTCCGCCGCGCCCTTTTCGGCGGTGCGCGTGTTGACCAGCGCGCGCGTCGCGACGCCGGCGAAGATCTTCTTCGTCGAGGCGAGCACGTCGGCGGGGTTGAACATGCCCTTCGCCTTGGCGTCGGTCAGGATGGCATAGCTGTTGGCGGGTGCGGTCACGGTTTCGCGGATATCGAGCGCGCCGGCCATGTCGTCGGCCTGCTTGGCGCTCGCTTCGACCTGCGCGGTCTCCACGCCGTTGCGGATCGCGACTTCGTAATCGGCATATTCGCGGTCGATCTCGGCCTGCGTCGGCGGCGTCTTCTGCGCGTCGGCGATCACCGCGCGCACGTCCTTCAGCGCCTGTTCCCACTGATCGCCGACGGGCAGGATCATGACCGTCGTCATGTTCGCCGAGCGCGACCGGTCGTCGAGGTCGACGCCCGCCTGCACGAAGCTGGCACCGGCACGCGCACGCCGCTCCAGCCGCCGGCTGATGACGCGTGCCGCGATCGTGTCGACCATCCGCTTCTGATTGAAGATCTTGGTGTCGTCATTGTACTGCCATGGCCGCACGACGCCCATCATGACGAGCGGCGGCAGGCCCGGTTCGACCATCACGGCAGAGGTCGGCTCGTTGGGCGACGGCTTGCCGAAATCGGGTGCGGGCGTCGCCGTGCCGTTGCCCTTCCAGCCAGCGAAATGCTGCGTCACCATCCGGCCGAGCGTCGCCGGATCCATATCGCCCGAGATGATCACGACCGCGTTTTCGGGCCGATACCAGCGATCGTGGAACGCCTTGACGCTCGCGCCATTCGCCGCCTCCAGCGTCTGGAGCGTGCCGATCGGCGACCGTTCGGCGAGCGGCTGGCCGGCGAAGAACAATTTGCTCATCGCCTCCTGCAACTTCACCTGCGGCCCCGGCTGTTCCCGGCGCTCGGCCAGCACGATCGGCCGTTCGGCGGAGACCGCCGCATCGGTCAGCGTCGGCTGCTCCATCATGCCCGACAGGATCTTCAGGCTTTCATCGACCGTCTGCTCGGTCGCGGACGGGAGGTCGAGCTTGTAGAGCGTCTGCGTCGGCGTGGTCGAGGCGTTGCTGTCCGACCCGAAGGTCGCGCCGAACCGCTGCCATACGCGCTTCGCCTCGCCATCGGGCACATATTCCGATCCGCGGAACGAGAGATGCTCGATGAAATGGGCGTAGCCGCGTTCGCTGTCCTTTTCATTGAGCGAGCCTGCGTCGATGCGCACGCGGATCGACACCTGGCCCGGCGGCACGCCGTTCTTGCGCACCGCATAGCGCAACCCGTTCGGCAGGGTGCCGAACACCCAGGCCGGATCGTGCGGCAGGTCGCTGCCCTTGTAGAGCCAGGCGGTCGGATCGACCTTGACCGCGGGGGTCGCCTGAGCCGCTACCGCGGAGCGGGGCGCCTTGACCTGGGCGATGCCGCCGGTGGCCAGAGCGAGGACGAGTACGGGCGCGAATGCGCGGGAAAGATACGCCATGGCCCCTGCTGTAGCGTGGCACGACGGACGCCGCCAGCGAGGACACCATCTGTGCCGACGCTCCATGTTTCGGTCATGATTTGGCCCCGGTATGCCGATACCCAAGCCCTACAGAATAATCAGGATAAGCGACGCCCGCGCCTCTTGGCCGCGGCGAACGCCAGGATGACGACGGCAGGGGCATGACGATCGCGACGACCAGGACGGCATCGGCAATGTGGCGGGATTCGGGCGCCCCGGCCCCGACTCCCCCGACGCAGCCACAGCCGCACGGCCTGCTGCGTGGGCTCGACCTGCCTGCGGGCCTGCGCCGCCGGATCGATCGCGTGATCGCCGCCTCGTCGCTGGTCGCCACCGATCCGGTGCTCGACATGCGCCAGTTCGCCTGGACCGCCCTGCTGCGCGATCACTGGCGAACGATCCGCGACGAGGCGATGAGCGCGCTGTCTGCCGACACCGCCCCCGCCGACCGCACCGTGACGCTGTGGAGCCGAGACGACGACACGCCCGCCCCCTGCCCGCAGACGCATCGCATCGTGTCGACCATCCCCGGTCTCGACAGCGCCGCGCTCGCCATCCTGCCGCCGGGCGCGCATCATGCGATCCGGCGCGGTGCCACCAAGGGGCTGATCACCTGCCACCTCGGCCTCGTCGTGCCGCGCGACGGCGACGTCCGCATGCGCGTCGGCGACCGCGTCGTGCGCTGGTCGGAGGGCGAGACGCTGGTGTTTGACGACACCTACGACCACGAAGTCTGGAACGAGGCGAGCGGCACCCGCATCGTCCTGCGCATCCGCTTCGACCGCCCGCTGCGCAACCCCGGCAAATGGGTCGCCGACCGCGTCCGGCGCCTGCCGGGCTTGCGGGTGCCGGACGAGGCGTAACGCGCGATACTGCCGCCCCTACTCCCCCTACTCCCGTCACCCCGGACTTGATCCGGGGCCCCGCTTTATCCGGCGGCGAAGAAAAAGAAGCGGGACCCCGGATCAAGTCCGGGGTGACGATGGACGAGGGACCCACTGATCGCCCCACCCGATCACAGCCTTCGCGATTAAGCGTTATCCCGATCAGACGGACTGCGATATCCCTAAGCAACAGCATCGCTGCGGCCGCGTTCATGCCCGCAGCGGACGTAGCGTTTTGAGGGAGAGCAGGACATGGACGCGATCACCGAAGGCAGCCCACTCAGCGACCCGAACAAGAAGCCCGCAGCGCTGCGCAGCCTGCTGGGCCGCACCTCGCGCGACTGGTGGCCGGAGGCGTTGTCGGTCGACATCCTTCATCAGAAGGGCGTCAGCGGCAATCCGATGGGCGACGACTTCGACTATCGCTCCGAATTCCTGACGCTCGATTACGACCAGCTGAAGCGCGACCTCACCGCGCTGATGACCGACAGCCAGCCCTGGTGGCCGGCCGATTATGGTCACTACGGCCCCTTCTTCATCCGCATGGCCTGGCATTCCGCCGGCACCTATCGCACCGGCGACGGCCGCGGCGGCTCGTCGGCGGGCCAGCAGCGCTTTGCCCCGCTCAACTCGTGGCCCGACAACGGCAACCTCGACAAAGCGCGCCGCCTGCTGTGGCCGATCAAGCAAAAGTACGGCCGCAAGCTCAGCTGGGCGGACCTGTTCATCCTGGCGGGCAATGTCGCGATCGAATCGATGGGTGGCCCGACCTTCGGCTTCTCCGGCGGCCGCGAGGACGTCTTCGAGCCCGAGAAGGACGTCTACTGGGGCACCGAGGAGGAATGGCTCGGCCAGACCCGCATCGAGGAACAGGAGGGCCGCGCGCTCGAAAATCCGCTCGCCGCGATCCAGATGGGCCTCATCTACGTCAATCCGGAAGGCCCCGGCGGTTGCCCGATGCCCCAGGGTTCGGCACGCGACATGCGTGAAACGTTCGCCCGCATGGGCATGAACGACGAGGAAACCGTCGCGCTCACCGCCGGCGGCCACACCTTCGGCAAAGCACATGGCGCGGGCGATCCGAAGCTGGTCGGCGTCGAGCCGGAAGGCGCCGACATCGCCTCGCAGGGCCTCGGCTGGGCGTCGACGCACGAAAGCGGCATGGGCGATCACACGATCACCAGCGGCATCGAAGGCGCGTGGACGCCGACGCCGACGACGTGGGACATGAGCTATTTCGACATGCTCTTCGACCACGAATATGAGCTGACCAAAAGCCCCGCCGGTGCGCATCAATGGCACCCCGTCGGCGATCCCGACGAGACGCTGGCGCCGGCCGCGCACACCGCGGGCAAGCGCGTGCCGACGATGATGACCACCGCCGACATGGCGCTGAAGGTCGACCCGTCGTACAATGCGATCTGCCAGAAATTTCGTGCGGACCCGGCCTATTTCGCCGACGTCTGGGCGCGCGCCTGGTACAAGCTGACGCACCGCGACATGGGCCCGAAGATCCGCCTGATCGGCCCGGAAGTGCCGCAGGAAGAGCTGATCTGGCAGGATCCGATCCCGGTCGCGGACTATTCGCAGATCGACGACGGCGACGTCGCCGACCTCAAGGCCGCGATCGCCAATTCCGGCCTGTCGATTGCCGAGCTGGTCACGACCGCCTGGGCGTCGGCCTCGACGTGGCGCGGGTCGGATCATCGCGGCGGCGCCAATGGCGGCCGCATCCGCCTGGCGCCCCAGAAGGACTGGGAGGTCAACAACCCCGAACAGCTCTCCAAGGTGCTCGGTGTCTATGAGGGCATCAAGGCCGACTTCGACAGCAAGGGTGAGAAGAAGGTATCGATCGCCGACCTGATCGTGCTCGGCGGTTCGGTGGGGATCGAGGCGGCGGCCAAGGCCGCGGGCCATGCGATCGAGGCGCCCTTCACCCCCGGCCGCACCGACGCCTCGGCCGAGCAGACCGACGCCGAAAGCTTCGACGTGCTGGAGCCGAAGGCCGATGCCTTCCGCAACTATCTGCAGGTCAAGTATAACGTGCCGACCGAGGAGCTGATGATCGATCGGGCGCAGTTGCTCGGCCTGTCGGCGCCCGAGATGGCGGTGCTGGTCGCGGGCCTCCGCGTCCTCGGCACCAACCATCCCAAGGCGGGCCAGCACGGCGTCTTCACCGACCGGCCGGGTCAGCTGACCAACGACTTCTTCGTGAACCTGCTCGACATGGGCACCGCGTGGAAGCAGGTCAGCGATGACAGCGACGAGGAATTCGTCGGCACCGATCGCCACACGCACGAACAGAAGTGGACCGCCTCGCGCACCGACCTGGTGTTCGGCTCCAATTCGCAGCTGCGCGCGATCGCCGAAGTCTATGCGTGCAGCGATGCCGCGCCGATGTTCGCCGATCACTTCGTGAAGGCGTGGACCAAGGTGATGAACGCCGACCGCTACGACCTGCTGGTCGGTTCGCCGGCCTGAGACATACGGTTCGTCCCGGTCACCGGGAAGGAGCGACCCTTCCGGCCGGGATGACGGACCGCCGGTGCGATCCCCTCTCGCACCGGCGGTCTTTTTTCGTAGGTGTCTGAGATTTAGGCACGTCCTCGCCCCGTTCGTGTTGAGCCTGTCGAAGCACGGTGGCCGCGGGCGACCGCCGCGCGTGTGGAAACACGCCCTTCGACAGGCAACGCGGCGCAGCCCCCTTCCCCGCCAGCCCCACTCCTCTTATCGTAGTGCCATGCTGAAGCACGTCCTGCGCGTCGCCGCGCTCATCGCCGTCATCGCCGTGGCGGTCGTCGTCTATCTCGCCTGGCCGGATACGGCGAAGCTGTCGGTCGATCAGGTCGCCGGAAAGCGCCCCGCCATCACCGAACCCCGCGACCAGACGCTGCCCACCGTCAAGGTCGCTGACGTCGTCGGCTGGCAGGGCAATGAAACGCCCACCCCCGCCGCGGGCCTGACGGTGAAGGCGTTCGCCCGCGGCCTCGAGCATCCGCGCTGGCTGTATCGCCTGCCCAACGGCGACGTGCTGGCCGCCGAAACCAATTCGCCGCCCCGCGAAGGTGGCGGCATCGAAGCCTGGGTGATGGGCCGCCTGCTCAACAAGGCGGGCGCGGGCGTGCCCTCTGCCAATCGCATCACGCTGCTGCGCGACGCGAACGGCGATGGCGTTGCCGAGGAACGGCATGTCTTCATGACCGGGCTGAACTCGCCGACGGGCATGGCCCTGCTCAATGGCCAGCTCTACATCGCCAACACCGACGCGCTCGTCCGCGTGCCCTATGCCGACGGCGCGACGCAGATCACCGCCAAGCCCGAACTGGTCGTCAAGCTGAACGGCGGCGGCAACCATTGGGCGCGTACGCTGATCGCGGCACCGGACGGCAAGACGCTGTTCGTCGGCGTCGGCTCGGCCTCGAACATCGCCGAAAAGGGGCTGGAGGCGGAGAAATTCCGCGCCAACATCCTGCAGGTCTATCCCGATCAGAAGACCTTCCGCATCTACGCATCCGGCCTGCGCAACCCACAGGGCATGGCGATCAGCCCCTACAATCAGCAGCTGTGGACCGTCGTCAACGAACGCGACATGCTCGGCTCCGACCTCGCGCCCGATTATTTGACGCAGGTCGAGCTCGGCGACCAGTTCGGCTGGCCGTGGTTCTATTGGGGCGGCTATCCCGACAATCGCGTCGAGCCGCAGCGCCCGGACCTGCAGCAATATTCGAAGCGCCCCGATTACGCGCTCGGGCCCCACGTCGCCGCCCTCGGCCTCGCCTTCGCCAACGGCATGAAACTCGGCGACCGCTACGCGCAAGGCGCGCTGATCGGTGAGCATGGCTCGTGGAACCGCAAGCCGGTATCGGGCTATAAGGTCGTCTTCGTGCCCTTCGCGGCGCGCGGCTTCCCCGTCGATGGCGTCAAGCCGCAGGACGTGCTGACCGGCTTCCTTAACGCCGACGGCAAGGCGCGCGGCCGCCCGGTGGGCCTGGAATCGGATCGCACCGGCGCGCTGCTGGTCGCCGACGACGTCGGCAACACGATCTGGCGCGTCGCGGCGAAGTAACACTCGCCCGCCCCAAATCCCCCGTCACCCCGGACCCGTTCCGGGGTCCACTCATCAGCACGGGGACGGCCAGAGGCTCCAGCCGCGCCATGCCAGCCTCATCCGGCCTTACGCACGCAGCGATGCAATCCAAGGCGGCCTGGTCCGGCTCTGGATGGCTTCGCTACGCACGCAACGACAGCCAAGGTTCGATCCACCATTAGCGCTGTCAAACAAACGCCGCGCCGAACCGCGCGCGCGCCTATTTTCCCGCGTCGGTAAACTTCACCGCCGTACCCGTGGCATTCGTCTTGCCCCAACTGATCGCCGTCACGTGCGCCTCGCCATATTTGGCATTGATGACCGCATCGGCGCCCATCTTCTTCGCCCGCTCCCACAGCTCGCGATAGATTTTCGCTTCGGACGACGCCTTGCTGAACACCGTCGCCTTGCGCACCCCGGCCTTCACCTCGCCGATCACCTGATAGGGCCGATCCGTGATGTCGCCGGCAAAGACGGGCACGCCCGCCTCCGGATTGACGAGCGGCGCCTTCGCCTCCTGCGCAGCGGCGACCCCAGCACACCCCAACAGCGCGGCACACAGCGCCATGCGAACGATCGTCATGAAAACCCCTCCTGCCTCACCGCACGCCTGATCCGCGCGGCCGCCCGAATGTGCCCAAGGTCGCGCCGCGAATCCAGCGCCACCGGATCGCCCCGATGCGCGTCACCCACCGGCAAAGATCGTCCTCGCGATACCGCTCCCAACCGCCTACAGATCGGACGATATGGCTCCGCTCGATTCCGTCCCTGCCCATCCGTCTCAACCGGCCTCCAGCGTGACGCCCACCGGCGATGCCGCGAAGCAGCTCGCCACCGTAATGGCGCATATGCGCCATGGCATGGTCGTGTACGGCGCTGACGAGCGTATCCGCCTCATCAACCCTCAGGTCAGCGCGATCTTCGGTCTGGAGCCGGCCAATCTGCCCGTCGGCACGATGCTGGGCGACTATCTTGCGCAGATCGGCCGGGCCGTCGGCTGGTCGACCGATCGCGTCGCCCGCGTCCTCGACAACCACCGTATCTGGCTCGCGCAGGGCGAGCGCCAGACGCTGGACCACCATTTCGACGATGGGCAGGTTTTCGAAATCATCTTCACGCCCGGATGTGGGGGCGGCGCGGTGCTGACCTACGTCGACGTCACCTACGAACGCTCGATGCAGCGCGTCGTCGACGAGCGCGCAGCCCTGACGCGCCGCGCGCATGCCATGCTCGCCACGGTGACGAAGATCGCCGCCGACACCCGCGTCCTCGCCTTCAATGCCCGGATCGAAGCCGCCCGTCTCGGCGACCATGGCCGCGGCTTTGCCGTTCTGGCCGATGAAGTGCGCGAATTGTCGCGCCAGACATCCGACGTCCTGCTCGAAATCGCCCAGGTCAACGAAGCCTCGCTCAACCTCGCTTAGGCTCGGGCAAGGGCGCGACAGCCCACGTCCTGCTACACTCGTAACAGTCGCTCAGGCCTTAGATTTATTGGGAAAATTGAATCAGGCTTTTCAGCCTCTTCGGAACGGATGGTGGAGCCGAGGGGGATCGAACCCCTGACCTCTGCAATGCCATTGCAGCGCTCTCCCAGCTGAGCTACGGCCCCATCGTTCCGGGAGGCGCCCCACTAACCGGGGCGCCCTGGCATGGCAAGCGCCGATTTGCGCCTGCCATGCACTTATCCACAATTATGTTTGAAATTCGCGGAAGAGCGAATTTGCGGCGGTTCCGGCCCGCTCCCCCTCCCGGCCACCCATCAAGGATACTTTGTGGGTGGCCGGGAAGGTTAGCGGGCCGGAACCGCGAAACGCGCCTCGGCGCGTTTCAAAACTTAATGATCGTCATCTTCGGTCGGCGCTTCCACGCCCAGATCGTCGTCGCCGCCGAGGTCCACCTCGTCGTCGGCCGAGGGTTCTTCCTCCTCGCCCAGCGCTTCCAGATCCTCGTCCTCACCCTCGAGATCGCTGTCCGCTTCCTTCGAATCGGGCTTGATCTGCTCGAACGGCAGCGGCTGCTTGGACTTCAGGATGGGCTCCGGGTTCCACGTCGTGCCGCAGTTGATGCAGGTGACGGGATCGTCCTTTTCGAGGTCGTAGAAGCGCGTCGCGCATTTCGGGCACGTACGCTTCGTGCCCCACTCCGGCTTGACCATGCCGTCTGATACCTTTCGGAAATGGGTTTCGCGAGCCAAAGGTCGCCCTTGGCCCGAGGTGGAGCGCGCCTTGCCATAGCGCAAGGGGACTGTCAAAGCCCGCGGCCAGCCATGTCGAACGCCTCCCCTCCCCGCCCGCTCTCCATCGCCGCCGCAGGGCCCCTGCGCGGCACCGTCACCGTGCCCGGCGACAAGTCGATCAGCCACCGTTCGCTGATGTTCTCCAGCCTCGCGATCGGCGAGAGCCGCATCCAGGGCCTGCTGGAGGGCGAGGACGTGCTCGCCACCGCCGCCGCGATGCGGGCGATGGGCGCGCGGATCGATCGCAGCGACGACGGCATCTGGACCGTCCATGGCGTTGGCGTCGGCGGGCTGCTCCAGCCGCAGACCGCGCTCGACATGGGCAATTCGGGCACCTCAACCCGATTGCTGATGGGCCTCGTCGCCAGCCATCCGATCACCGCGACCTTCGTCGGCGACGCCAGCCTGTCGAAGCGGCCGATGGCACGCGTCACTGAGCCGCTGGCGCAGATGGGCGCCGATTTCATGACCAGCCCGGGCACGCGCCTGCCGCTCACCATGCGCGGCGCCTGCCCGGCAGTGCCGATCACCTATACGCTGCCCGTCGCCTCGGCGCAGGTGAAGTCGGCGGTGCTGCTCGCCGGCCTCAACACCCCCGGCATCACCCGCGTCATCGAACCCGTGCCGACGCGCGACCATAGCGAGCGCATGCTGCGCGGCTTCGGCGCGGAGCTGACCGTAGAGGACACACCTGAGGGCAGGCTGATCGCGATCCATGGCGAGGCAGAACTAAAGCCGCAGGACATCACCGTCCCCGGCGATCCCTCATCCGCCGGCTTCTGGATGGTCGCCGCGTCGATCGTGCCGGGATCGGACGTGACGATCCGCAACGTGCTGATGAACCCGACGCGTACCGGCCTGCTCACCGCACTGCGGCTGATGGGCGCGTCGATCGACGAGGTCGACGGCCGCGAGATCGGCGGCGAGCGCGTCGCCGACCTGCGCGTCCGCCACGCAAGCCTGTCGGCGATCGAAGTCCCGGCCGATCTCGCCCCCAGCATGATCGACGAATATCCCATCCTGTTCGTCGCCGCCGCCTTCGCGCGCGGCACGACGGTCGCCCGCGGCGCGCACGAACTGCGCGTCAAGGAATCGGACAGGATCGCCGCCATGGCCGCCGCGCTCGGCCTCGCCGGCGTTAGCGTCACCGAGCACGAGGATGGCCTGTCAATCGAAGGCCGTGACGGTGAGCCCCTGACCGGCACCGGCAATGACCGCGTCGCCTCGCTGCTCGACCACCGCATCGCGATGAGCATGGCGGTCGCCGGCATGCACAGCAGCCGCCCCGTCCGCATCGACGACGCCGCGCCGATCGCGACCAGCTACCCGGCTTTCGTCGACACCGCGACGCGCCTGGGCGCCGCCCCGCAATGGCTCAACGCATGATCATCGCCGTCGATGGACCCGCCGCGAGCGGCAAGGGCACGATCGCCAAGGCGCTCGCCCGCCATTACGGCCTGCCGCATCTCGATACCGGCCTGCTCTACCGCGCGGTCGCGCTGACCGTGCAGCGGATGGAGCTGGACCCAGCCATCGAGGCCGACGCCGTCGCCGCCTGCAACTTCGACGAAGGCCTGCTCGACGACCCCGCGCTGCGCCAGGACGCGATCGGCCAGCTCGCCTCGATCGTCTCGGCGCACCCACTCGTCCGCGCCGCCTTGCTCCAGCGCCAGAAGCGCTTCGCCCGCCAGCCCGGCGGCGCGGTGCTCGACGGCCGCGACATCGGCACCGTCATCGCCCCCGACGCCGACGCGAAGCTGTTCGTGAAGGCCACCCCCCAGGTCCGCGCCCAACGCCGGCACCGCGAATTGCAGAGCCACGGCAGCGACGTATCCTTCGACAAGGTTCTCGCCGACATTCGCGCCCGCGACGCCCGCGACAGCGCCCGCTCCACCGCCCCGCTGACGATGGCCGCCGACGCTGCCCTGCTCGATACGAGCGCGCTCACCATCGAGGCGAGCGTGGCCAAGGCGATCGCCATGGTCGAGGCGCGGCGGGCCGGCCGGGCATAACGCCCCGCCGATCCGCCGCACGCCCGCTCAGAACTCGAAGTGCAGGCTGGCGACGACCGTGCGCCCATTGCCGAAATTGACCCAGCCGCCATCCCGGATCCGCGCGGCCGTCCCGACGTTGCTGTAATAGCGCGTGTCGAGCAGGTTGGTGACGTTGATCTGCAGATAGGTCTTGGGCAGGCCGGCCCAATCCAGCTTCGCCTGGGCATCCAGGTCGACCAGCGTGTACCCCGCCGAGATGGCGTCATTCTCGTCGGTGATGAAGCGATCGCCGACGTGCTTGGCCGACGCCCCCACCACGACGTACGGCAGCGTCACCTGCGCACGGCCGCCATATTGCCAGTTTGGCGTATCGACCAGCGACTTGCCCTTGGTGGCGATCAGCACCGCGCCCGTCGCGGCGTTCAGGATATTCTCCTTCAGCTCGGCCTTCAGATACGATCCGAAGCCGTACAGCGACAGCCAGCGCGTCGGGTTGACGATCAGCGTCCCATCGATCCCCTTGCTGTCGACCCGGCCGACGTTGCGGCTGGCGCTGATCGTGCCGCCACCGTCCAGCGGCACCGTCGTGCTGACGATGCGGTTGTCGTAGCGGATGTACCAGCCGCCCAGCTGCGCCTGCACGATGCCGCGCGAATAACGCAGGCCCGCGTCGTAGGAGTCCGTACGCTCGGGCACCGCCTCCTGATCCTTCAACGAGATGACCTTGTCGTCATATGCGTAGATGTCCGTGGTCGGCGCCGAGAAGCCGCGGTTGTAGCTTGCGTACAGGCTCGCCGTCGGCGTCATCTGCCAAACCAAGCCGGCATTGGGCAGGAAGGCGTGATATTCGCGGATGCGCCCCACGTACGGCGCGCCGAACGTCGCGCCGCGGCCGTCCGCCGCGACCTGCTGCGCGCTCTGCGAGGTGCAATAGGCCTCGTTGCTGCTGCCCGGGATCGTGTAGCAGGCGTTGCTCATGTTGCGGCGGAAGAAGGCCGCGCGCAGGCCCAGCGTGATCGACAGATCGTCCGAGAAGGGTCGGCCGCGATATTCGCCCGACAGCTGGTGCAGGATCGAATAGGTCAGCCGGTTGCGCTTGTTCAGCACGTTGCCCGCCGCATCGCGCACCGCGACCGACCCGTCGCGTCCGCCGAAATCGGCGCTCGGATAGCCGTTGACGCCCAGATACGCCGCCTCGCCCGTCTGCGCGGTCCGCGCGCGATCCCAGGTATAGGCGAGCCGCAGCAGGTTGGCGGCGTCGATATCGTACCGCAGGCCCGCGATCGCGATCAGCCGGTGCGTCTGCGTGTTGGAGGGGTAGAAGACGCGGACATAGTCGAGCATGTCGCCATCGCCGTTCAGGTCGCGCCCCGCCGCGATCCCGGCACCGATGCGGCCGATCTGGTTACGAGACACGCCGCGCGAGCCGGCATTGGCGTCGCTCTCGGCAAACACGGTCGAGCCGCCGCCATTGGCCATCGTATAGCTATAGCCGCCGTCCAGCGTGAAGGTCAGCCGATCGGACAGCGTGAACAGGCTGTTGAAGCGCGCATTGCCGGTATCGACCGGGTTGATCCCGACCTGACGCGTGTTGGTGCAGAGCGACCGGTCGTCCTGCACCGTGCCCTTGCCGGGCGTCGCGGAGGCGAGCGTGCAGTCTGCCGTGTTGGTGAACGTCGTCGCCGCGCCCAGCACGCGGTCATATTGCGCGCGGGTCAGGTCGACGCGCAATGGCGTCGCGGTGGTCGCGGTGGCGATCGGCAGCACGCCGCCCAGGATCGTGTTGACCGTGGCGACCGACGCCCCCCCAAAGCCCATGTTGCGATGCTGGTAGAAGAAGCCGGCCAGCGACAGGAAATCCTTGCCCGACCCCAGCGGCTGATAGAGGCGCGCATTATACTGGCTCTTGCGCACGATCGAATAGGGATAGAGCGCGTAGCTCTGGTGGCTTGCCGACACCCAGGCCCGCGTACCGCTGGCGTTGAGGTCGCCGGTGTTGATGAGGCCGAACACGCGGTTCATGTTGCCGCGGCCGTGCGAATAGACCGCGGTCGCGCTCACCTGTTCGGTCGGCATGATCGTGCGATAGTTGACCGTGCCGCCGGAGGCGCTGGCGGTGGGCGTATCGACGTCGGTCGACCCGAAGCTGACGTTGACCGTCTGCACCAGTTCGGGATCGATCTGCTGGCTCGAATAGATGGCGTAATTGCCGGCATCGTTCAGCGGCAGCCCGTCGAAGCTGAAGGCGATGCGCGACGCATCGAACCCGCGAATACGGATACTGCCGCCGTTGCCGCCATAGGGATCGCCCGCGACGTAATTGACGCCCGGCACCATGTTGATCGCATTGAAGATCGACTGCCCCGGAACGGTATGTTCGATATAGTCCCGCGTCACGATCGCGCGCGCCTTGGGCGCATCGACGATCTCGATCCCCGTGGTCGGCAGCTTCTTGCCCGACACGATGATGTCCTCGCCGGCCTTGTCCTCGGCAGCGATCGTTCCGGCCGTTTGCGCCAGCACCAGTTGCGGTGCGACAAGCATCAGGCACGCGCCACCGACCCCGGCGACGCGGATGAATTTGGATGTCATGATGTTCCCCAGACGACCTTATTGGCCTGCTGGGTCCATTATGGACTGTTTACGACGGGACAGTTACACAGGCGCAAATTGGCGGCGATAGTCCGGCATCCGCGACAGCGCCGCTGCGGCGCTGATGATCGCGGAAGAAGCGGCAAATGCGATCGCGCTGGCCGGGGCTAGAACAGCGATCCGCGGCATCGACGGCGATTAATGCCGTGAAAACGCATATTCGCTACCATCAAGTCGAATGCCGCATCGCACGACCGTCGAATTGCGCCGTTCGCCAATCGTATCGGGTGGAGGATCAATTGAATTTCCCCTCATCAGAGAACCAATGGGAGCTGCGGACGGAGAGGGTCGTACCCTGCAAACGTCATCATGCCTACCGCGTCTTGGTCAACAACTTCGACGACCTTTGGTGGCATCGATCGGATCGGTCGGATTGCGCCTTCTACGCCGACATATGGTCCGGTGGACACTTCTCATTGCGAAGCTCTGAACGAGAATTCATGAATGCAGGCACGGTTTTCAACAAGCGGCCGGGATGGTTCTTCAGCATCACCGATGCCATTGCCCACGGCCGTCCGGGAATAGCATCGATGGTTGCACGCTGGTCTATCGTCACCACGCCGCGCAACGATCCGGGCTACTCACAATGCAACCGGTCGACCTACTCCGTCACGATTCGCCATTTTTCGGAAGCGGCTTACCGACGCAACATTTCCCTCGGCATCGAGCGGTCGTTGAAAGACTCCGCAGATCGCTTCGTCAGGCTCTGCGAGGAACGAGCGCTCAAATACAATTAGGACCCATTCCAGTCAGTCCCTTCCGTGTCGGCACCTGTCCTACACACCCCGTTTCTGCTACACCCCCTCCATGACCCGCCCGTCCCCCGCCCCGCCACCTTCGGCCGGGCGCTGCGGACCCCTGGTTTCCGACGATTACGTACCGTCCACTTCGTCCACTTCCGCGGGCCCTCGCGCCCCCGAACGGCGATTCGCGGCTACCCCGTCGCGCCCCCGCCGCGCCTTGCCAAAAGCCCGCATTTCCCCTATGGCGCGCCGGTCCGGCGAGCAGGTGTTCGGCGGGGGACGGCGCGACCGCTTGGCGGACCGCGCCCTTTTCGCATTCAGCGCATCGCATTCCTCCCGCTGCACGCCCGCCCGATGGATGCCGCGACCGGCATGGGGTCGCCGCGGCGTTTTCAGCCAAGACCAGCGGACCCAACCGCTTGGCCGGAAACAGAATAACTCGAGGACACTCTAACCCTATGGCTACCCAGCCCCAACCCACCCGCGACGATTTCGCCGCGATGCTCGATGACATGTTCGGCGGTGCCGACAGCTTCGAGGGCCGTGTCGTTCACGGCACCGTCACCGCGATCGAAAACGACATGGCCGTCATCGACGTCGGCCTGAAGTCGGAAGGCCGCGTGCCGCTGCGCGAATTCGCCGCACCGGGCCAGAAGGCCGATCTGAAGGTCGGTGACGAAGTCGAAGTCTATGTCGACCGCGTCGAGAACATGCATGGCGAAGCGATGCTCAGCCGCGACCGCGCCCGCCGCGAAGCCGCCTGGGACAAGCTGGAGCTGGAATTCAGCAAGACCGCCCGCGTCGAAGGCGTGATCTTCGGCCGCGTCAAGGGCGGCTTCACCGTCGACCTGTCGGGCGCCGTTGCGTTCCTGCCGGGTTCGCAGGTCGATATCCGTCCGGTGCGTGACGTCACGCCGCTGATGGACATCCCGCAGCCGTTCCAGATCCTGAAGATGGACCGCAAGCGCGGCAACATCGTCGTGTCGCGTCGCGCCGTTCTGGAAGAAACCCGCGCCGAGCAGCGTTCGGGCCTCATCCAGAGCCTGGCCGAGGGTCAGATCATCGACGGCGTCGTCAAGAACATCACCGATTACGGTGCGTTCGTCGACCTGGGCGGCATCGACGGCCTGCTGCACGTCACCGACCTCAGCTACAAGCGCGTCAACCACCCGTCGGAAATGATCGCGATCGGCGACACCGTGAAGGTGCAGATCATCCGCATCAACAAGGACACGCAGCGCATCAGCCTCGGCATGAAGCAGCTCGAGTCCGATCCGTGGGATGGCGCGAGCGCGAAGTATCCGGTCGGCGCCAAGCTGTCGGGCCGCGTCACGAACATCACCGAATATGGTGCGTTCGTCGAGCTGGAGCCGGGCATCGAAGGCCTGGTCCACGTTTCGGAAATGTCCTGGACCAAGAAGAACGTCCACCCGGGCAAGATCGTCTCGACCTCGCAGGAAGTCGATGTCGTGGTGCTCGAGGTCGACGAGGACAAGCGTCGCATCAGCCTCGGCCTCAAGCAGGCGCAGAACAATCCGTGGGAAGCGTTCGCCGCCGCCCATCCGATCGGTTCGACCGTCGAGGGCGAAGTCAAGAACGCGACCGAGTTCGGCCTGTTCATCGGCCTGGACAACGACGTCGACGGCATGGTCCACATGTCGGACATCGCCTGGGGCGTGTCGGGTGAGGATGCCCTCAACCTGCACCGCAAGGGCGAGACCGTTCAGGCGATCGTTCTGGACATCGACGCCGAGAAGGAGCGCATCAGCCTCGGCATGAAGCAGCTCGAGCGCGGCGGCCCGGCGGCCGGCGGTATCGCGGCAGCGGGCGACCGTCTGAACAAGAACGCGATCGTCACCGTCACCGTCCTCGAAGTCCGCGACGCGGGCCTCGAAGTGCAGCAGGGCGACGATGGCGCGACCGGCTTCATCAAGCGCACCGATCTCGGCCGCGACCGTGACGAACAGCGTCCGGAGCGTTTCCAGGTCGGCCAGAAGTTCGACGCGATGGTCACCGGCTTCGATCGTTCGAAGAAGCCCACCTTCTCGATCAAGGCGATGCAGATCGCCGAAGAGAAGCAGGCGGTTGCTCAGTACGGCTCGTCCGACTCGGGCGCGACGCTCGGCAACATTCTGGGCGAGGCGCTGAAGGCCCGCTCGGACGCCGAAAAGAAGTAAGTAACGCTTACCCATGTGTCAGGTCGGGGCAGAAATGTCCTGACCTGACATATTTTTCATTGGATCGGCTTCGTTGCGGCCCTATACGTCGTGGGCATTGATCTTCATCAATCTCCGCAACCTGGCGCCGGGGGGAGCCCGTACCGTGATCCGATCTGAACTCGTTCAAAAACTCTGCGATCTCAACCCTGAGCTGACGAGCCACGACGTCGAGGCGATCGTGAGCACGTTCTTCGATGAGATCACGCTGCGGCTTGCCGCGAACGGCCGCGTCGAATTGCGCGGCTTCGGTGCCTTTTCGACCCGCGCCCGCGATGCCCGCGTCGGTCGCAACCCGCGCACCGGCGAAACCGTCGATGTCGACGCCAAGCGCGTCCCCTATTTCAAGCCCGGCAAGGAAATGCGCGCCCGTCTCAACGTGTGACGTGACGCACCGCGTGGTCGCCCGGCGGGCTATCTTCGCTTCGCACGGCGATGAAATGCCGGTCGTGACTTGACGCCCGCACCCACGTGCGCTTGTCGTGCCCCTGTGTGCGGACGTGGCGAAACCGGTAGACGCAGCCGACTTAAAATCGGCTTCCTATGGAGTGCGGGTTCGAGTCCCGCCGTCCGCACCATGGCTTTTGCGCTGGCGTTGACCGCGACGCTGGCCGGTTGTGACCGGCGGCCCGATTCGGGGCCGGTCGTTGCCAGTGCGATCGGCACCGCACCGCGGCTTGCCGATCCCAGCCGCACGTTGCCCAATACGCCGACCCGGCTGCTGCTCGATGCGACGGCAGAGGGGCTGGTGCGGTTCGACGCCAGCGGCCAGATCGAACCGGGGCTCGCCGAACGCTGGATCGTCATCGATCAGGGCACCAGCTACATCTTCCGCCTCCGCGACGCCCAATGGCCGGATGGCAGCGCGGTCACCGCCGACCAGGTCGTCGCGCAGCTGCGGCGCCAGATCGCCCCCGGCTCACGCAACCCCCTCGCCCCCTTCCTGACGGCGATCGACGAGATCGTCACGATGACGCCGCAGGTCATCGAAGTGCGGCTGCTGCGCCCTCGCCCCGATCTGCTCAAGCTGTTCGCCCAGCCCGAACTCGCGCTGTGGCGCAGCGGCGGGATCGGCAGTGCAGGTGGCGCGGGGCCGATGCGGATCGTCAGCGCCGCCCATCACAGCCTGCTGCTCCGCCCGGCGTTCGACCGGACGCGTGCCGATCCCGAGGATCACCGCACCACCCGCCCCGAAGACGACGTGCGGCTGATCGGCGAACGGGCGGCGCGCGCCATCGTCCGCTTCGTCGCCCGCGATTCGGACTACGTCACCGGCGGCACCTTCGCCGACTGGCCGCTGCTGAGCCTCGCGCAGGTCGCGCCAGCCAATCTCCGCCTCGATCCCGCCGTCGGCCTGTTTGGCTTCGCGATCGCCTCACGCGACGGCTTCCTCGCCGATCCCGGCAATCGCGCAGCCCTGAACGGCGCGATCGATCGCGCCGCAGTGACCGCGGCAGTGATGCCGGGTTGGGAGACGGCCGAGCGCATCCTGCCAGAGTCGCTCGATTCGGGGGCACCGCCAGCGATCCCCGGCTGGGCACTGCTGTCGCCCGAGCAGCGGATCGCGGACGCCCAGGCGCGGGTCGCGGCGTTCGGTGCGCCTGTGCGGATGCGGATTGCCCTGCCGCTGGGGCCCGGCGCGACGTTGCTTTATGGTCAGATGGCCGCGGCGCTCTATGCGATCGGGATCACGCCGGAACGCGTCGCGATGACCGCACCCGCTGAATTGCGCCTCATCGATCAGGTCGCGCCCTATGACAGCGCGCGCTGGTATCTCGCCACCGCCTGTGCGCCGTGCGGGGACGAGGCCCGTGCCGCACTGATCGCCGCCCGCGATGCGCCGACGATGGCCGACCGCGCCCGGCTGATCGGCCAGGCCGATGCCGCGCTGGCAGTCGACACCGCCTTCATCCCGATCGCGCGGCCGCTGCGCTGGTCGCTGGTCGCGCTGCGGCTGAGGCAGTGGCGCCCCAACACGCGCGCCTGGCACCCGTTGAACCGGCTGCGCGACGACACCAATTAAGCGGCATGGCACAGACCACGCCCCGCCGGCCCCGTCCCATGGACATGCGTCCGCTGATCGCAACCTTGCCGACCGGGCGCGACCCAGCCTCGGTCCGCATCCGCCTGGAAGCGATGGAACGCGTGATGGAGGGGCTGTTCACGCTGCCCGGCACCAATCGCAAGGTGGGCATGGACGTGTTGCTCGACCTCGTGCCCGTCGTCGGGACGACGATCGCGGCGCTGATCGGGTCGTGGCTGGTCTGGGAAGCGCGCAACCTCGGCATGTCGAAGCTGCAGATGGCGCGGATGTTCGGCAATGTCGGGATCGACTGGGCGCTGGGCCTCATCCCCTTCGTCGGCGCGGTGCCCGACTTCTTCTTTCGATCGAACACGCGCAACCTGCGGATCATCCGCAAGCATCTGGACCGTCATCACCCGGCGACAGCGACGATCATCGGCTGACCGCCGGGCCGGTGCGTACCGGCCCGGACGGCAACGGGATCAGCGCATGCCGCGCCAGATCTTCACGCTGGCGTTGGGCGCCAGTCCGCCCTGATGCGCCGGACAGCGTTGGTAACGGAACGTCTTGTCGAGGCAGAGCCAGATTTCGTCCAGCCAGCCGCGACGGTTCGCGGTGATCCGCATCATGTCGGCGGTGAGGCCCGGATTGGCATCCGCCACCGCCTGCGCCAGCTTGCCCGCGGTCAGCGGACGGCGCGACAGGGCATTCATGTCGGGATAGCGCAGCTTCGCGTACAGGCCGGTGGACTGCGCGAAATAGCGCTCCGGCGTGTAGCCCGACATGCAGGTGCCGTGCTTCGACCATTCGTGCTGGAGCAGCTGCGCCGACGGCGTCGAGCAGATGCTCTGCTGGATCACCTCTCGCGACAGCAGCGGCGTCGCCTGGCAATATTGCGGCCAGTCCTTGCCCACGCCATCCGGCCACAGGCCGTGCAGCGTGAAGCCGAAGCGATTGCCGCTGCCGCACTGAAAGCGGGCCGAGGCGTCGCGCGCATGCTCGTGGCAGAATTGCGGAGCCCAGGTGATCGCCAGCGTATAGCCGCCGATCGGCAGCAGCCGCTGCGGCTGGCGGGCGTCGGCCAGATCGGGGCGCGGCCGATCGATCTGGGTCGGGGCCGAGCAGCGATAGCTTTGTGCCTGCGCCGCGGCCGGCACCGCGATCGCCGTGGCGGCGAGCAGAAGTCGGCCGATCATACGCGCGGCGCCTCGATATCGTCGGGGTCGCGCCCCTCGCCCAGCCATTCCTTGGCGTCCGGCTTGAACAGCATCACTGCGGCGGCGATGTAGAGGATGTTGGCCACGAGCCCGAGCACAACCTGGATGGTGACCGGCACACGCCCCATCGCCAGCATGAACAGCGCCGAGGCTATGCCGAACGCGCCGAGAGCAGCGAAGACGACCTGGATCCACTTGGCCACGACGCTGGGCCGGCGGACGATGAAGAACCAGAGCAGCACGGCGATAATCAGGCCGATCACTTGCGTTACCGGTACGATCCAGCTGGCGCCGGCGAGGACCGGATTGGCGGCAATCAGCGCCTGCGAGGTCTTCCAGTTGAGGGCGGTGTTGATCAGGCCGAGGATGACCGAGGCCCAGTAGAATTGTTCGAAACGCGCGATCGACGGTGGTTTGATCATGGGTGCCCCCAAGCAGAACAGATGCGCGGCAGCCTAGCCGCGTAGCGGCGCCGTGCAAGCCGCCACGCTCACAGCAGCGCGAAATCCAGGCCGATATCCGCCGCCGGCGCCGACTGGGTCAGCCGCCCCACCGAAATATAGGTCACGCCCGTTTCGGCGATGGCGCGGATCGTGTCGAGACGGACGCCGCCCGACGCCTCGGTCGGCACGCGGCCGCCGATCATCGCCACCGCCTGTCGCAGCGTATCGGGCCCCATATTGTCGAGCAGCAGATGCGTCGCACCCCCGTCCAGCGCAGGCGCGATCTGGTCGAGCGAATCGACCTCGACGATGATCCGCTCGATTTCGGCTGCGACTGCACGCTGCACCGCCGCAGTGATGCCGCCCGCGACCGCGACGTGATTGTCTTTGATCATCGCGGCATCCCACAGACCCATGCGATGGTTCTGCGCCCCGCCGACGCGCGTGGCGTATTTTTCGAGCCGGCGCAGCCCCGGAATCGTCTTGCGCGTATCGAGCAGGGTCGCGCCCGTACCCGCGATCGCATCGACGTACTGACGGGTCAGCGTGGCGATGCCGGACAGATGCTGCACGGTGTTGAGCGCCGAACGTTCGGCGGTCAGCATCGCACGCGCCGATCCCTCGATCCGCATCAGGTCTGTGCCGGCCGGCACACGATCGCCATCGGCCGCGAGCGGCGTGATCACCGCCTGCGGATCGAGCGCGCGAAAAAAGCCATCTGCCAGCGCCAGCCCCGCGACCACGATCGGCTCGCGCGTGTCCATCACGCCTGCGAAGCGCGCCTCTGCCGGGATCACCGCGGCAGAGGTGATATCGCCCGCCCCCCCCAGGTCCTCCGCCAGGGTGGCGGCGATAAAGGCGTCGGTGTCGAAGCCGTCCAGACGGAAGCGCATGGCTGGATCATCCTATTGGGGCGCCGGAAGGAAAAAGCGGCGATCACATGTGACGGGAACGGGAGGGCGACAGATGGATGACGATGCTGACGAGGCCGAATTGCGCCGGTTGCTTGCGGCTGCTTTGGCCTTGGCCGATACGCTGGAGCTGACGATGGTGGCGATCCACCTCGGTTCCGCGCACGATCTTCTCGGGGCGCCGACCCCGACATCGTCACGCTGACGCGTCAGTCCCCCGTGACGGGGACCGGCGCCACCGGCGCCGGCCCCAGATCGCCCTTGCCGACGCTGGTCGAGGCGAGCGCCAGCATGGCATCCAGGCTCTTCTTCGCCTTGATCCGGAGCCCTTCCTCGATTTCGATGCGTGGCGTGAGGTCGCGCAGGGCGATATACAGCTTTTCCAGCGTGTTGAGCGCCATGTACGGGCAGATGTTGCAGTTGCAATTGCCGTCCGCGCCCGGCGCACCGATGAAGCGCTTGGTCGGCATCGCCTTTTCCATCTGGTGGATGATGTGCGGCTCGGTCGCGACGATCAGCGTGTCGCCGGGCATCGCATTGGCATATTCCAGAATGCCGCGCGTCGAACCGACGTAATCGGCGTGATCCAGGATCACCGCGGGGCATTCGGGGTGCGCCGCGACGGGGGCGCCGGGATATTCCGCCTTGAGCTTCAGCAGCTCGGTCTCGCTGAATGCCTCATGTACAATGCATACGCCCGGCCAGAGCAATAGCTCGCGCCCGGTCTTGCGCTGGAGGTAGCCGCCGAGATTGCGGTCGGGGCCGAAGATGATCTTCTGATCGCGCGGCAATTGGGCGAGGATCGTTTCCGCGGATGAGGAGGTGACGATGATGTCGCTGAGCGCCTTCACCTCGGTCGAGCAGTTAATGTACGTCAGCGCGATGTGATCGGGATGCGCGGCGCGGAAGGCAGCGAATTGTTCGGGCGGGCAGCTGTCTTCCAGACTGCACCCGGCATCCATGTCGGGCAGCACGACCGTCTTGTCGGGACTGAGAATCTTCGCGGTTTCGGCCATGAAGCGCACGCCGCAAAAGGCGATGACGTCGGCATCGGTCGCCTGCGCCTTGCGGCTGAGATCCAGACTGTCACCGACGAAATCGGCTAGGTCCTGCAACTCGGGCTTTTGATAGTAATGCGCGAGGATGACGGCGTTGCGCTCCTTGCGGAGGCGGTCGATCTCGGCGCGCAGGTCCAGCCCTGCCAGATTGGTCGTCAGTTCCATGACACCCCCGTTAGGCGATACCCACGCCGGGCTCAACGCCGGGCCTCACTCCGCGTTGCCAAGAACTTCCTGCAACGACCGGCTGGTATCCCAACGCTCGCCCGATGGCGTCGGGTCGTCGGCAAAGCGCACTTTCACCTGCGCGTCGATCCCGGCCGCGCGCAACGGCATGGCGAAGCTGGTCTCCACCGCGCGGCGCGTCGCATCGCGGGCGAGCTTCATCGGTGCGGCGTCGCGCGCCTGCCGCACCAGTTCCGCCTGACCGGCCCGCCGGTTGGCCGTATCGAGCCGCGCTTCGGCATCGGTGACGTGCGACAGGATGCCGCCGCTGCCATATTCGCGCAGCTGCGCCAGATCGATCTGCGGCCCGTCGATCTCCACCGGCGGCAGGCGTACCGACAATGTCTTGGTGCCGGCGTCCCAAATGACGTCGGATGGCGTCAGCTTGGCGAGGTCCACTTCGTAGCGGACAGTGCCCGGCATGATCAGCGTCTTTTCGGTCGAGAGGCCAAGCTGCGACTGGCGCGAGGTCGATACCGCGACGAAGCGCGCCGCGAAGGCGGACAGCCGGTTCTGTTCGCGCAATCCCTGCAGGCTGGCGCTGGCGACCGTGGTGGGATCGGGCGCGAGCCGCCGTTCGACATAGCGCTGGATCGCCCACAGGCCGAGCAGCACGGCGAGCGCCAGCAAGACGATGACGCCCGCGGCCTTGCCCAGAAACGATCCGGTCGATCCGCGGGCCGGCGGCGTTGCGGGATCGATCACGCGCGTATCCGCCATGTGTCTCCTTCCTCCTCCACCAGTAAGCGATGGCGCAGGTCGTACAGATGCGCGAGCACCGATCGCTCCGCCGCGCCGAGCAGCCGCGGATCGAGCCCGACGTACATGCGCGCGGTCATCGCCGGGATGGCCATGGGAGCTTCGCGGAGCAGGCGCAGGATCTGCCCCTCGCGCTGCTTGCGATGACCGAGCATGCCGCGCACCAGCCGCTGCGGATTGTCCACCGCCTCGCCATGCCCCGGATAATAGACGCGATCGTCGCGGCCCATCAGCTTGTCGAGGCTCGCCATATAGTCGCCCATGTCGCCATCGGGCGGCGAAACGACGCTGGTCGCCCAGCCCATCACATGGTCGCCCGAAAACAACGCGCCGCTTTCGGGCAGCGCATAGGCGAGATGGTTGGAGGTGTGGCCGGGCGTCGCGATGGCGCGCAATGTCCAGCCCTCGCCGCTCACGGTGTCGCCCTCCTCAAGCACACGGTCGGGCGCGTAATCGGCGTCGAAGGCGGCATCCAAAGGCAGGGCATCGTCCGCGACATGGTGCGCGCGGGGGCCGACGATCGGCGCGCCGGTGGTGGCGGCAAGCGGCCGGCTGGCGGGGCTGTGATCGCGATGATGATGCGTGATGACGATCGCCGTCACCGGCCGGCCGGCGACAACGTCCAGCAGGGCGGCGATATGCGCGGGATCATCGGGACCCGGATCGATGATCGCGAGATCGGTGGTGCCGACGACGTGCGTCTGCGTGCCGCTATACGTGTAGGGCGAGGCGTTGGGCGCGAGCACGCGCGTGACGAGCGGCTCGAGCTGGATCGGGATTCCGGTCGGATGCGCGGGCATTGTCCATGGATGTGGCGTGCGGTGGCCCTGGGCGCAAGCAAAACCTCCCCACGCGGGACCGTGCGCGGGGAGGTTCGAGGCCGGTATCGGATCGGGACGTCAGTCCTTGCCGATATCCGCCATCTCGTTGCGCAGCTCGACCAGCGCGTCGTCTATGTCCTTCAGGGCGGAGGCGCGATCGGCGGGCGGGATGCTGGCGTTGTTGGCGATGCTGGCGCGCGTCACCATGACGCTCGACAGCGCCGTTTGCAGCGCGTCGCGCTTCACGACCGCGGCATGGGCGGATGCCATCGCACCCGCTGTGGCCGCCGCCTCGATCCGGTTGGTGCAGACGATCATCGCGCGCTTGCCGGCACGCGTCGTGTGGACCACCAGCTGGCGCGGGCCGCCGTCGCGGCCATCGGCGCAGTTGCGCGAGCTGACCTCGGGGGCGCGGCTGCGGGCATCCGCGGCCATGCGCTCGATCGCGGCATCGTCGAAATGGCCATCGGCGTTCGACGTGAACGTGGCGACCTTGCCATCCTGCATCGTGTTGATGACGATGCGATGAGCCTTTGCAGGCACGGCGGGGACCCGCGGTGCGGCAGGCGCGTCGGGCGCCTCGAGAGCCGGGGGCGGCGCAGGCACGGCCGCGATCGCCGCCACGTCGGGCGCTGTAGCGGGTGCCGGGTGCGCTGGCGCGACGGGAGGGGCCGGCGGCGCCGGCGGCTGGGCTTGCAGGTCGACGCCGATCGTATCACCCACCTTGCCGCTGATCGCCTTGGCAGCGCTGGTGCCCGAGGCGGTGAGGCCAAGGCCGGTAAGGACGACGGCGGACATCAGCACACCCCCGGTCGCGAGACGCCGACGCGAACGGGGCATGGTGGTCAGCATACGGATTCTCCCTTTCAGATCGTCGATGGTGTGCAGGTGGCAGGCGGCGGACACGGCCCCGCCGTGCGCCGCCTTCACGATGGCGCAGGCATAGGCGTGACGGTCGATGGCGGAGCGGCCGGCGAGCACGCGGGCGTCGTTGGCCAGCTCCTGATCGGCGCGGAAGGCGCGGAAGGCGCGCCAGGCGACGGGATTGAACCAGTGGAGCGCGAGCACCGCCAGGGCGACCCAGTTGGCGATCAGATCGCCGCGCTGGTGGTGGCCGATCTCATGCTCCAGCGCGAGTTCGCGCTCGTCGGCATCGTAGCGATCGGCGAAGTCGAGCGGGAAGGCGACGTAGCGGCGGAGCACGCCGAAGGCGAGTGGACCGGGCGCCGCATCGCTGGCGATCACGCACACGCCGCGCATCTCCTCCACGTGCGCGGCGGTGCCGAGCAGGCGACGGCAGAAGCGCGTATGACTTGTAAGATGCCACAGCAGGAAGCCGAGCGCGCCGACGCCCCATAGCAGCGCTAGGGATCCACCGACGATCGGGCCCCAGGCGATCGGCGCACCTTCGGTCATCGGCGCGACGGCGGGCGCGACCGCGGTGGCGCCCTGCCCCACGACCATGATCGTGATCGTCTCGCTCGCCTGGCTGAGCGGGGTGGCTGCGGCCTGCCGCAGGCCGGCCGGCAAAGGCGGTAATAGCAGCCGGAGCAGCGGCAGCGCCCAGAGCGAATAGGCGATCTGCGGTCCGAATGCCTCGCGGACCGGACGGCGGATGACCAACGCCAGCCCCATCAATAGCGTGGAGGCGGCCAGCGCCTCGATCAGCCAACCTAGGAACGGCGCGCCGGGTAGCAGCACGCTCATTGTTTCAGGTCCTTCAGCAGCGCCTCGATTTCGGCGATATCCTGCGCGCTCAATTCGTCACGCTCGGCGAGGTGGGCGACGAGCGGGGTCAGCTTGCCGCCGAAGAGACGGTCAATCAGCCGCTTCGATTCGCCGGACACGTAATCGTCCCGTGCGACGATCGGGCGGTAGAGATACCGGCGGCCATCCTCCTGATGCGCGATCGCCGATTTGGCGAGCAGCCGGCCGAGCAGTGTCTTGACCGTATTGGCGCTCCAGCCCCGCGCCGGATCGACCCGCTCCGCCACGTCCTGCGCGGTGAGTGGCGATTCGTCCCACAGGACCTCCATCACCGCATGCTCGGCATCGCTGATTCGTTCGGCCACGGTTACGCTCCTCTATCGACTACAGCTGTGATCACTTCGATTACGAGCGTAGTCAATAGGGCATGTGGCTGTTCCAAATCGCGAGAGGCGACGGTGCGCGGCCCTTGTCGAAGAATTTTACAGCTGCGTCTGCGAGCCTCGTGGCGTTAACCAATCGGGGGCAGCCATTTTCGTCGGTTGGCGCAATTGGCACGCCGGTTGCTTATGCCAGGGCAGCCGAGCGTTCGACGCTTCAGCAGGGTGGGCCAGACGCGGGATCGTATCCCGCACCGGCCCACCCGCACCCGGCAGATGTGCCATGCGAGGCCCATCCTCCCTAAGCGGACCGCCAGACCGGCAAGCAAACAACAGCCCGAACAAACAAAAGGCGGACGCCATACGGCGCCCGCCCGATGCCCGATCCTGCCGGGCAGGCATCGAAGCCCGCGCTTACTGCGCGGCGGCTTCGCCCTTCAGCAGCGTCGCCAGTTCGCCGCTTTCGTACATCTCCATCATGATGTCCGACCCGCCGATGAATTCGCCGCCGGCATAGAGCTGCGGGATCGTCGGCCAATCGGAATAGGCCTTGATGCCCTGACGGATGGCCTGGTCCTGCAGCACGTCGACGCTTTCGTAGCTGACGCCGAGATGGTCGAGGATCGCCACCGCGCGGCTGGAAAAGCCACATTGCGGGAACAGCGGGCTGCCCTTCATGAACAGCACCACCGCGTTGTTCTTTACGACGGCGTCGATGCGGGCGTGGGTATCGTCGGTCATGGTGTCTATCCTCAGGCTGCTGCGGTCTTGAGTTGCAGCGCATGGAGTTCGCCGCCCATCCGGCCGCCGAGCGCCGCATAGACCGCCTGATGCTGCTGGCGCAGCGGCAGGCCCGCGAAGCTCGCCGACACGACGCGTGCGGCATAATGGTCTCCGTCGCCGGCAAGATCGGTGATCTCGACCTCGGCATCGGGAATGGCGGCGCGGATCAGCGCGGCGATATCGTCAGCGGCCATCGGCATCGCGATGCTTACTCCGGCTGCATCAACTGGCGACGCGCTTCGATCGCCTTGTCGGCGAGCGCGCGGCGCACGGTGGCATCGTCGGTCTCGACACGCGCGGCGGTGAGATCGCCCAGCAACTTGCGAACGACGTCTTCATCGCCCGCTTCCTCGAAATCCGCCTGGACTACCGACTTCGCATAGGAGTCCGTTTCCTCCGGCGTCAAACCCATCAGCTCCGCGGCCCACTGGCCCAGCAGACGGTTGCGGCGCGCGGTGATGCGAAACGCCATTTCCTCGGCGCGGGCGAACTGCCCCTCAAATGCCTTTTCCCGATCGTCGAACATCGTCATCGCGGCCATTTCCCCCGGGGCGGTCTGTTTCGGTCTCCACATAGGAGCGGGTGACCGCCCGCGCAACGCACGCTGCTGTGCCGCGCGTTCAGCCCTCGAGACGGGACATGCAAAATAAGTAAAACGTAACGCCTACGTTATGGAACCGTTAAGCGGGTTATGAGATATTGAATATAGGGTACGACGCAAAGATCGGCCCGCTGGAGAAGGACAATGACCAACGCGCCTCTCACCGCCGGCACACATTCCGGCACTCACGACCACCGCGCCACGCCGCTGACCGGCGTGATGATCGGCACGGGGATCTCGCTGTTTTTGTGGGCGATGATCCTGGCTGTCGTATTCGCGGTACGCTAACCGCCCCGCCCGGTGGCCGAGGTCAACCGACCTCGACCACCAGTTTGCCGATCGCCCCGCGTGCGGCCATCTTGGCGATCGCATCGCCACCCCGTTCGAACGCAAAGGTTTCCGTGACGCGCGGCGCGATGCGCCCCTCCCGCCACAAACGGAACAGCGTGTCGACATGCGCCGCATTCGCCTGCGGATCGCGTGCGGCGAACGCGCCCCAGAACACGCCGCAGACATCGCAGCTCTTCAGCAGCGTGAGATTGAGCGGCAGCTTCGGGATACCCGCCGGGAAACCGACGACCAGATAGCGCCCTTCCCAGGCGATCGAACGCAGCGCCGGCTCAGCATAGTCACCGCCCACCGGATCGTAGATCACATCGAAGCCGCCGCGGCCGCCCGCCGCCTTGAACTGTTCGGCGAGCGCCTTGGACTGATCCTTATCGAACGGCGCGCGGCCATAGAGGATCGTCTCGTCCGCGCCCGCAGCCTTGGCGGCCGCCGCCTTCTCCTCCGACGACACCGCCGCGACGACCCGCGCGCCATAGGCCTTGCCGAGTTCGATCGCCGCCAAGCCGACACCGCCGGCCGCACCGAGCACGAGCAGCGACTGCCCTTCCGCCAGGCGTCCGCGGTCGAGCAGTGCATGGATGGTGGTGGCGTAGGTGAGGATCAGCGCCGCGCCCTCGGCGAAGCTGCGGTCTTCCGGCAATCGGTAGAGGCGCTGCGGCTCGGTGGCGATCTTGCTCGCAAGGCCGCCGTGGCCGATGACGCCCATCACGCGATCGCCGACCTGCCAGTTGGTGACGCCCTCGCCCAGCGCCTCGATCACGCCGGCGATCTCGCCACCGGGTGCGAAGGGGCGCTGCGGCTTGAATTGATATTTGTCTTCGATGATCAGTACATCGGGATAGTTGATCGCGCAGGCCTTCACCGCGACCAGGACCTGCCCCTTGGCAGGTACGGGATCGGGCGATTCCGTCAGCTCTAGAGTTTCAGGTCCGCCCGGCGCCGTCGACAGCAATGCTCGCATACCCGCTCCTACTCCCGATCCAGGGGCGGCTCTGCTCGACCGCACCTTCGAATTTCGAAATCGCGGTATCTCTTGCCAGTGTCAGACCGACTTCGTCCAGCCCCTCCATCAGGCAACGGCGACGAAACGGGTCGAGTTCGAAGGTGAAGCGATCCTGATAGGGGGTCGTGACCGTCATCGTCTCGAGATCGACGGTAATCGGCTGCTCCCTCGCAACCTCGACCAGCCGGTCGACCGCTTCCTGCGGCAGCACCACCGGGACAATGCCGTTCTTGAAGGCGTTGCCGGAGAAGATGTCGGAGAAACTGGGCGCGATGACGGCTTTTACGCCCATGTCGGCGAGCGCCCAGGCGGCGTGTTCGCGGCTCGATCCGCAGCCGAAATTGTCGCCCGCGATCAGGATGGGCGCGCCGGCATAGCGGGGATCGTCGAAGACGTTACCCGGCTGCGCGCGTACCGTTTCGAACGCGCCGCGGCCGAGCCCGGAGCGCGTGATGGTTTTCAGCCAATGCGCCGGGATGATGATGTCGGTGTCGATATTCTTGGCACCCCAGGGGTAGGCGGTGCCACTGACGATCGTAACGGGCTGCATCGGCGTCAGCGCTGGGTCGCGGCCGGATGGGTGAGCACACGCGCACCGGCGACATAGGCGGCGACGCCGCTCATCATCGCGCCGGCCACGAGCAACACCAGAACCTTCTTCATCATCGTCCTCCCATCACATCGCGCACATCGGCGAGCCGTCCCGTCACCGCGGCAGCAGCCGCCATTGCCGGCGACAACAAATGAGTACGCGCGCCAGGTCCTTGACGTCCCACGAAATTTCTATTGGAGGTCGAGGCACAGCGCTCGCCCGCGGGCACCTTGTCCGGGTTCATCGCGAGGCACATCGAGCAGCCGGGCTCGCGCCATTCGAAGCCCGCCGAGACGAACACGCGGTCGAGGCCCTCCGCCTCCGCCTGCCGCTTGACCAGCCCCGATCCGGGGACGACCATCGCGCGCACGCCATCCGCGACGCGGCGTCCATCCGCCACCGCCGCTGCGGCGCGCAGATCCTCGATTCGGCTGTTGGTGCAGCTACCGATGAAGACGTGCTGGATCGCGACGTCCTGCATCGCGGTGCCCGGCGTCAGGCCCATATAGTCGAGGCTGCGCCGCGCCGCCTCGCGCTTGGCGGGATCGGAGAAGCTGTCGGGTTCGGGGACGACGCCGGTGATCGGCACGACATCCTCGGGACTCGTACCCCAGGTGAGCGACGGTGCGATCTCGCTGGCGCGCAAAGTAACGCTCTTGTCGTAGCGCGCGCCAGCATCGGTCGCGAGGCTGCGCCACCAGGCCACCGCCCGCTCCCACTCGTCGCCCTTGGGCGCCATCGGCCGGCCCTTCAGATAGGCGAAGGTCGTGTCGTCCGGCGCGACGAGTCCGGCACGTGCACCGCCCTCGATCGACATATTGGCGAGCGTCATCCGCCCCTCGATCGACATGTCGCGCACGACGTCGCCGGTATATTCGAAGACATGGCCGGTGCCGCCCGCCGCGCCGACGCGGCCCATGATCGCGAGGATCACGTCCTTGGGGCTGACGCCATAGCCGAGCGTGCCGTCGACGCGGACCTCCATCGTCTTCGACGGACTGAGCAGCAGCGTCTGCGTGGCAAGGACATGCTCGACCTCGCTGGTGCCGATCCCGAAGGCGAGCGCGCCGAGCGCACCGTGGGTCGAGGTATGGCTGTCGCCGCAGACGAGCGTCGTGCCGGGCAGCGTGAAGCCTAGCTCCGGGCCCACAACATGGACGATGCCCTGCTCCGCCGCGGTCGCATCGATATAGTCGACGCCGAACTCCGCGGTGTTGCGGCGGAGCGCGTCGAGCTGCTGCGCGCTTTCGGGGTCTGCGATCGGGATCAGGCGCCCGCTGGCATCGACGCGCGGCGTCGTCGGCAGATTGTGGTCGGGCACCGCTAGCGTCAGCTCGGGACGGCGCACCCGGCGCCCGGCGGCGCGCAGCCCCTCGAACGCCTGCGGGCTGGTGACTTCGTGGACGAGGTGGCGGTCGATGTAGATGAGGCACGTGCCATCGTCGCGCGTTTCGACGACGTGCGCGTTCCAGATCTTTTCGTACAGGGTCTGTGGTCGGGATGCCATGATGGCGCTCGCGTTAACCGAAACGATGCGTCGGCGAAAGGCTGTGCGACAGATTATTGCCGGGAGGATCGCCTATTTGCGATGGTCTGCCGTTATCGTCCCGCAGGCACGAATATCCGCCTCATGCGCCTGCTCACGCCAGGTCTCGGTCAGCGCCACCGCCTCCCAGCGAAGGACATCGGGATGCGCCAGGATCGTATCGACCCAGCGCCGCCCCGCCTTTCCCACGTCGATCCCATAGGTGCGCACGCGGAAGGCGACGGGAGCGTAAAAGGCGTCGACCGCGGTGAAGGCGCCACCAGCCAGCCATGGTCCACCGAATCGATCGAGCCCCTCGCCCCACAATTCCGCGATCCGCGCGACATCGCGCGCAAGAGCGGCGGAGCCCGGCTTAGGATCGGCACGCACCCCGACGTTCATCGTCCGCTCGTTGCGCAACGCCGCGAACCCGCCATGCATTTCCGCGACCGCGCTTTGCGCCCAGGCGCGCGCATCCTCGTGCGCCGGCCTGACACCCTCGTGCCGATCGGCGAGGTACATCACAATGCCGAGCGAGTCCCAGATCTTGCGGTCACCGTCGATCAGGACGGGCACCTGACCCGTCGGCGAGAAGGCGCGGAACGCCTGCCAACTGTCGGCCTGTGCGAAGGGTTCGATCCGATCCTCGAATGGAATGCCGAGGGCCGTCATCAACAGCCAGGGCCGCAACGACCAGCTGGAATAATTGCGGTTGGCGGTGATCAACGTATAGCTCATCGCACCCTCCCCTTCCCCAATATTCGGTCCAGGAACGCGACGCTGTCATGCAGCACCGGCGCCTTGCCGCGGAACGGCACCGAGAGCGCCATGACGACGTCCTCGTGGCTGAGGCCGCTATAGTTGCGCAGTTCCACCGGCGAACCCGCTGCCTTCAGCCGCTGCGCCAACGCAATGGCGTTGCGCGGCTTCACCTGCGTGTCGGCGCTGCCCGTCACCAGCAGCATGGGCGGCAATTCGGGGCGGGCATAGTGGATCGGCTGCGTCGCGGGGCCGTCCGCTACTCCCGCGAAAGCGTCGATTGATCGTTTCGAATCGAACGGGAAGAAGTCGTACGGGCCGCACAGCCCCACCACCGCCTTGATCGTATCGGGCGCCAGCCCGACGTCGCGCAGCCAGCGTGGGTCGATCGCCAGCATCACCGCATTATAGGCGCCGGCCGAATGGCCCGCGACCGCGATCCGCTCCGGATCGCCGCCGTATTGCGCGACGTGATCATGCACCCAGCGCAACGCATCGGCGCCGTCCTGAACGAAGGCCGGGAATCGCACGCCCGGCACCTTGCGGTAATCGGGCGCCACCACGACGAACCCCGCCTTGGCGAAGGCCCGCGCGGCAAAGGCATAGGCGGCGCGGTCGCCATTCACCCAGCCGCCGCCATAGATGAAGATCACAACGGGCCGCCGGCTCGCTGCCCCGCTGGGCCGCCACACGTCGAGCGTCTGCCCGTGCGACCCGAACGGCACGCCGTCCGCGACCCGCTCGACCCCGCGGCCACCGCCCATCACGCCATCGGCTATACTGAGCCATCGCGGCCCGGACACGGTCGCGTAGAGGATGCCGACGATCAGCCCGATCAACCCGATCCCGATCAGCCAGCGCATCGTCCCTCCTCAGGCGTCCGGGCGCAGCGTGCCGATCGTTACAGCGCCACCTGATAGGCAGCCGTCGTCTTGGCCGCGACCTCGTCCGCGGTCACGCCGGGTGCGAGTTCGACCAGCTGGAAGCGCGAATCGTGATCGGGCCGCCGGAACACGGCGAGGTCGGTGACGATCATGTCGACGACGTTCTTGCCCGTCAGCGGCAGCGTGCAGGCGGGGATGAACTTCGGGCTGCCATCCTTGGCATTGTGATCCATCACGACGATGATCTGCTTGACGCCGGCGACGAGGTCCATCGCGCCGCCCATGCCCTTGATCATCTTGCCGGGGATCATCCAGTTGGCGATGTCGCCACCCTCGCTGACCTCCATCGCACCCAGAACGGTCAGGTCGATATGCCCACCGCGGATCATCGCGAAGCTCTGTTCGCTGCCAAAATAGGCGCTCTGCGGCAGCTCGCTGATCGTCTGCTTGCCGGCGTTGATCAGATCGGGATCGACCTCGTCGTCAAACGGGAACGGCCCGATGCCGAGCATGCCGTTCTCGCTCTGCAGCGTGACGGTCATGCCCGCGGGGATGTTGTTCGCGACGAGCGTCGGTATGCCGATGCCGAGGTTGACGTAATAGCCGTCACGCAGTTCCTGCGCGGCGCGTGCCGCCATCTGATTGCGGTCCCAAGCCATTAATGCACATCCCTGTTGGCGGTGATGGAGATCGGATCGGTGGTGGGCGCAGCCCGCTCGGCGTCGAGCCCTTCCCAGATGCGCGCGAGCGCTGCCTCCTCGTCGATGTTCACCGCACGGGCATAGGCCCTGGCGGCGTGGCGGACGCAATCGACCATGGCGAGGCCGAAGGCGAAGGGATCCGGCCCGATCGGCACCGGATTGACGAAGCAGGTGACGGGGCCGTCCTGCTTGGCCCAGACGCGCAGGAACTCGGCGCTGCCGCCGATCATGTCGGCGTAGCGATCGAGGTTCATCGGAACGGGCTTGTCGCTCATCGCGCACCCCCGTCGACCCAGCGTTTGTCGGCCGGGAAGACGTCGTCGAAGCCGCCCTTCAGCCCGGTGCCGTAGACGGGATTGGGCAGGACGAACCAGCCATTGCCCCACATCTCGCCGATCGCGCCCGCATCGGTGGCGCGACGGCGGTCCGCCGGAGAGGCGATCGCACCGAACAGGTCGCTGAAATCGCCGAGCTGATCGCCCGCCATCGCGACGACGCAATACCGTTGGGCAATGGCGGCGCGGCGTGCGTCCTTGCCATTGATGCCCTGGCGCAGGAACAGATTGTCCCCCGGCGTGAAGTCGCCGAGACCGGCAGCCTTCAGCGTGGCGACCGTGCCCGGCGCTGTGGAGGCATCGCGATTGGTGTTGATGATGATCGCGATGTTCGCGGCGCGCAGCGCGGCGAAGGCCTCGATCGCGCCGGGCGCCGCCACGACGGCCTTCGCGCCCGTCCGCTCCCATCGCGCCCATTGCGCGGCATCGAAGGGGGCGGCGGGATCGCGCGCGGCCAGCGCCTCGACCCCGAGATTGAGGATCACGGTTTCGTCCGCGTCGAACACGGCAGCGCGCGGCTTGCCGGCGCAGGCGGTCCAGCTCGGCGCGGCGAGCGTGGCATTGGGTGCGAGGACGACGCTGTCGCCCGCCGCCTTGCGATAGGTGGCGTAGGAAACGAGCGCGCGGAACGCCTGCCGGCTGAGCGCCAGCGCTTCGCCCGAACCGTAGAGGAACTGGAACTGCGGCGGGACGACGGCCGTATCGGCGCTGGCGGCACCGCCGGGCGCAGGCAAAGCCTTCAGCCGGGTGATCTGCACGACCTTGCCGTCGGCGGTGTAGCTCTGCCCCGGCGCGGGCAGCGTCGCCACCCGTTCGCCGCGCCCGCCACAGGCCGTCAGCAGCGCCGTGGTGGCCAGCGCGAGGACGAGGCGGCGCATCATGCGCTCTCCCGCTCGCGGACCGTGCGGAACTCGATCTTCTTGTCGTAAGGACTGCCGACGATCATCCGCTTCACGTAGATGCCCGGCAGATGGATGTGATCGGGGTCGAGGCTACCGACCGGCACGACCTCTTCGACCTCGGCGACGCAGATCTTGCCCGCGGTGGCCATCGGCTGGTTGAAGTTGCGCGCCGTCTTGCGGAAGATGAGGTTGCCGCTTTCGTCCGCCTTCCAGCCCTTGATGATGCTGAGGTCGGCGCGGATGCCGCGTTCGAGGATATAGTCCTGACCGTCGAAGGTCTTCACCTCCTTGCCCTCGGCCATCAAAGTGCCGACGCCGGTTTTGGTGTAGAAGCCCGGGATGCCCGCGCCCCCTGCCCGGCAGCGTTCGGCGAGCGTGCCCTGCGGGCAGAATTCCACCTCCAGCTCGCCGGAGAGATACTGGCGCTCGAACTCCTTGTTCTCGCCGACGTAGCTCGAGATCATTTTCTTGACCTGGCGGCTGCGCAGCAGCTTGCCGAGGCCTTCGCCATCGATGCCGGCATTGTTGCTGGCGATCGTCAGGTCCTTGACGCCCGAGGCCTGGATCGCGTCGATCAGCCGTTCGGGAATGCCGCACAGGCCGAAGCCGCCCGCGCAGATCGTCATGCCGTCATGCAGCAGGCCTTCTAGGGCCGCGGCGGCATCGGGATAGAGCTTCTTCAACGCCTCTCTCCTGTCGTTGCCGCGGCGATAGCGGGGCCGGCGGCGCGGGGTCAAGCAAACCTGAATGAGGTTTCAGGTTTGTTGTGGGGGCTGTCACCCCGGGCTTGCCCCGGGGTCCCGCTTCTTCCTCTTAGCCAGGGCAAAAGCGGGACCCCGGCTCTTCGGCCGGGGTGACGTGAACAGGGTTACTTCAGCGCCGCCTGCGCCGCCGCGAGGCGCGCGATGGGCACGCGGTAGGGGCTGGCCGAGACGTAATCCAGGCCGACCTTTTCGCAGAAGGCGATGCTCGCGGGATCGCCGCCGTGCTCGCCGCAGATGCCGAGCTTGATGCCGGGACGCGTTTTCCGCCCGCGCTCCGCCGCCAGCTCGACCAGCTCGCCAACGCCATCGACATCGAGGCTGACGAACGGGTCCTTGGCGTAGATGCCCTTTTCGACATAAGCGCCGAGGAAGCGGGCGGCGTCGTCGCGACTGACGCCCAAAGTCGTCTGCGTCAGGTCGTTGGTCCCGAAGGAGAAGAATTCGCCCGTCTCGGCGATCTCGCCTGCCTTCAGTGCGGCGCGGGGCAATTCGATCATCGTTCCAACGAGATAGTCGATGGTCTTGCCACGTTCTGCGAACACCGCCTGCGCCGCCTGATCGACCACCGCCTTCATCAGATCGAGCTCGCGCTTGGTGGCGACGAGCGGGATCATGACCTCGGGGATCGGCGCCGCGCCCGATTTGTCGGCGACGTCGAGCGCGGCTTCGAAGATCGCGCGGGCCTGCGTTTCGTAGATTTCCGGGTAGGTGACGCCCAGGCGGCAGCCGCGGTGGCCGAGCATCGGGTTGAATTCGTGCAGCTCGGCGGCGCGGCGCTTGAGCACCTCGACATCGACGTCAGCCGCCGCGGCGACCTCGGCGAACTCATTCTCCTCGTGCGGCAGGAATTCGTGCAGCGGCGGATCGAGCAGGCGCACCGTCACCGGCAGGCCGGCCATCACCTCGAAGATCGCGGTGAAGTCGCTGCGCTGCGCGGGGAGCAGCTTAGCGAGCGCGGCACGGCGGCCGGCCTCGCTGTCGGCGAGGATCATCTGGCGGACCGCGGTGATGCGGTCGGCGTCAAAGAACATGTGCTCGGTGCGGCACAGCCCGACGCCTTCCGCGCCGAAATCGCGCGCGGTCTGGCAGTCGAGCGGGGTTTCGGCATTGGCGCGCACCTTCAGGCGGCGGACGCCGTCGGCCCATTCCATCAGCGTGCCGAAGTCGCCGGCGAGTTCGGGCTGCACGGTCGCCACCGCGCCGAACATCACCTCGCCACTGGCGCCGTCAATGGTGATGACGTCGCCTTCGCGGATCTCGCGGCCCGCGACCTTCATCACCTTGTCCTTGGCGGAGATCGACAGCGATCCGGCACCCGAGACGCAGGGGCGGCCCATGCCGCGCGCGACGACGGCGGCGTGGCTGGTCATGCCGCCGCGAGCGGTGAGGATGCCCTCCGCGGCGTGCATGCCGTGGATATCTTCCGGCGACGTTTCGACGCGGACGAGGATGACCTTGTCGCCCGCCGCCTTGCGCTTTTCGGCGGTGTCGGCGTCGAACACGACCGCACCGGACGCCGCGCCCGGCGAGGCGGGCAGGCCCTTGGCGATCACGTCGCGCGGGGCGTCGGGGTCGAGCGTCGGGTGGAGCAATTGATCGAGCGCCATGGGATCGACGCGCAGGATCGCCTCTTCGCGGGTGATGAGCCCTTCGCTCGCCATGTCGACCGCGATCTTGAGCGCGGCCTTGGCGGTGCGCTTGCCCGAGCGGGTCTGGAGCATCCAGAGCTTGGCCTGTTCGACCGTGAACTCGATGTCCTGCATGTCGCGGTAATGCTTTTCGAGCCGGTCGAAGACCGCCGCCAGCTCGGCATAGACCTCGGGCATCGCCTCTTCCATCGAGGCGGGCTTGGCGCCGGCCTCTTCGCGGGCGGTCCTGGTGAGATATTGCGGCGTGCGGATGCCGGCGACGACGTCCTCACCCTGCGCATTGATCAGGAATTCGCCGTAATAAGCGTTCGCGCCGGTCGAGGGATCGCGGGTGAAGGCGACACCGGTGGCGGACGTATCGCCCATGTTGCCGAAGACCATCGCCTGGACGTTGACCGCGGTGCCCCAGTCGGCGGGAATGTCGTTGAGGCGGCGATAGACCTTGGCGCGTTCCGACTGCCACGAGCCGAACACCGCGCCCACCGCGCCCCATAATTGGTCATGCACGTCCTGCGGGAAGGGCTTGCCCCATTCCTTCTCGACCAGGCTCTTATATTCGGCGACCAAGGCCTTGAGATCGCTGGCGGTCAGCTCGGTATCGAGTGTGAAGCCGTTGTCTTCCTTGGCGATCTCAAGTGCCTCTTCGAAGGCGCCATGGTCGAGTTCGAGCACGACGTCCGCGTACATCTGGATGAAGCGGCGGTAGCTGTCCCAGGCGAAGCGTTCGTCGCCGGACTTGATTGCGAGGCCCTCTACAGTCGTGTCGTTGAGACCGAGGTTGAGGACGGTGTCCATCATGCCCGGCATCGAAACGCGGGCACCGGAGCGGACCGAGACGAGCAGCGGATTTGATGCGTCGCCGAAGCTCTTGCCCGTAACCCCTTCGATATGGGCGATACCCTGCGCCACTTCGTCGCGCAGCGACTGGGGGAATTGCTCGCCCTCTTCGTAGTAGCGCGTACACATGGCGGTGCTGATCGTGAAGCCGGGGGGCACGGGCAGGCCGATCGACGCCATTTCGGCAAGGTTCGCGCCCTTGCCGCCGAGCAGATTCTTGTCGCCCTTTCCGCCGTCCGAAACTCCGCCACCGAAACGGTACACGTATTGGGTCATCGCTGGTCCTTAAGAGCTGACGTGTTGGCCTGATCCCCGGGGAGGAAAGAGCATACCGAACGTTCGGAAGTGGACGATGTGGAATAGGCGTGGGGGCTTGGTTCCTACCCCTCGATTTTCGAAAAGTCGGCGACGGTGTGGACCGCCGCGCGGACGCGGGCGAGCAGCGCGAGGCGCGCGGTGCGCTTCGCCGGATCGGCATCGTTGACGGTCACACTGTCAAAGAACGCATCGATCGGCGCGCGCAACGACGCGAGGGCCGCCATCGCGCGCTCGAAATCTTCCGCCTCCACCGCAGCCGCGGCGGCGGGTTCGGCCGAGTCGAGCGCGGCGATCAGATCAGCCTCTGCCTTTTCGGGCGTGTAGGACAGCGTTTTCGGATTCCCCTCGGTATCCGGGGTGTACGCCTCCTTCTTGAGGATGTTGGCGGCGCGCTTGTAGCCGGCGAGCAGGTTGGCGCCGTCGTCGGTGGTGACGAAAGCTTGCAGCGCGTGAACGCGGGCGAGCAGGCGGACGAGGTCGCGCTCCCCACCGAACTCACTTTCGCCGCCGGGCAGGACCACAGCATCGATCACATCGTGCCGAACGCCATTGCTGCGCTGCTGAACCTTCAGGCGGTCGATAATGAAATCGTGGAAATATCCACCTGCCACAACGGTGCCAACGTTCGCATTTGCGTCCCCAACGGCTTGATAGAACAAGTCAAAGTCGGAACAGCGCAGCGAATTGTCGAGTATCAGCCCGATCAGGCCAAGCGCAGCGCGACGCAAGGCAAAGGGATCCTTAGACCCGGTCGGCCGCTCATCGATCTGGAAGAAGGATACAAGCGTATCCAGCTTGTCCGCCAGCGACACCGCCACCGTCACCGGCGCGGTGGGCACGTCGTCGCCCTGCCCGACCGGCTTGTAATGGTCGCGGATGGCGTCGGCGACTTCGCGGGGTTCGCCCTGGGCGGCAGCGTAATAGCCGCCCATCAGGCCCTGGAGTTCGGGGAATTCGCCGACCATGCCGGTGACGAGGTCCGCCTTGGCGAGGCGCGCGGCGCGTTCGGCCATGTCCGCGAGGGACGGTCCCTCTCCCCCTGTGGGAGAGGGAGGGAGCGCCGTAGGCGCGGAAGGGTGAGGGGGAGTTTGGGGCGCGACAGTTGCCGCGTCCCCCTCACCCTTCCCACTCGCTGACGCGAGCGGGCCCCTTCCCTCTCCCACGAGGGGAGAGGGAGATTGGATGATGCCCTCTTCGACCAACCACCTTGCCAGCTTGGCGACGCGGTCGACCTTGTCCGCCACGGTGCCGAGCTTTTCGTGAAAGACGATGTTCGAGAGCTTTGCGGCCTGTTCCTCGAGCGGGGTCTTCAGATCGGTGTCGTAGAAGAAGCGCGCGTCCGACAGGCGGGCAGCAAGGACCTTGCGGTTGCCCTCTACGATCTTTGCGCCGCCGTCGGTCGCTTCGATATTGGCGGTGCAGACGAAGGCGTTCGCCAATGCGCCGGACGCGTCGCGGCAGACAAAATACTTCTGGTTCACGCGCGCGGTGAGCTGGATCACCTCGGGCGGTACGCTGAGGAAGTCGGCGTCAAAACGGCCGAGCAGCGGCACCGGCCATTCGGTGAGGCCGGCGTTTTCGGCGACGAGGCCTTCGTCTTCAACGAGGGTCAGGCCCGCATCGGCGGCGAGCGCGGTGGCTTGGGTGCGGATCAGCGCACGGCGTTCGTCCTGATCGACGATGACGTGACAGGCGCGCAGCTTTTCGACGTAATCCGCGGCCGAGCCGATCGTGATCTGGCCCGGGTGGTGGAAGCGGTGGCCATAGGTGGCGACGCCCGAACGGATGCCGGCGATCTCGACGTCGACGAGGGTTTCGCCGAGCAGCGCGACGATACCGTGCAGCGGGCGGACCCAGCGCAGCGCTTCAGTCGAGGCGGAGGCGGCGCCCCAGCGCATCGACTTCGGCCAGGGGAAGGCGCGGACGATCGCGGGGATCGCCTCGGCAAGCACGGCGGCGGTGGCGCGGCCGGGCTTTTCCGTGACGGCGTAGAGGACGCCATCACGCTCGGTGAGCTGGTCGCGCGTCAGGCCGGTCTTGCGCAGGAAGCCGGCGAGCGCCTGTTCGGGGGCGTTGGCCTTGGGACCCTTCAGCTCTTCGCTGACCGCCTGCGTTTCGGTCGGCAGACCGCGTGCGATCAGCGCGAGGCGGCGCGGCGTGGCGTAGGTGACGGTTTCGGTCGCGGCGAGGCCGGTCTTGGCGAGTTCGGCGGCGAACAGGCGGGCGAGATCCTCGCGCGCCTTGTCCTGCATGCGCGCGGGGATTTCTTCGGAGCGGAGTTCGAGGAGGAAGTCGGTCATTGGGTGGCGCCGAAGAAGAGGTTTGGTTCACGCGAAGACGCGAAGACGCGAAGAGGATTTGGTTCGCGCAGAGGCGCAGAGAGCGCAGAGGTGTTGCACTCGACGCGGAGCGTCCCTTCACAACCGCTACCGCTCGACATGTGCTGGCCGCTAACGCGGCCGGATTGCCGCGGGCGGCTCTGCGTCCTCTGCGCCTCTGCGCGAAACCCCTTCGCGTCTTCGCGTCTTTGCGCGAACAACAGGATGCTCACGCCGCCCATCCGTTCTTCTCCATCCAGGCGCCGCAGGCGCCTTTGGCGAGGTCGCGGACCCGGCCGATATAGGCTTGGCGTTCCGCCACCGAGATGACGCCGCGCGCCTGGAGCAGGTTGAAGGTGTGGCTGGCCTTGATCGCCTGTTCGTACGCCGGGATTGGCAGGCCGGCGGCGAGGCTGTTCTCGCATTCCGCCGCGGCCTTTTTGAAGGCGTCGAAGAGGGTGGCGGTGTCGGCGACCTCGAAGTTCCACGTCGACATCTGACGCTCGTTCTCAAGGAAGACGTCGCCATAGCTGACGCCATGGTCGTTGAAGCGCAGGTCGTAGACGTTGTCGACGTCCTGGATGTACATCGCGAGGCGCTCGAGGCCGTAGGTCAGCTCGCCCGCCACGGGCTTCATGTCGAAGCCGCCCATCTGCTGGAAATAGGTGAACTGCGTCACCTCCATGCCGTCGCACCACACTTCCCAGCCGAGGCCCCAGGCGCCCAGCGTGGGCGATTCCCAGTCATCCTCGACGAAGCGGATATCGTGTTTGGTCATGTCGACGCCGATCGCGGCGAGCGACCCCAGATACAGGTCCTGCAGATCGGGCGGCGACGGCTTCAGGATGACCTGATACTGGTAATAATGCTGCAGGCGATTGGGGTTTTCGCCATAGCGGCCGTCGGTCGGCCGGCGGCAGGGCTGGACGAAGGCGGCGTTCCACGTCTCCGGCCCCAGCGCGCGCAGCGTCGTGGCGGGGTGGAAGGTGCCGGCGCCCATTTCCATGTCGTAGGGCTGGAGGATCACGCAACCCTTGTCGCTCCAGTAATCGTGGAGCGTCAGGATCATCTTCTGGAAGGAAAGCGGTGTGGCAGCCATGACGCGCCCGGCTTTGGCCGATGGCGCCGCGTCTAGCAAGTGGTGCGGCGCGGCATTAGGTGAAGGTCTGGCCCCACCACCCGGATACTTCCCGCATGATACGAACCCTTGCCGCCGCCGTGTCCGCGGTCGCCTTGTGCCTGTCGCTGCCGGCCTGTGCACAGCAACCCGCCCAGGCACCTGCGCGCGCCGCGAACGATGCCGATCCGGCGCTGTGGGTGGTGAAGGGCAAGCAGACGACCGTCTATCTGTTCGGGACGATCCATGTGCTCAAACCCGGCCTCACCTGGTTCGACGAGGCGGTCAAAAGCGCGTTCGACAAGGCGGACGAGGTGAAGCTGGAGATCGTGATGCCCGATCCCGCCACGATGCAAGGACTGGTGCAGGCGACCGGCGTCGCGCCCGCCGGCACGCCGCCGCTGACGCAGCGCCTGCCCGAGGGCAAGCGCGCGGCCTTTACCAAGGCGGTGACCGATCTGGGACTGCCGGCCAATGCGCTCGACCGGTTCAAGCCGTGGCTCGCGGCGACGCAGTTGTCGGTCGCACCGCTGTCGAAGCTGGGGTACGATAGCGCCAATGGGCCGGAAGAGGTGATCACCGAAGCGGCGAAACAGGCGCACAAGCCGCTGTCGGGGCTGGAGACGCCGCAACAGCAACTGGGTTTCTTCGGCAGCCTGTCGGACAAGGCGCAGCTCCAGTTCCTGGAAAGCACGGTCGACGAATTGCCTACGCTGGACAAGCAGATGGCATCGATGGTCGACGAATGGGCGCGCGGCGACCCCGAGGCGCTGGCGCGCGAGATGAACGACGAGCTGAAGAGCTCGCCCGAGGTCGCCAAGGTCCTGCTGGTGGATCGCAACCGCAATTGGGCCCAGTGGATCAAGCAGCGGATGACCAAGCCGGGGACGGTGTTCATCGCGGTTGGCGCGGGGCATCTGGCGGGGCCGGATTCGGTGCAGGCGCAGCTCGCCAAGCTGGGGCTGAAGGCGGAGCGGGTGAAATATTGAGCGCGAGACCGTAATAGCGCGAGCCGCCCCCACTCCCGTTCGCCCTGAGCCTGTCGAAGGGCGGGTTACCGCAAGCGCCGCCGTCGCCTGTGGACACCCGTGCTTCGACAGGCTCAGCACGAACGGTAAGGAACGGTGAGAAGGTCGGGTTCACCGTAACCGAGTTGCTTTTTCCCGCCCTTCTCGCTATGCGCGCCCGCTTCCGGCCTTGGTCATCCCTGGAGGCGAGGCTGCGGAAAGACACTTTAGCACGTTTCGGAAGGTATTCTGCATGAGCGACACCATCACGCTCGCAGCCGAGACGCGCGACCGGGTTGGCAAGGGAGCCTCCCGGGCGCTGCGTCGTGACGGCCGCGTCCCCGCCGTGATCTACGGCCAGAACAAGGAGCCGGCCTCGGTTCATCTCGAGGAGAAGGCGCTGGTCAAGGCGCTGATGACGGGTCACTTCATGAACTCGGTCATCATGGTCGGCGGTCAGCGCACGCTGGCGAAGGACGTTGCGTTCCACCCGGTCACCGACCGTCCGGTGCATGTCGACTTCCTGCGCATCGGTGAGCACACCACCGTCACCGTCGCGGTGCCGGTCGTGTTCGCGGACGAGGACGAGTGCCGCGGCCTGAAGCAGGGCGGCGTGCTCAACATCACCCGCCACGAGGTCGAGCTGGTCGTCGACGCCGCCGACATCCCCAGCGAGATCACGATTTCGCTGAAGGGCCGCGAGATCGGCGATTCGATCCACATCAGCGACGTGACCCTGCCCAAGGGCGCGACGCCGGCGATCGAAGACCGCGACTTCGCGATCGCGACGATCGTGCCGCCGACCGTCCCGACCGCCGAGGACGAGGCGCTCGAGGCCGAGGTCGCCGAGACCCAGGCTGCCGAAGCCGCCGCGGAGTCGGACGCCGAGAGCGACGAGGATTCGGCCGAGGGCTGATCCGGATCGATCCGGTTTGCGAAAGGGGCAGGGTGGCGAGCAGCTCCCCTGCCCTTTTTGTTATCACCGTCATTCCCGCGAAGGCGGGAATCCATAACCTCTGACGTCTGCGCTCCTGCCGTGAGGTCAGCCAGTCTGGATTCCCGCCTTCGCGGGAATGACGAATACCGGTAGGAGGGCGCGCCTTCCGCCAACGTTGAGGAAAGACACCGCGCCATGCAGATCTGGGCAGGCCTGGGCAATCCGGGGCCGCAATATGCGATGCACCGGCACAATGTCGGGTTCATGGCGCTCGACCTGATCGCCGACATGCACGGCTTCGGGCCGGTGAAGAAGCAGTTCCAGGGCTGGACGCAGGAAGGGCGGATCGGCAGCCATAAGGTGCTGCTGCTGAAGCCGGCGACCTTCATGAACGAGAGCGGCCGTGCGATCGGCGAGGCGCTGCGCTTCTACAAATTGGGGCCGGACGCGCTGACCGTGTTCCACGACGAGCTCGACCTCGCGCCGTTCAAGGTGAAGGTGAAGCGCGGCGGCGGCACCGCGGGGCATAACGGGCTGCGCTCGACCGACCAGCATCTGGGGCCGGAGTTCCGCCGGGTGCGGATCGGCATCGGCCATCCGGGGCATAAGGATCGCGTTACCGGCTATGTGCTGGGGAATTACGCCAAGGCGGAGCTGGACGCGCTGTCCGACATGCTGGGCGCGATCGGGGCGGAGGCGCCGTGGCTGGCGACAGGCGACGACGTGCGGTTCATGAACGATATCGCGATGAGGTTGGCACAATGACGGTCCGTACGCTGTTCGCGACGCGCTTCTACGAGGGCGAGCTGAGCGATGCCGGGCTGATCGAGGAGCTGGAGGAGGCGTGCCTCGATCTGGCGCGGGAGGATCGCGCGGGCGTCGCCTGGTCGAAGGCGCATGGCTATCGCGGCTATACCTCTTATGCGTCGCTGAACGACCTGCCCGCGCGCGACCCGCGCTTTGCCGACCTGGTCAAACTGCTGAACAAGCATGTCGCGCGCTTTGCGGAGGCGTGCGCGTTCGACCTGGGCGGGCGCAAGCTGAAGCTCGACAGCCTGTGGGTCAACGTGCTGAAGCCCGGCGGCACGCATTCGGGGCATATCCACCCGCATAGTGCGGTGAGCGGCACGATCTATATCGCCACCCCGGCGGGGGCGGGCGCGCTGAAGCTGGAGGATCCGCGGCTGCCGATGATGATGGCGGCCCCAACGCGGCGCGCCGATGCGGGCGAGGATCACGCGACCTTCGTCTATGCCGAACCGAAGCCGGGCAGCGTCTTTCTGTGGGAAAGCTGGCTGCGGCACGAGGTGGTGCCCAATGCCGCCAAGGGCGAGCGGATCAGCATCAGCTTCAACTATCGGTAAGGCCGGCCATCGCTTTGCCGTAATCGACGGTCAGCTTTCCCCAAAATTGGGAGAGCGGACCCCATGCGGCTGGCGATGATGATGGCGATGCAGGCGGTCGCGGGGCCACCGCTGCCGGCGGACATGCGGCCGGTGAAGCCCGCCCCTGCCCCGGATGCGCCCAAGGCCACGTGCGGCGAGCCCGACGCCGACGGCACGATCGTGATCTGCGGACGACCCGTCAATGCCAACCGGCTGCGCCCCGTCGACGAGCCGCGCTACGCCGAAAAGCCGATCCGCGCGCGGACGACGATCGGCAAGGTCGGGGTATCGGGTGAGGCGGAACAGGGCAGTCTGCCCAACGGCATGAGCAGCCCGCGCGCGATGGTGAAGTTCAAGGTGCCGTTTTAGAGGAGGCTTTGCCGCTCTTTCCGTCCCCCGGCCTTGAGCCGGGGTCCCGCTTTTCGGGCGGTGAACGAAGAAGCGGGACCCCGGCTCAAGGCCGGGGTGACGGGCTGGGAGGGGTACAGCGCGACAAGCCGTCGTTCACCTGTCGCTACTATCCTGTGCGCCATGTCCATCACCAAACGCCAGATCGGCCTAGCCGCCGTCATCCTGCTCGCACCCGGCGGGTTCATCCTGGGGGCGGCGTTGCTGGCCAACCGTTATCGCAAACCCAGAGCCGAGGCGGAGACGGAAACCCCGCCGAAACCCTGAATGGTTTCCTGAACGGAACGTTGTGCCCAGTTCATGCAACCGTCATTATAGCCCGACGTTATCGAAACCACAGTCAAACGATGACGGGAGATTCAGATGCGTAAGTTGATGCTGGCGATGGGGTGTGCCGCGATGGTCGTACCGGCGACGATGGTCGTGCCGGTCTCGCAGGCGGGCGCACAGCGCTACAAGTATCGCGAATGGCGCGACAATCGCGGTCGCCTGCGCTGCCGCAAGCCCGATGGTACGACCGGTGCCGTCGTCGGCGCGGTCGGTGGCGCGCTGCTGGGCCGCACGATCGACACCCGCGGCGACCGGACGCTGGGCACGCTGGGCGGCGCCGTCGCCGGCGGCCTGCTGGGCCGCGAGATCGAGCGCAGCGGTGGCAACCGTCGCTGCCGCTAAGCTCCGGATAAATTAGACCGGAACGGGCGCTGTGGGGCAACCTGCGGCGCCCGTTCTGCGTATGGCCTCGTGAAACACGAGGAGACGTATATGACGACCCGCAGCGCATCGGCCCGGTACGAGGGCCTGGGCAAGGACGGCAAGGGCCATATCTCGACCCAGTCGGGCCTGCTGACCGACGCCCAATATGGCTTCAACACGCGGTTCGAGGACGGCCCCGGCACCAATCCCGAAGAGCTGATCGCCGCGGCCCACGCCGGCTGCTTCACGATGGCGCTCGCGTTCGCACTGGCCGGCGCCGGCAAGACGCAGGGCAATCTGGAGACCAAGGCGAAGGTGACGCTGGAGAAGGATGGCGACGGATTCACCATCACGCGGTCCGACCTGACGCTGACCGGCCATGTCGACGGCATGGAGCGCGATGAGTTCGAGCGGATCGCCAATGAGGCGAAGGCGGGCTGCCCGGTGTCCAAGGTGCTCAACTGCGACATCACGCTGGATACCACGTTCGGCTGATCGACCGCGCCGCCGGCGCCTGTCGCGGGGATGAACCGACGGTAGTTTTCGGTTCACGCAACTCTCTTTGCGCGCTGGCGGTTCTTTGCCCACATCATCCGAAAGGAGCCCAGACGATGCGTATTGCCCTTCTGACCGCCGCGCTGGCGGCGACCACGCTGAGCGCGATCCCCGCGCAGGCGCAGGACACACGCCGCGAAGCGGATCGTGAATATCGCAACGAGGTGCGTGACGCGCGCCGCGATTATCGCAACGACCTGCGCGATGCCGATTCGCGTCGCGACGTCCGCGATGCGCGCCGCGAATATGCCGAGCAGGTGCGCGACGCCCGCCGCGATCGCCGCGAAGACCTGCGCGATATCCGCCAGGATCGCCGCAACGATTGGCGCCGCTATCGCAACTACGACTATAACCGCCTGCCGCCGGGTCAGCGCGCCTATTATGCGGAAAACTATTATCGCGATGGCCGCTATTACCAGCCGCGCCGGCTGACCCGGAATGACCGCATCTATCGCGGTGGCAACGGGCGTTATTACTGCCGCCGCAACGACGGGACGACCGGTCTGGTGGTCGGCGGTCTGGCCGGCGGCGCTCTGGGCAATGTGATCGCGGGCGGCGGATCGCGCTTGCTCGGCACGCTGATCGGCGCGGGCGGCGGCGCGTTGCTCGGCCAGTCGATCGATCGCGGTCAGGTGACCTGCCGCTGATCATCCAGAGACGCTGACGATACGGGCCCGGTCGACAGACCGGGCCCGTTGTCGTTTAGAAGATGCCGCCGCCGAGGCTGAGGCGGATCGCGAAGATGACGATCAGCACGAGGTTGAGGTTGCGCCCGCTGGTCGAGGACGACAGCGCGCCCACCGCGGCGCCGACGATGCCGATCGGGATGACCAGCCAGTTCATCCAGCCGAGCAGCGGCACGAACGCGACCAGACCCAGCACCAGGGTGACGAGGCCGATCGCAACGGAGATGATGTTCAGCATGACGGGAACATGGCCCCTGCCCCATCGCGCGGCAAGATGCGGGGGCGATCGGCGAAGCGCACGTTAACCAAGCCCGCGGATGGCGACTTAACGGCCGATGCGCCATGGTCGCCCGCGATGCACGCGAATCGCCTTCTTGCCGCTGCTGCGCTGTTGCTCGCCGGATGTGCCAAGCCGGCGGCGACGCAGCAGGACCTCGACAGTCTGGACAAGGAACTGACCGCGGGCGCGGCCGGGAACGAGCGCGACCCGGCGCTGACCGCGGCGCTGCGCGACCAGATCATGGTCGATCCCGCGCTGACCCGGACCGCCAATACCGACGCCGTGCGCCCCCCGAGCCGGCCGGACCCGCTGTCGATCCCCGCCGACCCCACCGCCGGCCGGCCGGATGGCGTCACCGCTGCCGACCTGAAGGCGACGCCGCCCGCCAAGGGCGACTGCCCGTCGTGCAAGGCGGCGGCGGGGGCGCTGACGCTGGCGGAGCTGGCGGCACGGCAGCGGCCGGCGGATGCGGGCTGTGCACAGCGCGTCTCCTATTCCGCCACCTGGGCGGCGCGCCTGCCCGCCGCGGTGCCGCTCTACCCCGACGCGCGCGTGCAGGAGGCGGCGGGCAACGATGCCTGCGGGCTGCGCGTCGTCAGCTTCGCAAGCAATGCGCCGGCTGCGCGCATTCTCGACTGGTACAATGCGCGGGTGACGCGAGCGGGCTATAGCGCGGAGCATCAGGCTGAGGGCGACGAGCATGTGCTGGGCGGCACCCGCGGCGATGCGTCCTATGTGGTGCACGTGACGCCGGGACCGGGCGGCGGCAGCCGGGTGGACCTGCTGGTCCGGTAGCGCACGTCCCGGCCGCAGAACCGATCGGCGCTTGCCTTCGGCTCGCCCACGCCCATATTGTGCGATGCAGCAAGACGGGTTCGCCGATGATCCCGCCCGGTCGGAGACCCCAACATGCCCCGCTTGTCGGATACGATCGGTCGCCTCGTCGGCCAGCGCATGGCCGATGCCATGACGACCGCCCCTGGCGAGGACCGGCTGAGCAACCTGACCGATTTCGGTCCCAATCCGGGCAATCTGCGCGCGCGCATGTACGTGCCGGCGCAGCTGCAACCCCGCCCCGCGCTGGTGGTCGTGCTGCATGGCTGTACGCAGACGGCGGCGGGTTATGACAGCGGCGCGGGCTGGTCGCAGCTCGCCGACGAAGCCGGGTTCGTGCTGCTGTTTCCCGAGCAGCGGCGCGCCAACAATCCCAATCTGTGCTTCAACTGGTTCGCGCCCGAGGACATGGCCGGCGGCCATGGCGAGGTGGCGTCGATCCGCGCGATGATCGCGGCGATGGTCGCGGCGCATGGTATCGATCCGTCGCGTGTGTTCGTCACCGGCCTGTCGGCGGGTGGCGCGATGGCGGCGGCGATGTTGGCCAATTACCCTGAGGTGTTCGCCGGCGGCGCGGTCATCGGCGGGCTGCCCTATGGCACCGCGCAGGGCGTCAGCCAGGCGCTGGAGCGGATGCGTGGGCGTGACCTGCCCGATGCCGCAGCGCTGACCGCCGCCGTGCGGGGTGCCAGCCGCCACGACGGGCCGTGGCCGACGCTGTCGGTCTGGCATGGCGGCACCGACGCCACCGTCCACCCCGCCAATGCCGAAGCGCTGCTGAGCCAATGGCGCGGGCTGTTCGGAATCGGCGAGACGCCCGCCGAGGAGACGCTGGTCGGCGGCAATCCGCATCGCGTGTGGCGTGACCGGCATGGCCGCGCGGTGATCGAGGATCATCGTATCCTCGCCATGGGCCATGGCACGCCGATCGCGACGCAGGGGGCCGAGGCCGCCGGTCAGGCCGGGCCGTTCATGCTGGATGTCGGCCTGTCCTCGACCCGGCGGATCGCCGCTTTCTGGGGCATCGCGCGGGCGGTCGGCGCGGCACAGGCGCGCGCGGCCGATGCGGGCGGCGTGCGGGATGGCGGCGTGGCGGGGATCGTGAACGACGCGCTGAGGGCGGCGGGGTTGTTGCGGTAGAGCCCTTCGTCACCCCGGACTTGTTCCGGGGTCCACTCTGCGGCGAGGGGGATGGTTCGAGGCTCCAGCCATCCCCCTGCGGCCCGGTGGACCCCGGAACGAGTCCGGGGTGACGGGGTGGAGGGGGCAGCGTTAGCCACCCCCCTCACCCACGCATTTCCTCTTTGCACGAACTTGCTCTAGGGCAGCGATCATGCCTCCTCTTCTTCTCGTCATGGCCGGCGGTGCGCTGGGTTCGGCGGCGCGGTATCTGACCGGCCGGATCGCCCTCACTGCGCTCGGCCCGAATTTTCCTTATGGTACGCTGGCCGTGAACCTGGTCGGCGGGCTGCTGATGGGCTTGCTGGCAGGTGTGCTCGCACGGATCGGGGGCAGCGAGAACTGGCGCCTGTTCTTAGGCATCGGCGTGCTGGGCGGGTTCACGACCTTTTCGTCGTTCAGCCTCGACGTCGTGACGCTGGTCGAGCGTGGCGCGGTGGCCACGGCGGCCCTGTACGTCTTCGTATCGGTCGCGGGCGCGATCGGCGCGCTGTTTGCCGGGCTGATGCTGGCCCGCGGCCTGTTTGGGAGTGCGGTGGCATGAGCGGCGACGAGGGCAGCATTCGCCAATTCAACGTCGGCTATGACGACGACGGCATCCGGCTGGATCGCTGGTTCAAGCGGCATCTGCCCGACACGAGCTTCACGACGGTCGCCAAATGGGCGCGGACCGGCCAGCTGCGCGTCGATGGCGCGCGCGCGACGCCGGGAGACCGGATCAAGGCGGGCCAAACGCTGCGCGTGCCGCCGCCCGAACCCGAGGTGAAGGACGAAACCGGCGCCATCGTCGCCAAGCCGAAGCGCGAACGGCCGCCGCTGAGCGAGGACCAGATCGCCTTCGCGCGCGAGATGGTGATCCACAAGGATCTGCAGGCGCTGGTCCTCAACAAGCCGCCGGGCCTCGCAACGCAGGGTGGCACCAAGACCGCCGAGCATGTCGACGGGCTGCTGGATGCGTTGCAATATGATGCCGAGGGACGGCCGAAGCTGGTTCACCGGCTCGACAAGGATACGTCGGGCGCGCTGCTGATCGCGCGCACCAGCCGTGCCGCCGCCTTCTTCGCCAAGGCGTTTTCGGGGCGGACCGCGCGAAAGGTCTATTGGGCGCTGGTCGTCGGCGTGCCATCGATCGAGGATGGCATGGTCGACCTGCCGATCGCCAAGCAGCCGGGCACCGGCGGCGAGAAGATGCACGTCGACGAGGAGAACGGCCAGGCCGCGCGCAGCCGCTATCGCGTGATCGAACGGGCGGGCAACCGTTGCGCCTGGGTTGAGCTGCAACCCTTTACGGGCCGCACGCACCAGCTGCGCGTCCACATGGCGGCGATCGGCCATCCGATCGTCGGCGACGGCAAGTACGGCGGCGCGGCGGCGTTCCTGACCGGCGGGATCAGCCGCAAGATGCACCTCCACGCCCGGCGCATCCGCGTCGACCATCCCGATGGCGGCAGCATCGACGAGACGGCGAGCCTGCCGACGCACTTCGCCGAAAGCCTGAAGAGCCTGGGCTTCGAAGAGGCGCAGGGCGATGCGCTGCCGCTGGAGGAGCCCAAGAAGGGCCCGCCGCCCAAGGACGTGCTGAAGCAGCGCGCCAAGGCGCATGCGAAGACGGTGCGCAAGGAAAACCGCGGCGAGCGGCGGCGGCGTGGCGCAGCCCCGACCGGCAAGGATGGCGGCAAAGGCAGCGGTCCGAAGGCGGGTAAGCCGAAGACGGGTGGCCCGAAAAGCAGTGGTCCGGGCGGCCGCCGGGGCTGATGCATCCCAATCCGCTCTTCCGGCCGGAGGCGGCGGCATTGCTGGCGGAGGCCGAGCGGATCGGCTTCGCGCATGTCTTTGCCGCGACCGCCGATGGCCCGATGGTGGTGCATGCACCCGTGACGCTGCATGACGACGGTTTGCGCTTTCACGTCTCGCGCGCGAATCGCATCGTCCGCCACCTGGAGGGCGCGGCGGTGGTGGCGAGCGTGGCGGGGCCGCACGGCTATGTCAGCGCGAACTGGTATGCGGTGCCGGGTGATCAGGTGCCGACGTGGAATTACCAGACGATCGAGATCGACGGCGTGGCGCATGAGGTGAACGCCGCGGGCCTGACCGAACAGCTGGACCGACTGGCGGCGCTCCACGAGCCACGCGACAATCCCTGGGATCGCGGCAAGGTGGCGCCCGAGGCCTTTGCGAAGCAACTGTCGGGCATTCGCGGGTTCACCATTACCGTCAGCGCAGTGCGCGGCACGACCAAGCTGAGCCAGAACAAGACCGCCGCCGACCGGGCGGGGGTGATCGCGGGCTTCGACCGGCAGGGCAAGGACGACATCGCCGCGCTGATGCGGTGGGCGGCCGCGAAGGATTAGGGCTGGGATTCGCTGGGGCGGAGCGTTTTGCGGTTTGGGACGCAGCGGGACCCCGGCTCAAGGCCCAGGTGACGGTGGGGGCATTGAGGGCCGAGCGATTTGCGCTTTGCGTGCCCGCCCTTGCCCGGTAGGCGTCTGGGAATGACCAAACTTGCCGTGTTCGACTGCGACGGCACGCTCGTCGATAGCCAGGCCAATATCTGCCAGGCGATGGAGGATGCGTTCCGGATCGCCGCTCTGCCCGCGCCGCCGCGCAGCGCGATCCGCCGGATCGTCGGCCTGAGCCTGGTCGAGGCGATCGCGACCTTGCTTCCGCAAGCGGAGGATGCGCTGCACCGGCAGATGGCGGCGGATTACAAGGCCGCCTTCTTCCACCTACGGACGACCGGCGCGATGGCGGAAGAGCCACTGTTCGACGGGATCGCTGCGGTCTTGCAGGGCCTTGCGGACGATGGCTGGCTGTTGGGCGTGGCGACGGGCAAGTCGGACCGCGGTCTTGCGCATATTTTGGCGCATCATGGCCTGACCGATCATTTCGTCACCCTACAAACCGCGGACCGGCACCCCTCCAAGCCCGACCCCGCGATGCTGATCGCCGCGATGGACGAAGCGGGCGCGACGGCGCAGGAGACGGCGATGATCGGCGACACCAGTTTCGACATGGCGATGGCCAAGGCCGCGGGCGCGCGGGCGGTGGGCGTCGCCTGGGGCTATCACGACGTCCGCGACCTGGCCGATGCGGGCGCGGACGTGGTGGCGGAGCGCGTGGCCGCGCTGCCCGGGCTGCTGGCGTGAGCGGCGATGCCCTCGCACGGCGCCGCTGGCTGGCGATGGTCGGCAGCCGCATCGCCGGCAGCCTCGGCGCGGTGTTCGGCCTGATGCTGGCGGTGCGTGCGCCCGATATGGTCACCAAGGTGCTGGGTGTCGCGATCACGCTGTCGGCGCTGGTCGTCATCGCCACGGTGCCCGCCGCCCTCGCCCACCGCTGGCGGACGCCGCCCCGGCCATGAAGCGTTTCTGGACAGAGGTAACAATCGACGCCGATCGGGTGGTGACGCTCGACGGGCGGCCGGTGCGAACGCCGGGCCGCGTGCCGCTGGCGCTACCGACCGACGCGCTGGCAGAGGCGGTCGCGGGCGAATGGCGCGCGGTGCCCGAGGTGGTGGACCCGCGCGCGATGCCGCTGACCGGCCTTGCCAATGCGGCGATCGACCGGATCGCGGCCGACCCCGCGTCCTTCGCGGCGGGGCTGGCCGCCTATGGCGCGACCGACCTACTCTATTATCGGGCCGAATCGCCCGACGATCTGATTGCACGGCAGCAGGCGGCGTGGGATCCCTGGCTCGACTGGGCCCGGACCCGCTACGACGTCCATTTCGAGCCGACCGCGGGGATCGTCCACCGCGCCCAGCCACCCGCGACGCTGACGCGCCTCGGCGAGGCGGTAGCGACGCTCGACGCCTTCCACCTCGCAGGCCTGTCGCCGGTGGTGACGATCACCGGGTCGCTGGTGCTGGCACTCGCGCTGATCGAACGGGCGGGCGATCCCGATACGCTATGGGCCGCCGCGCATGTCGACGAGGATTGGCAGGCGGAATTGTGGGGCAGCGATCTGCTGGCCGAACAGGCGCGGGCGAACAGGCGGCGTGACTATGACGCCGCCGTCGCGTTTCTGGCCGCGCTCGACTGACCACCGTCAGGCGGTGACCGCCCTCGGCATCACCGCCGCCTCGTAATCGCTCTCGGCCAGGCGGATCAGGTCCCGGTCGTCGTGCTTCCACGGGTGGAAGCCGGGCAGGAAATAAGCCGCCCAGACGCCCGCCACCTTGCGCGCCATGCCGGGATTGCCGAACGCATACCAGGCGAGCCGCGCCCAGACGCGCGGACCGGTGAGGCCATCCTGCCGCAACAGCTCGAGCATGCCGCGCGTCCGGCCGACGAAGAAATGCTTCGTCGTCATCAGCATGACGAACGACTTGACCCACCAGCGGCGGAAGCGCGGCCAGTCGCGCGTCGCGTGCAGCCACGTGTCATAGGCGACGCCCTTGTGCTCGATCTCCTCGGCCGCGTGCCACAGCCACAGAGCGCGCGCCTGGTCCTCGCCACCAGCAAGATGGCGGGGATTGGCGATCAGCTCATGCGCCAGCATCGCGGTGAAATGTTCGAGCGCGGTGGTCGCTGCAAGGCTGGCGATCGGCGGACGCCCCTTGGTCAATGCCAGCGCCGCATCGACGTCGCGGTCGAGCAGCGTCACGTCATAGCCCTGGTCGTTGACATGACGGTTGAACGCGACATGTTCGCGCGTGTGCAGCACCTCTTGCTTGATGAAGGCGTTGATCTCGCGCGTCAGGCGTGGCGACGTGGCCTCGCGAAAGCGGCGCACGCTGTCGACGAAGAAGCCCTCCCCCTTGGGAAAGGTGACGGACAAGGCGTTGTAGAAGGCGGTCGCGATCGGATCGTCGTTCAGCCACCAGCGGCCCATCCGGGCGCCACGACCGAAGCGGCGATCGCGCGCAGTAATGACCAGATCGTGCGGCGTGGTTGCTTTCGCCATGATTTCCTCCGTACTAGGACGATATCCGCATTTGCTTACATCAATGTAAATAGGCCATCGTCCTGAGCGCTTCAACCCCCGTCCCGGCCCCTTTGCGCCGCCGCCTGTCCCCCACCGAAAGCCGGGAAGCCGCGCTGATCGCTGCCCAGCAATTGCTGGTCGAAAGCGGCCCGCAGGCGGTGACGCTGAAGGCGGTCGGCGCGCGGATCGGCCGCACGCATGCCAATCTGCTGCATCACTTTGGCTCGGCGGAAGGGCTGCAACAGGCACTGATCGCGCGGATGGCGGCGCAGATCACGGGGGTGATTCGCGATGCCGTGCTGGGCAACCGCGGCGGGGAGCCCGATCCGCGGCGCATCGTCGACCTCGTCTTCGATGCCTTCGACAGCGGCGGCGCGGGTGCGCTGGCGAGCTGGATGATCCTGTCGGGCAATCGCGATGCGCTCGATCCGATCCTGTCCGCCGTCCACGATCTGGTCGACGAACTTGCCGATGGCGTGCAACCACCCGAGCGGCCGATCCAGGAAGAGACGCTGCACCTGATGCTGATGGCGCTGGGCGACGCGCTGCTCGGCGCGGCAATGGCGCGCGCGCTCGACCTGCCGCGCAGCAAGGCGCGCGATCTGGCGGTTGGGATGCTGTTGCGCAACGAAGCACCCGGCGAGACGCCAGCGTGAGACGCGATCAATAGCGCCTGCAACACCGACAATGGCCAAGCCCCTGATGCGGCACGCTCTCTTTCCCTAAAGAGGCCGCATCGAGTGGATGACCTGGCATGAAACGCGTTTTAGCTCCCATCTGTCTGGTCATCGGCCACAAGCGTTCGCGTCGTCGGGTCTGGTCGGACGGATCACGGTGGCGGTGTACGTGCAGCCGCTGCGGCACCGAATTGGTCAAATCCCAGAGCGGTGGAACGTGGGGCGTACTCGATCGATCCGAACGCGATCCGGCCTGATGGCTTCGATCGCGGGACGGATGCGCGTTGCTGCCGAACCGCTTGTCGCGGCCTAGGGAGTGACGATGCGGCCGGCCGGCATTGCGATGGGGGTCGCGATGCCGGTCGGTGGCAAGCCGCTTGCGTGCATCGCGTGATAGTCGCCCGGCGTCATGCCATAGGTTTCGCGAAACGCGCGCCCCAGATAGGCGGCATCGCAAAAGCCCCATCGGTCAGCGAGCGCCGCGATCGTCTGGCGGTCGCCGCGCCGCTGCAAGGCCTCTGCCACCTTGGCCAGCCGGCGCGCACGGATATAGGCCTGTACGCCGCCCTCATCCTGCAACAAGCGATATAGCGTCGAGCGTGACACCCCGAGCGTGCGGCTGAGACGCGCGACGCTGAGCGAGGGCGAGCCGAGGTTGCGTTCGATCTCGTCACGCAACTGGACGCGCAGCGCGCGGTCATGCTGTTCGCGGTCGCCGGGGCGCTCGCCGAGGCTGGCATGGACCACCAGTGCGAGCAGATCGACGACGGTCTGCGCCACCGCGGGGCCGCTGCTTGCTGGCAGGTGACGGGCGTGGTGCCGCAGCGCCGTGAGGTGGCTGGTCAGCAATGCTGCCTGCTCGGCGGGCACGACATGGCCGTGCAGGCTGCGGACCGAGGGCAGGACACGTTCGGCAAGCGCGCGCGGCAGCACGAAGCTGGTCGAGACCGAGGCTTCGGACACATGCGTATTGCCCAGCGCCATGTCGGTCAGCACCACCGCGCCATCCCGCGCGCGAACGTCGCGATCGCCCATCCGACCCCAGGCGCCGCCGGCGTGTCGCACGTTGACGACGAGCCCGTCGGCCTGATCGCGCAGATGCGCCGCGCCGCGGTGCCAGTCCTGGGCCGAGATATGGACGTGGTTGAGCAACATCGTGCCGAGATCGAGCCCTTCGATCCGTGCCTGGAACGGCTGGGTCGGCCGGGTTTCGAAATGCTGTGAGAGATTGCGGATGTCGGAATCGCGCCACGCGCTGAACCGGTCCCGCTCCGCCAGCGCTGCCGTATCGAAAAAGGGAATCCAGCCCAAGCGGGAGGATGATGGCGCCGAAGGGAAGCGTTCGTTCTCAGGGACCTGCGACATGGTGCTGACGATAGAGTTTGGTCCCGAACCGGTCCATAGGCATGACGGCCTATATCGTGCTGCCGGTGCGCGTCAGACCCGCGGATGGGCGGCGTGCATCGCGTGATAGTCGCCGGGCGTCATGCCATAGGTCTCGCGAAAGGCGCGCCCCAGATAGGCGGCATCGCAAAAGCCCCAGCGTTCGGCCAGCGCCGCGATCGTCCCCCGCCCGCCTTCGCGGCGCAACGCCTCCGCGACCTTTTCCAGACGCCGCGTGCGGACATAGGCCTGCACGCCGCCTTCGTCCTGCAACAATCGGTACAAGGTGGAGCGCGAGACGCCGAGCGAACGGCTGAGGCGCGCCACGGTGAGCGAGGGGGAGCCGAGGTTGCGTTCGATCTCGTCGCGCAGCTGGACGCGTAAGGCGCGCTCATGCCGATCGCGATCCACCGGCCGCTCGGCGAAGCTCGCCGCGACCGATACCGACAGGAGATCGAGGATCGTCTGCGCCAGCATCGGCCCGCTGGCCGCCGGCAAATGCTCCGCCTGCCCGCGCAACAGCGCCAAATGCGACACGAGAAGCGCGGCATGTTCCGGCGCGACGACGTGGCCGTGCAGCGCGCGGGTCGAGGGGAACAGGCGCTCCACATCTGCCCGTTTCAACGCCATGCCGGTGCTGATCGAAGCTTCCGAGAAATGGTGCTTCGGACGCGCCATGTCGGCGATGACGATCGATCCGGTCGGCGCAATGGCCTCCCGCCCGTCCATCTCGAAGATCGCGGCGCCGGCATGGCGCACGTTGATCACAAAATCGTCATTGTCGTCGCGCGCCGCTTTCTGCCGGGTGCGCTCCCACTGCTGCGACGTGAAGACCGCATGGCCGATCCCAAGCGTACCGAGATCGAGCCAATCCATCGCCGCCGTAAAGGGTTCTTCCGGCGTCGTTTCGTAGCGGGTCGACAGATTGGCGACGTCGCCGTCGCGCCAGACCTCATAGCGCTCGTTTGCCGGCAAGGAGGCGGTATCGAAAGCGCGCACCCACCCCAGCCGAGCGGGGGGTGGCAACGAGGCTTGGGGATCGGACGCCGACTTCACTGCGCCCCTCATAGCGCTACTCATTATGGCGGTACAACCTCGTCGCCCTGCGGGGCGTCAGGATGCGCCGGCAGGGGTGGCCGTTCGCGCGCCTTTCGCTAAAGAGGCGGCATGCATTTCCTCGACCAAGCCAAGATTTTCGTCCGTTCGGGCACCGGCGGCCCCGGCGCCGTCAGCTTCCGGCGCGAAAAGTTCATCGAATATGGCGGCCCTGATGGCGGCAACGGCGGCAAGGGCGGCGACATCGTCTTCGAAGCGGTCGCCGGCCTGAATACGCTGATCGACTTCCGGTACACGCAGCACTTCCGCGCGCAACGCGGCCATGGCGGATCGGGCAGCAACCGCACCGGCGGCGGTGGCGACGATCTGGTCATCAAGGTGCCGGTCGGCACGCAGGTGCTGTCCGAAGACAAGGAAGAGGTGTTGCTCGACTTCACCAAGGTCGGCCAGCGCGAGGTGTTCCTGCGCGGCGGCGACGGCGGGCGCGGCAATGCAAGCTACAAGACCTCGACCAACCGCACGCCGCGCCAGCACGGCACCGGCTGGCCGTGCGAAGAGGCGTGGGTATGGCTGCGGCTGAAGCTGCTCGCCGATGCCGGGCTGGTGGGGCTGCCCAATGCCGGCAAATCGACCTTCATCAACGCCGTCACCAATGCGCAGGCGAAGGTCGGCGCCTATGCCTTCACCACGACCCGCCCGCAGCTGGGCGTGGTGCGCCACCGCAACCGCGAATTTGTCGTTGCCGACATCCCCGGCCTGATCGAGGGCGCGGCGGACGGCGCCGGCATCGGCGACCGCTTCCTGGGGCATATCGAACGCTGCCGCGTGTTGCTGCATCTGGTCGACGCCAACGACGCCGACGTCGCCGAAAGCTATCGCATCGTCCGCGACGAGCTGGAGGCCTATGGCGGCGGGCTGATCGACAAGCCGCACGTCATCGCGCTCAACAAGATCGACATGCTCGACGACGAACTGATCGAGGCGCTCTCCGCCGAACTCGCCGAGGCGAGTGGTGCGGACGTCATCCCGCTGTCCGGCGCGGCCGGCACGGGGGTCGACTGGGTGCTCGACCGCCTGCTCGACAGCATCGGGCCCGGCCCCGAAGCGGTGCCCGACAGCGACGAGGGCGAAGACGAGATCAGCTGGTCGCCGCTCTGATCCCATGCAGGACGCACTCTTCCCGCCGACCGCCTGCTCTCGCCTGATCGTCAAGGTCGGGTCGGCGTTGCTCGTGGCGCCGGACGGAGCAGTGCGGCGCGCGTGGCTGGCGACGCTGGTGGCGGATATCGCCGGGCGCGTCGCGGCGGGGCAGCAGGTGGCGGTGGTATCGTCCGGAGCGATCGCGCTGGGTGCGCGGCGGCTAGGCCTTGCCAAGGGCGGGCGCGCCAGTCTGGAAGATGCGCAGGCGGCGGCGGCGACGGGGCAGATCGCGCTCAGCCAGACCTGGACGGAGCTGCTCGGCGCGCACGGGCTGACGGCGGCGCAGATGCTGGTGACGCTGGACGATCTGGAGGATCGGCGGCGCTATCTGAATGCCGCGGCGACGCTGGGGCGGCTGCTGGGCCTGGGCGTCGTGCCGATCATCAACGAGAATGACAGCGTCGCGACCGAGGAAATCCGCTTTGGCGACAACGACCGGCTGGCGGCACGCGTCGCGCAGGCGGCGGGCGCGCAGGGCGTGGTGCTGCTGTCCGACGTCGATGGTCTGTACGACGCCAACCCGCATACAAACCCCGACGCGCGCCACGTCGCGCGGGTCGAGCGGATCGATGCGGTCGCAGGCATGGCGGACGGCGGATCGGCGTCGGGCATGGGATCGGGCGGCATGGTGTCGAAGATCGCCGCCGCGCGGATTGCGACCGGGGCGGGCGCGCACCTCGCCATCGCGAGCGGCCGGATGGAGCATCCGTTGGCCGGCGATCCCCGCCATACGCTGTTCGTGGCGGAGCGGGCAGCGTCGGCACGCAAGGCGTGGCTGGCGGGCGGGCTGACGGCGCGCGGGCGCGTGCATGTCGACGCTGGGGCAGCGCGTGCTTTGGCCGCAGGTGGCAGCCTGCTGGCAGCGGGCGTGACGGGGGTCGAAGGTGCGTTCGGGCGCGGTGACCTGGTGTCGATCGAGGGACCCGACGGGACGGTCGCGCGGGGGCTGTCGGAATATGACGCCGCCGAGGCGGTGCGGCTGGTGGGGACGCGGTCGGAGGAGCAGGCGGCGATCCTGGGCTATGCGCCGCGCGCGGCTCTGGTGCATCGCAACCATCTGGCGTTGGTGTGATGCGGCCCGCCCCGTCATCCCCGCGGAGGCGGGGATCCATAACCTCCAGCGTTGGCGATGGAGCCGAGAGGTTCGCCAGTCTGGATCCCCGCCTGCGCGGGGATGACGGTGAGTGTGGAGCGGGGTTTGGGTCGTGACCACCCTCGCCATCACCGGGGCGACCGGCTTCGTTGGCGGGGCGCTGGTCGAGCGGGCGCTGTCCGTCGGCCATAGCGTGCGGGCCCTCACCCGCCGGCCGCAACGGGCGCGGGACGGCGTGACGTGGATCGAGGGCGCGCTCGATCGACCCGAAAGCCTCGCCGCACTGGTCGAGGGCGCCGACGCGATCGTGCATGTCGCGGGTGTCGTCAGCACGCCGACGAAGGCGGGCTTCGTCGCCGGCAATATCGATGGCACGCGGGCGATGATCGCCGCCGCGCAGGCCGCAGGCGTCCGGCGGTTCGTCCATGTCTCGTCGCTGTCGGCGCGCGAGCCGGATCTGTCGATCTACGGCTGGTCGAAGGCCGAGGCCGAGACGCTGGTCGAAGCGAGCGGGCTCGACTGGAGCATCGTGCGGCCGAGCGGCGTCTACGGCCCCGGCGACATGGAGATGCGCGACCTGTTCCGCGCCGCGCGGATGGGCCTCGCCTTGCTGCCACCGCGCGGGCGCGTGTCGCTGATCGCGGTGGACGATCTGGCGCGGCTGCTGCTGGCGCTCGCTACGACGCAGGTGCCGCCGGCGGTGTACGAGGTCGATGACGGCCATGTGCTGACCCATGCCGCGATGGCGCAGGCGATCGCGCGCGCGGTGGGGCGGAAGCGCGTGCTGACGCTGCATCTGCCCAAGGCGGCGCTGATGCTGGGCGCCAAATTGGATCGCGCGGTCCGCCGCGACGGGGCGAAGCTCACCGCCGATCGTGTCGGCTATCTCGCGCACCCGGACTGGACCGCCCGCCCCGCGATGCGACCGCCCGCCGACCTGTGGACGCCGGAGATCGCGCCCGAGCATGGCCTCGCCGCAACGGCACGATGGTATCGCGCCCGCGGGCTGCTATAGCGCCGCAACACCGCCGCATTTGGCCGCCATTCGGATGACCATCATGACCGACCGCACCCAGATCCTCGATACGATCAAGAGCCAGATCGAACCGTTCAACAAGAAGGGCGTAGCGCTGACCGAAGCGACGACCTTTCAGGGCGACCTCGAATGGGACAGCCTGACCGTGATGGACTTCGTCGCGGCGATCGAGGACGAGTTCGACATCATCATCACGATGAACATGCAGGCGGAGATCGAGAATATCGGCCAGCTGACCGATGCGGTCGCCAAGCTGAAGGCCGAGGCATGACCGAGACCGGCCTGCAGCCCGAGGCGCTGGACCTCGACCCCGCCCCGGTCGCTCCGGAACGCGATCTGATGTCGAAGTTCGACGGCCTGATCGCCGAGCGGCAGGCGCTGATCGATACCGGCGTCACCGATCCGTTCGCAATCGTGATGGAACAGGTGAAGAGCCCGACCGAAGCGGTGATCGCCGGCCGCGACACGATCCTGCTCGGCACCTACAATTACATGGGCATGACGTTCGACCCCGACGTCATCGCCGCCGGCCATGCCGCGCTCGACCAGTTCGGATCTGGCACCAACGGCAGCCGCATGCTCAACGGCACCTTCCGCGACCATATGGAAGCCGAGGCGGCACTGCGCGACTTCTACGGCGTCAGCGGTGCGATCGTCTTTTCGACGGGCTACATGGCCAATCTGGGCATGATCTCGACATTGGTCGGCAAGGGCGAATATGTCATCCTCGACGCCGACAGCCACGCCTCGATCTACGATGGCTGCAAGCAGGGCGTCGCCGAGATCGTCCGCTTCCGCCACAACAGCGTCGAGGATCTCGACAAGCGGCTGGGTCGCCTGCCGAAGGACGCGGGCAAGCTCGTCGTGCTGGAGGGCGTCTATTCGATGCTCGGCGACGTTGCGCCGCTGAAGGAAATGGTCGCGGTCGCCAAGAAGCATGGCGCGATGGTGCTGTCCGACGAGGCGCATTCGATGGGCTTCTACGGTCCCAACGGCCGCGGCGTGTATGAGGCGCAGGGGCTGGAGGGCGAGGTCGACTTCGTCGTCGGCACCTTCTCCAAATCGGTCGGCACGGTCGGCGGCTTCTGCATTTCGAACCATCCCAAGTTCGAGGCGATCCGCCTCGCCTGCCGCGCATACATCTTCACCGCCAGCCTGCCGCCGAGCGTCGTCGCGACCGCGACCGCATCGATCCGCAAGCTGATGACCGCGACTGCCAAGCGCGAGCAATTGTGGTCGAACGCGCGCCAGTTGCATGGCGGGCTGAAGGCGCTGGGCTTCCGCCTCGGCACCGAACAGCCGGACAGCGCGATCGTCGCGGTGATCCTGGATGACCAGACGCAGGCGGTCGCGATGTGGCAGGGGCTGCTGGAAGCGGGCGTCTACGTCAACATGGCGCGCCCGCCCGCAACGCCGGCCGGCACGTTCCTGCTGCGCTGTTCGCTGTGCGCGGAGCATACGCCGGCCCAGCTGGATACGGTGATCGAACGATTCCGGGCGGCGGGCCAGGCCGTGGGCGCGATCGGCTGAAGCCGGTCGCCCTCACCTTTCCTTGACCGGACAAACGCGTTAGCGTCGCTGCCGTGATGCGGGACGGCGCCGAGATGGCCCCGGGGGGGGATTCCGAACGCAATGCGGCGTGGCGGACCGTCACGCTGGTCGTAATGGGTCTGCTCGGCGCGGCGGTGCTCGTCGCACTGATCGTGACGCTGGGCGAGGCGAACCGGCAGCGGGACCGGGCGCTGGCGGCACAGGCGCATAGCTATGACGTGATGATCCTGGCCCGCACCCTGTCGGGCACGATCGCCCGATCGGAGGCGTCGTTGGGCCGCTACGTCATCAGCGGCAAGGCCGAGCAGGAGCTGGGCCAGCTCTATTACGATCAGTGGCGGCTGGCGGGTACGCAGCTCAACAAGCTGGAAGGGCTGACGCGCGAGACCGGCGAGCAGAGCGCACGCGTGGCGCGGCTGCGCGAGGCGTACCAGCAGCGCGGCGAGGAGCTGTCGCTGACCGCACTCAGCACCACTTATGGCAAGAACGCCCAGGCGCTCGCCCGCTATTACAAGGCGCGCCAGTCGCCGACGCTGGCGGCGATCGACCGGACGTTGGACGAGATCATAGAGGGCGAGCGCGCGTTGCTCGATGCGCGCACCGCGGATGCGATGCGCACCGTCGACCGGTCGAGCCGGATCGCGGGCGTGCTGGCGGTGTTCGGCGGGCTGATCGTGATCGGCGCGGTCGTGCTCGGCTGGCTGACGGTGCGGGCGATCGGCGAGCGGGCGCTGGCGCGGGCCGATGCCGATGCCGCGCGCGAACGGGCCGAGGCGCTGGCGAATGCGGTGCGGCAGGCGACCGACGAATTGCGCGTGCAGGAGGCCAAGCTGCGGCAGGCGCAGAAGATGGACGCGGTCGGGCAGCTGACCGGCGGCATCGCGCATGACTTCAACAATATGCTCGCGGTGGTTCTGGGCGGACTCGAGTTGGCGCGACGGTCGCTGGTGGGGGATCCCGACGCGGCGGCGCGACACCTCGACAATGCAGCCGACGGCGCCAATCGTGCGGCGGCGCTGACCCGGCGGCTACTCGCCTTCAGCCGTGAGGAATCGCTGAAGCCCGAACCCATCGCGGTGGCCCAATTGGTGTCGGGCATGTCGGAGCTGATCGACCGCACGCTGGGCGACGGCATCACCGTGACGACGCGCGACAGTGCCGGGGGATGGCAGGTACGCGCCGACCGCGTGCAGCTGGAAAATGCGATCCTGAACCTCGCGGTCAATGCGCGCGATGCGATGCATGGCCGAGGCGAGCTGGCCATTGCGACCGGCGCGGTGACGCTGGACGAGCATCAGGTCGATCATTGCGCGGCGGGCGATTACGTGACGATCGCGGTGACCGACACCGGCGAGGGCATGACGCCCGAGGTGGTCGAGCGGGTCTACGAACCCTTCTTCACCACCAAGGCCGCCGGCAAGGGCACGGGGCTGGGCCTCAGCCAGATCTTCGCGCTGGTGCAGCAGCTGGGCGGCGCGATCGCGATCGACACCGCGCCGGGCGAAGGCACCACCGTGACGCTGTACCTGCCGCGCGACCGGCAGCAGCCGCAGGCCGAGACGACCGTCGTGGCCGCGACCCCGCCGGCACCGGCCGTCGCGCCGGAGGGCCTCCACGTGCTGGTCGTCGAGGACGATCCGCGCGTGCTGATGGCGACGATGGGCGCGCTCGACGAGCTGGGCCACCATGCCATCGCCTGCGACGCGCCGACCAAGGCGGCGGGGCTGCTGGCGAGCCATGCGGGGATCGACCTCATCATCTCCGACGTGCTGATGCCGGGGCAGACGGGGCCCGAGCTGATCGCGGAGATCGGGCCTGCCTATCCGCATATCGCCGTGCTGTTCGTCACCGGCTTTGCGGGCGAGGCGAATGCGAGCGAGTTCGGCCACCATCAGGTGCTGCGCAAGCCGTTCACGCTGGGCGGTCTGGAGCGCGCGATCGCGACCGCCATGGCGCAGGGCGACCGCCCCGCCCCGCCGCACCAGATCGCCGCGGAGTGACGGGCGGCGACACAGGCTGTCGCCGGGGGCTGACGTGCCCCGCCATCCCGCTTATAGCCTTGGCTCCTTTCCCTGGCGCGAGCCTTCGTTCAGCATGACTTCCCTCGATCGTTACATGGCCCGGCTGATCGCGTTGCCGTTGTTTTCGACGCTGACGATCGCCGCCATGCTGCTGGTGCTCGACCGCATCCGCCGGCTGTTCGACTTCGTCGCGACCGAGGGCGGGCCGATCAGCGTCGTGTGGCGGATGCTCGCCAACCTGCTGCCCGAATATCTCGGCCTTGGCATTCCGATCGGGCTGTTGCTCGGCATCCTGCTCGCCTTCCGCCGGCTTGCCGCCAATTCGGAGCTGGATGTGCTGCGTGCGGTGGGGGTGAGCTATTCGCGGCTGCTGCGCGTGCCGTTCATGTATGCGCTGATCCTCGCCGCACTCAACATCGCGATCGTCGGCTTCGTCCAGCCCAAGGCGCGATACTATTATGAGCAGCTGCGCTTCGAGCTGCGCACGGGTGCGCTGGGGGCGTCGATCAAGGTCGGCGAATTCACCCATTTCGGCGACCGCATGACGCTGCGCATCGAGCAGAGCCATGACAGCGGGCGCAAGCTGGACGGCATCTTCGTGCGCTACAGCGACAAGGGCACGACCTATTCGGTGACGGCGCAGTCGGGCCAGTTCCTCGCGACCGACGATCCCAACACGATCATCTTCCGCCTGACCAATGGCACGTTGGTGCACAAGGCGCCCAATTTCGCCGTGCCGCGCGTGCTGACCTTCACCAGCCACGATCTGCCTATCCCCCTGCCCCGCTACGAGAATTTCCGCCAGCGCGGGGGACGCAACCTGGAGTTCACGCTGCCCGAACTGGCCAAGCTGGGCCATGCCTCGGCCAGCGAGCAGCAGCGCGACAGCAGCCGGTCGGAGTTCCATTTCCGCCTGGTCGAGGTGGCGACGATGTTCCTGTTGCCACTGCTCGCGGTGGCGCTGGGCGTGCCGCCGAAGCGATCAAGCTCGGGCGTCGGCGTGTTCCTGGCGATCGTGATGATCGTCGCGTACCACAAGGTGAACGAATATGCCGCGTCGATCGGCGAACTGGGGCGGATCGACCCGCTGATCGCGCTCTGGGTGCCGTTCGTGATCTTCGCCGGCCTGATCATCTGGATGTATTATCAGATCGCCTATGTGCCCGGCGGCCAGCCGATCGGCGCGATCGAGCGTGCCTTCGGCAAGATCGGAAAGGCGATCACCCGCTACCTGCCCGGCCGCGGTCGCAAGAAGGGAGTGGCGGCATGAGCAGCTTCTTCCCGTCACGTACCGTCGCCATCTACATGGGGCGGATGTTCCTGGTGCGCACCTTCGGGCTGCTCGCCGCGCTGCTGCTGATCCTGCAGACGCTCGATCTGCTGAGCGAATCGGGATCGATCCTGGCGCATCCCGGCAACACGCAGGCGCAGGTGTGGACGTACGTGACGCTGCGCGCGCCGCAGATCATCGCGTTCCTGCTGCCCTTCTCCGTCCTGCTCGGCACGATCCTGACGCTGATCACGATGAACCAGAACAGCGAGGTCATCGCGCTGAAGGCCGCCGGCCTGTCGGCGCATCAGGTGCTAGCGCCGCTGCTCGTCGCGAGCCTGGGGGTCGCGGCGGTGAGCTTCGTGTTCAACGAGCGGATCGTGACGCGCGCGACCGCGACGCTCGACCAGTGGAAGGACGTCGATTACGGCGCACTGCCGATCGATCGGGGCGAGCGCACCAACGTCTGGGTGCGCGATGGCGACGACCTGATCGCGGTGCAACAGGTGCGCGGGCGGGGCAATGCCACGCGCCTGGGCAACATCACCGTCTACGACCGGACCGCCGGGCGGCTGGAGGCGATCATCACCGCGCCGCACGGCCACCGCGTAGCCAACGGCTGGGACATCGAACCGGCGACGCGCTTCGACGTGGCGAGCGGCAAGCTCCAGTCGCTGGGCCGGGTGACGATCGCCGGCGACGTGCGCCCCGACCAGTTCACGCTGGGCAACGTCAATCCCGACGGGCTGGACTTCACGCAGCTCAATGCCGCGATCGGCGACCTGCGCGATGCGGGGCGGCCGACCAAGTCGCTGGAGGGCACGCTGTGGCACAAATTCTCCGGGCCGCTGTCCGCAGTGCTGATGCCGTTGCTGGGTGCGGTGGCGGCGTTCGGCATCGCGCGATCGGGGCAGCTGTTCGTGCGCGCGGTGATCGGCATGGCGCTGGGCTTCGCCTATTTCGTCGCGGACAATTTCGCGCTGGCGATGGGCAATCTGGGCGCTTACCCGCCCTTCCTCGCTGCCTGGGCGCCGTTCCTGCTGTTCCTGCTGATCGGCGAGGCGGTGCTGATCCGCACCGAGGAATAGGGTCACGCGGAAAGTCACAAAAGTCTCACCCGCGCAGGTGTTTTCCGAATCCCGCGTCGGGGAGTGAAAGAGCGGTGGCGCATGACCGACACACGGGTGGCACATCCCGTTGCGTGTAGGACAGCGGCATATCTGCCGATCCTATGATGAGCTGGCGGCCCAAGGACTTACAGCATGATATTCGGGTCTGTTCACGACCCGCGATCCAACAGCGCCCGGTCCTGACGCTTCGTTAACCATGGAGACCTATCCTCCTCCGGCGTCGTGCGCTGTGTCGCACGGCGGCAGGGGATATCGGGCGATGGCCAATCTGACCGGAACGGGTGCTGCGGCACTGATGCAGGCGCAACTGGCATCACGCTATGGCGTGACGGCCCGCACGTCGACCGCTGCCGTCACCGCGACCGGCACCGCGCCGGCGGCACAGCCGGCCAAGGCCGCGACGAGCGCGAGCAAGGGGGACGTGGCGACGATCTCCCCCGCCGCCAGGCGCGCGTCCGCCCAGATCGCCGACGCGAAGAAGGATTTCACCGCACTGTCCAAGGAGGTGCGCGCGACGCTGGACGCGCAGTATAAGAGCGCGGGCAAGACGGCGACGCCCAAGCTGGACGAGCTGTCGGGCCGGGCGCTGGCGGCGATCGCGCTCAACCAGACCGGCGGCTTTTCGCGGACCGAGGTGAGCGCCGCCAAGGCCGCGTTGCAATCGCGCGAGCGGGAGAGTGCGACGGGCGCGATCAAGGGCGGCAGCTTTGCGGCCTACAGCCAGACACTGGTGACGCAATACGATGCGATGAGCAGCGAGGAACGTCAGGCACGCGGGTGGAGCGAGCGCACGCGCGATGCGGCCGCGACGCTGGCGGCGCAGACGAACGGAGCGATGCCGAGCCTGTTCGACCAGATGGGGTGATCCGCCGGTCAGGGGATCGACAGCGCGCCATCCAGAATGGCGGGCATGCGCACCACCAGCGCATCGGCTAGCTTCGTGCCGAGCACGTGCGGATCGTCGGCAGGCGTGCCACCGACCTGCGTCGTCACCGCGGTGCCGGTCCATAGGGTGCGATCGCTGCGCACGTCGACGAGGGTCAGCGTCATCCGCGTCACGACCAGGGGCCGCAGATCCTGCTTGCGGGTCGGCAGGCTGATCCGGACGCCACTGCCCCAATTGCCGACGCTGACGTCGGGGCCCGCCACGGGAGCGGGTGCCGTGACGAGGCCGCGGACGTCGCGATCGATCGTGACGCGGGCTTGGTAGCGGCTCGGCCCGGCCGGCGGGAGGACGAGGAAGTCGGCGGCGGAGAGCGACGATCCGACCGTTTCGGCAAAGGCCGCCGCCTGATCGTCGTCAGCGCGTATCGCGACCGTGACGGTGCCCTTCGGAAGCGGGTTCGGCGTTGCGGTGACCGCTTCGGCAAGCAGGGCCATGACCAACACGATGCTCATGCGGCCATTCCCCCTCGATATGCCCCAATCGGCCGACCCTACGCCGGTTTAGCGGGCGACGAAAGTGCTCCGCACGATCTTGTTCACCAGGCCCGGCAGGCCAGCGTAGCTCGCCTTGTGATAGGGCGAGTCCTGCTCCAGCGCGGCGGTGATGCGGCGGTGCGCCTCGCCAAGCGAATGATAGGGCAGGCTAGGCAGCAGGTGGTGCAGCGCGTGGTAGCGCAGGCCGACGGGCGCCCATAAAGCCGGCAACAGCGCGGGCGGGGGCACGTTGACCGAGTCGAGATATTGCGCGGTGACGCTCATCGGCTCGCCGTCATTTTCCCACAGGTGCGCCACCAGCGTACGCACCTGATTGACCACCGCGACGCCCGATCCAATTCCCAGCGCGATCAGCACGCCACGCAGAGAGAAGACGCCGGTCGCGGTCAGCACGACGATCGCGATCGCCCAGAGGCTTGCGGCGGTTTCGACGCGGTTCCACAGCACCTTCGCCTCGCCCTCCGGCGCGCGGCGGCGGAAGGCCGGGTTGATCGCCAGCGCCGAATAGCGTTCGACGATCGTCGTGCGCAGCTTGGGCGACAGCAGCGAGATCGGCGACAGGATCGCATAGCGGATCAGCAGACCGATCGGCGCGAGCGCGGAAATGACGACGAACGCGGGCAGCGTCCACGGCTTCATCAGCGCGAGCGGCAGATATTCGGGATCCTCCGACGTGCCGTAGCGCGTCTTGGCATGGTGCAGGTTATGCACGCCTTCGTACATGAAGCTGGGGGTGAGCATCGGCACGCCGACCAGCGCGTTCCAGCCGCCACGGAAGCGCGGCAGCGCGCTGTGCTTCATGTGGCTGACTTCGTGGATGAAGCTGAGCGCGCGGTACAGCGCCAGCGCCGACACCACTGCCGCCAGCACGACCCAGCCGGTGCCCTGCACCGTCACCGCAACCGCCAACGCGCCATAGCCGATCACCGCCGAGGCGATCAGATCGGCCCAGTAGATGCTGGGGCGCGGCGCGATGAGGTCGCGCGTCAGTTCGGCAGCGGCGCGCAGCATCGCCTTGTCGTCGGCGATCCGCGGGCGCGGGGTCCGCGCGGCGGCCGCCGCCGGAGCGGGGCTGCGCGAGAGGGTCAGCGAGCTTTCCATGGCGTGGTCCATTGCGCTTAGATAGTGGCGACAGCGTGGCATTTACAGGCGTGCGACGGCGCATCCTCTCGATCACAGATGACGGAATCGTCACTCGACCCCGTTGTCCGACGTGCTAGAGCCGACCGATGTTCGGCGCCGCAGCTTAGTCCTCCCCCGCCAAGGGGGAGGTGGCGCCGCCGAAGGCGGTGACGGAGGGGGCGGACAGGAATGTCCTCGATTACGAGGCGCTTCCCTAACCTCCCCCTCCGTCATGCCTCACGGCATGCCACCTCCCCCTGGCGGGGGAGGACTGAATGGAGTGCATGGTCCGACATGGGAGGGATATGTTGAGCGACCTGACGATTACGCCCGTCACCAGCAAGAGCGACCGCAAGGCGTTCGTCGACCTGCCGTTCCGGCTGTACAAGGATGATCCCAATTGGGTGCCGCCGCTGAAGGGCGAGGCGCTGGGCCTGATCACGCCCGAAAAGAACGGCTGGTACAGCCACGCCAAGGCGCAGCTGTTCCTGGCGCGCGAGGGCGGCCGCGTGGTCGGGCGCATCTCTGCGCATATCGATACGCTGGCGCTGACCATGCCGGCGGTGCAGGGCTTCGGCCCCGGTGTCGGCCAATGGGGCCTGATGGATGCCGAGCGCGAGGATATCTTCGTCGCGCTGCTCGCCAAGGCCGAGGGCTGGCTGCGCGCGCAGGGCATCACGCGCGCGCTGGGGCCGATCTCGCAGTCGATCTGGGAAGAGCCGGGCCTGCTGGTGCAGGGTTTCGACCATGCGCCGACGATCATGATGGGCCATGCCAAACCGGAGTATCAGGGGTGGATCGAGCGTGCGGGCTATACGGCGGCCAAGCAGCTCTTCACCTACGAGCTGGATATCACCCAGGAATTCCCGCCGATCGTCAAACGGATCATCAAATCGGGCGAGAACAATCCGCGCATCGTCGTGCGCGAGGTCGACAAGCGTAAGTTTGAGGAAGAGGCGGCGATCATCCTCGCCATCCTGAACGATGCGTGGAGCGACAATTGGGGGTTCGTCCCCCTCACCCCGCCCGAAATCAAGGACGTGGGCGTCAAGCTGAAGCCGATCGTGTTCAACGACCTGATCCGTATCGCCGAGTTGGACGGCAAGCCGGTGGCGTTCATGATCACGCTTCCCGACCTCAATGAAGCAATCAAACCGCTGAACGGGTCGCTGCTGCCGTTCGGCTGGGCGAAGCTGTTGCTGTGGCTGCGCCATCCCAAGGTGCGCACGATGCGCGTGCCGTTGATGGGCGTGGTGAAGGAGCTGCAATCGTCGCGGATGGCGAGCCAGCTCGCCTTCATGATGATCGAATATATCCGCCGCGCGTCGGTGGAGCGCTATGGCGCGAGCCGCGGCGAGATCGGCTGGATCCTGGAGGACAATCAGGGGATGCGCTCGATCGCCGAGACGATCCAGAGCCGGGTCAACAAGACCTACACCGTCTACGAAAAGACGCTGTAGGCGATAGCGTCAGGCCGCGTTGCGCGGCGCGGCCTGACGGGCGGCCTGTCGGTGGCGGCGGCGCTTGGCGGCATAGAGGGCGGCATCCGCATCGGCAAGCAGCCGCGCGGCGCCATCGACCACGAGCGAGCCGCTCGCGCAGCCGAGGCTGACGCCGACGCTGACCAAGGCGCCGTGTTCGCGCAGATGGATCGGGCGGGTGATGGCTTCGCGTACGGCGGCGGCCATGACCTCCGCCATCTGGGCGCCGGCATCGGGCAGGACGATCACGAATTCGTCGCCGCCGAGCCGCGCCACCACCTGTTCCCCGGCCACCGCACGCAGCCGGGCGCCGATCTCCACCAGCAGCCGATCGCCCGCGGCATGGCCGTAGCGATCGTTGATGCCCTTGAACCCGTCGAGGTCGAGGAACAGCAGCGACACGGATCGGGTGCTGGTGCCGGCCAGGCGTTCGAGCTCGATATCGAGGCCGGCGCGGTTGACCAGCTGCGTTAGCACGTCGGTGCGCGCGAGCTGCTGCGCCTGGCGCTTGGCGGCGAGGACCGCCAGCAGCGTGCGATTGTTCTGGACGGTCAGCACGATCGACCCGATCGCGAGCACCGCGAACAGCAGGAGCACGAACGCGCCGATCCCGGCGAGTGCGCAGGCCATCGGCGCGCCCACGACCACGTGCATCGCGATGCTGAGCCGCGGCAGCGCCGCCCAGCGGATCGCGAGGCCGGTGAACAACGCCATGACCGCCATCGTCGCGGCCAGCTGCAATTCCTGGATGCCGGTCGCGAAGCTGAACGCACAGCCGACGCCGAAGGTCGCGAACATCAGGCTGGCGAGCAGGAGGATGATGCGGGCGATGCGATAGGGCACGCGGCTGTTCGTCCGCCACGCGATCCACGCCGGCACGATGCGCGCAGCGAGCAGGACAAGGTCCGTGACGAGCCAGGCGACGGCCCAGCCGGTCCGTGCGAACCAGCAGGCCGACGCGCTCATCAGCAGAAAGCCGAGGCTTGCGGTCAAGACGCCGACGGGGCGCAGCATCATCGTGTCGATCAGATCGGCGCGCAACGCTATATCATCACGTGGGACACCCAGCGCGCGATCGAACGCCCGCTCCGCCCTTCGCAGGAATGTCCCGATGACCGACACAACCAACTCCGTTCCGGCGAGACTCATATCCGGCGCGTCTTAACATTTTGTGCAAAACGGACCAATCACGCGTGGCCGCGATCGCGACGAGGCAGAGGCGGCGTCACACCGTGACGCTGCGCGCCGGCCGGCCCTCGTCGCCGAAGATGCGACGATAGCGGGCGATTTCAGCAGGATCGCCGGTCGCCTTGGCGGGATTGTCCGAGAGTTTCACCGCCGGGCGGCCGTTGGCGGCGATGACCTTCGCGACCAGCGAAATGGGTTCGAGCGCATGGCCGCCCTCAGGATCGCAGCCCCGGAAGTCGTTGGTGAGGTTCGTGCCCCAACCGAAGCTGGTCCGCACCCGGCCGCGGAAATGGCGCGCGGTCGCCTCGATGCTGTCGACGTCCATCCCGTCCGAAAAGATCAGCAGCCGCTGGCGCGGGTCGACGCCATGCGCCTGCCACCAGGCCATGATCTGTTCGCCACCCTCGATCGGCGGCATCGAATCGGGGCGGAAGCCGGTCCAGTCGGCCAGCCAGTCGGGGGCGTGCCGCAGGAAGGCCGCGGTGCCGAAGGCGTCGGGCAGCGCGATCAGCAGATTGCCGTCGTAATGCGCGCGCCACTCCTCCAGCACGCGATAGGGCGCAGCGGCGACCCCGGCATCGTCGCCCGCCAGAGCCGCCAGCACCATCGGCAGTTCGTGCGCGTTGGTGCCGATCGCCTCCAGGTCGTTGTCCATCGCGAGCAGGACGTTGGAGGTGCCGATGAAGCGGCTGCCCAGCCCTTCCTTCACCGCCTCGACGCACCAGCGCTGCCACAGGAAGCCGTGGCGCCGGCGCGTCCCGAAGTCCGACAGGGCGAGATCGGGGATGGCGCGCAACCGCTCCACCTTGTCCCACAATTTCGCCTTGGCGCGGGCGTAGAGGATGTCGAGCTCGAACCGCCCCCTGCCCTTCAGCGCGGCGCGCGAGCGCAGTTCGTTGACGATGGCGAGCGCCGGGATTTCCCACATCGTCGTGTGTGTCCAAGGCCCGTCGAAATGGAGTTCGAACTGGCCGTCGATGGTGCGCAGTTCGTAGTCGGGCAGGCGGAAGTCGGCGAGCCAGGCGAGGAAATCGGGTGCGAACATGCGCTGCTTGCCGTAGAAGCTGTTGCCGGCGAGCCAGATCAGCTCACGCTTCGAGAAGCGCAGCGACCGGGCGTGGTCGAGCTGTTCGCGCAGCTCGCGTTCGTCGATCACCGCGCCGAGGCGCACCGAGGTGGTGCGGTTGATCAGCGCGAAGGTCGCCTGCACGTCAGCGTGCCGCTGCCAGATGAGCTGCAACATCAGCAATTTGTAGAAATCGGTGTCGAGCAGGCTGCGCACCACCGGGTCCAGCCGCCAGCCGTGATTGTAGACGCGCGTGGCGATATCGGTGACGGGCATGAGAAATCCTGAGGCGCGAAGAATGTTTAGCGATCGGGTGTAGCCGATCGCCGGGCGAGGTCACACACGCGACGGCGCGGCCGCCGCGTCCTGCTCCAGCGCGCGCATCGGGGCGGCGAACACCTTGGGACCCGCCAGCGCCGCGGCGAGATCGGCCTCGCGGAACGGCTTGGGGAGATGGGCGAGATCGGGCGAGAGCGTCTCGACATCGGCATAGCCCGAGACGATCAGCACACCCAGATCGGGCCTGTCGGCGCGCAGGCGGCGCGCCAGTTCGGTGCCGGTCATGCCGGGCATCAGATGATCCGACACGAGCAGGTCGGGCGACAGGCCGCCGCGCATCAGGCGCAGCGCCGCGTCTGCACTGTCCGCCTCGACCACGCGATAGCCGATATCGTACAGCATCTGCGCCGCCGCGGCCCGTACCGCGCCCTCGTCGTCGACCAGCAACACGCAGCCCGCACCATGCACCGGCGCCGCGCCGGCCGCGTCAGGAGCGGGCGCGACGGAGACGAGGCTGGCCGGCAGCCACAATTCGGCGACCGTCCCCGCACCCGGCGTGCTGGCGAGCCGGAACGTGCCGCCGAGCTGGCTGGCGAGACCATGGACCATCGACAGGCCCAGCCCGGTGCCGCGGCCGACGCCCTTGGTGGAAAAGAACGGCTCGATCGCGCGGGCGAGCGTGGCGGCGTCCATGCCGTGGCCCGTGTCAGAGACGCTGAGACAGACATAGTCACCGGGCGCGAGCGGGTCTTCCGCCTCTGTCAGGCGCGTGTGACCCAAAGCGACACGCATCACGCCGCCGGTGGGCATGGCGTCGCGAGCATTCACCGCGAGGTTGAGGAGCGCCATTTCGATCTGGTTGCGATCGGCGATCGCCGGCAGCAGCCGTTCGGGCGCGTCGATGACCAGCTGTATCTGCGGGCCGACCGTCGTCGTGAGCAGCGACGCCATGTCGCGCGTCAGGGCGACCAGATCGACCGCATCGGGCTGCAACGGCTGGCGCCGCGCGAAGGCGAGCAGGCGCTGCACCAGGGTGCTGGCGCGCTCGGCAGACTGGATCGCGCTGTCCAGCAGGCGGGCGCCACGGTCGCCATCGGGGAGCTTGCGGCGGAGGAAATCGAGACCGCCGAGGATCGGGGTCAGGAGATTGTTGAAATCGTGCGCGACGCCGCCGGTCAGCTGGCCGATCGCCTCCATCTTCTGGCTCTGCCGCAGCGCTTCTTCGGTGCGTTGCAGCGCCTCGTCCTTCCGCCGCGCCTCGGTCACGTCGCGGCCCGAACCATAGATCAGGCCGCCCTCGGTCGAGGTCAGCCAGGAGATCCAGCGCAGCGATCCGTCATGGGCGAGATAGCGGTTTTCGACGACCGGTACGTCGGCGCCCGACGCCGCCGCCGCGAGGGCCGCCTGGGTCATGGCGATATCGTCGGGGTGGACGAAATCCGTTACGGGACGCCCCGCGACATCGTGCTGCGAATGGCCGAACAATGCCGTCCAGGCGGGGTTGACCGAGCGGAACCTGCCATCGGGTTCGACCACGACGAGAAGGTCGCGCGAGAGATTCCAGACGCGGTCGCGCTCGGCGGTGCGTTCCTCGACCCGCCGTTCGAGCCGTTCGTTGGCGGACTGGACCGCGGCGAGCAGGCGCGCATTCTCGATCGCCACCGCCGCCTGCGCGGCAAGGCCGAGGATAAGGTCCTCGTGACGCTGCGAGAAGCGATCGGCATGGGGGTGGCCGAACAGTAGGCCGCCCAGCACCTGTCCATGTCGCGACACCACCGGTACGGCGAGGTAGCTCGTCACCTCGGGATGGCCCGGCGGCATGCCGGCAAAGGGCGCGTTGGCGCCGTAGCGGGGATCGCGGGTGATGTTGCCCGACCGGATCACCTCGTTGCGGAAGATCGGGCCCAGCACGTTGGTGCCACGCGGGCGGCCCAGCCGGATGAAGTCGCTGCGTTCGCCGCCCGACAGCGTGAACAGGTGCAGCCGTTCGCCGCTGTCGTCCATGACGTTATGGAAGAACGCGCCGACCGACGCGCCGGTCAGCTCGACCCCGGCATCGGTGACCATCTGTACGAGCCGTTCGAGATCGTGTTCGGCCGCGAGCGCTGTGTTGATCCGGTTGAGCGTGGCGATGGCGCGTTCGGCGCGACGTTCCTCCGTCACCTCCTGCACCGACACGCCGATGCCGGTGAGCTGGCCGGCGTCGTCGCGGATCGGCAGCCAGTTCTGCCGCCACATACTGGCGCCATCAGGGCCGGTCATCTCCAGCCCCTTGACCGTTTCGCCCGCCAGCACTCGGGCGGCCAGCGCTACAGCGGGGTCGGCGCGGTCGGGCGTGATCTCACTCACGGTGCGCCCGATGTGATCGGCGACCGATACGCCGCTGAGCCGCGCGAAGCGATCGTCCACCCAGACGTAGCGCAGATCGGGATCGAGGATGGCGAGCCCGACCGACGATGCCGCATACATCGCCGCCAGCTGTTCGGCCGGATGCGCCTTAGACCCCGAATGCCTCACTCGACCCTCAATCCTCGAAGGCGCCTGGCCTTCCGAACCGCACGCACAACGCCGTTGCGTCGCGGAAGTTCTGAGGGTCTGCTTTAACGCTTTGAAGGGCAAGCGCTATCCGTCATGCGGCCAGCGGGGCCGTTCGCCGGCGCGGCCGATGTCTGCCCGTTCCAACGTCAATATTGCGCAAAGGCCATGGCCGTTCGCCCCGGTCGATAGATGGAGCGCCCCGTCGTGCGCCGCCGCGACCCGCGCGACGATCGAGAGGCCCAGGCCGCTGCCGCCGCTGCGCGTCGCGCTGCCGCGCCAGAAGCGCCGCGTCATCTGCGCCAGCGTGGCGGGGTCGATCGGCGGTCCGTCGTCGGTGACGCTCACCTGCGCGCCCGGCCCGACCGCGACGGTGATGCCGGTGCCCGGCGGGGTGTGGCGCAGGACGTTCTCGATGAGGTTTTCGACCGCAAGCTGAATGGCGTGGGCGTAGCCGCGGACCGGCGTCGGCCCGCGATCCTCCAACGCGATACGATAGCCTGCGTCGATGACCATCGGTGCGCGGTCGGCGACGACCTGTTCGGCGAGGGCGAGCAGGTCGACCGGCGTGCCAGCGTCCTCCGGCGGGCGTTCGAGGTCGGCGAGCGCGAGCAATTGGGCGATGACGTGCGCGGCGCGGTCCACCTCGGCAAGCAGCGCGATGCGCACCGCGGGATCGGTGACGCCGTCGGCGCGCAGGCGGATGACCGACAGCGGCGTGCGCAGTTCATGCGCGACGTCGGCGGCGAAGGCGGCTTGGGTCACGAACGACTGTTCGAGGCGGTCGAGCGCGGCATTGGTGGCGATCGCCAGCGGCTCGACCTCGGCGGGCAACGTGCCCTGCGGCAGGCGGCGGTCCAGCGTGCGCGGGCCGATGTCAGCGGCGATCGTCGAGACCGCGCTCATCCGCCGGGTCAGCCGCCGGGCCATCCACGCGCCGACCAGCGGCACGATGAGCGTCACCGGCAACAGCAGCCACACGAAGCGCGACAGGAAGGTGCGGACGATATCGTCGGTCACCACCTCCGGCGCGGCGGCATCCTGCGACACCACGACCCAGCGCCCCCCGACCGGCCGGCTGACCGCGGCGAGCGCGCCACGGCGGACATGCCGGGTGCGCGAATCGAGCGCGATCCCCGTCACCAGTTCGGGCCGCGCGGGCCCGCGTTCGGCGAGCACGTGGCGCGAGCGATCGACGACGGCGAGCGTCAATCCGCCCGCCAGCAGATCCACCGCGCGCACCGCGCGATGCGGCCGGTCACCGGGCAGCAGCATCGCCACCGCATCCGCCTGCCGTTCCAGCATCACGCGCTGATATTGGCCCGCGATCTGGTGGAGCAGCATCGCCGTGCCGAAGGGCAGCAGGATCGCCGCGGCGAGTGCCGTCGCGCCGTAGAGCAGCGCCACCTGCCCGAACAGCGAGCGCGGCAGGCGCAGCCGCCAGCCCTTGCTCATGTCGCCGGGCGAAGCAGGTAGCCGACGCCGCGCACCGTCTCGATCCGCACGCCGCTGCCCGCATCGTCCAGTCGCTTGCGCAGGCGGTGGACATAGACCTCGACCGCGTTCGAGCCGAGATCGCCGCCGACGCCGAACAGATGGTCCTCGACCAGGCGCTTGGGCACCACCTTGCCGAGGCGGCGGAGCAGCAGGTCGAGCAACTCCGTCTCGCGCGCCGACAGCGTCAACCGCTGCTCGCCCACCCAGGCGACGCGCGTGTCGACGTCGAAGCGTAACGCCCCGCACGCCAGCGCATTGCCGAGGTAGCCGCCCTGCCGGCGCAACACCGCGAGGATGCGCGCGTGCAGCTCGTCCGGGTCGAACGGCTTGACCAGGATATCGTCGGCGCCGTCGTTGAGGCCGCGGATGCGCACGTCGACGCCGCCGCGCGCGGTGAGGACCAGCACGGGACAGGTGTTGCCGCGCGCGCGCATGCGGCGCAGCACCGCGAGGCCGTCATCGTCAGGCAGGCCCAGATCGAGCAGCACCGCGGCATGGCCGGCGGTCGCAAGATAGGCCTCCGCCTCCTCGGCATCGGTGGCGAGATCGACCGTCAGCCCGCGCTGCACCATCGCCGCCGTCAGGGCGTCGGCCAGCCCGCGATCGTCCTCCACCAACAAAATCCGCATCGGACCCTTTCGCGCCGCAGCATTTGTCAGCATTCTGTAAGCGAGCCGGCCTACCGGCTCCAGCCTCATTGCCTGCGAGACGCATCATGCACGCCACCGATACCCCGGAGACGCTTCCCCCCGCCACGACCCTGGGTCGGTCGGCGCAATGGCGGTGGCTGGGGATCGCCGCGGCAGTGCTGATCGGCATCGGCCTGCTCGTTTCGCTGATCGGCAAACTGACGCACCATGAGGAGGCGCCGCCGCCCGCGTCGCCGCCGGGCACCTTCCGCCCCAGCGCCGAACAGATGGCCGCGCTGACGACGATGCGCGTCGGCGATTCGCTGTCGGACGCGGCGACGCTGGCGAGCGGTGCGATTACCGTGGACGGCGATCGCAGCACGCCGGTCGTCATGCCCTATTCGGGCCAGGTCGTGCGCGTGCTGGTCGATGCGGGCCAGCGCGTCAGCCGGGGCCAGGCGCTGATGCTGGTGCGGACCACCGATTTCGTCGATGCGCGCAGCGGCCTGTTCGCGGCACGCGCGGCGTATCAGAATGCGCAGGCACAACTCGCGACGGCGCAGCGGACCGCGGAACGGCAGAAGCAAATCTACGAAACCGCGGGCGGCGCGCTGAAGGATTACCAGCAGGCGCAGGCCGACCTCGCCGCCGCACAGGCGACCGCGCGCACCAACGCCGCAGCCCTGGGTGCGGCGCGCGACAAGCTCGCGGTGCTGGGCAAGTCGCCGGGCGAGATCAATCGGCTGGAGGGCGTCGGCGAGGTCACCGGCATCCATGACGTCACCACGCTGCATGCGCCGATCAGCGGCCTGGTCGCCTCGCGCGATGTGGCGCCCGGTCAATATGTCACGCAGGGCGGCGACAAGCCGGTGATGACGATCACCGACCCCTCGCGCGTCTGGCTGGTCGCGCAGGTGCCCGAAACGCAGGCCGCGTCGATCCATGTCGGCGATGCCGCGACCGTCACCACCCCCGCCCTGCCCGGCCGCCAGTTCACCGCGCGCATCGATCTGGTCGGCGCCGCGCTCGATCCCGTGACGCACCGCCTGCCGGTGCGCGCCGCGATCGCCAATCCCGACGGCGCGCTGAAACCCCAGATGTTCGCGAGCTTCGCGATCCACCGCGCCACCTCGACCAAGGCCATCGTCGTGCCCGCGGTCGCGGTGATCCACGAAGGCGACAATGCGCGCGTCTGGGTCGTGCGGCCTGACGGCCTGCTCGTCTCGCGCAATGTCACCACGGGCGATGCGCAGGACGGCAAGGTCACGATCACGTCCGGCCTGCAACCGGGCGAGCGCATCGTCACGGCGGGCGCGCTGTTCGTCAACGAAGCGGGCCTTGGCGAATGAACCGGATCGTCGCCTTCGCGCTGCGCCAGCGGCTGCTCATCGTCGGCGTCTTCGTCACGATGCTGCTCGCCGGCGTCATCGGCTTCATCAACCTGAATATCGAGGCCTATCCCGATCCCGTCCCGCCGATGGTCGAGGTCATCACGCAGACGCAAGGCCTGTCCGCGGAGGAGATGGAGCGCAACGTCACCATCCCGATCGAGGTGCAGATGGCGGGCATTCCGCACCTGACCGCGATCCGCGCGATCAGCCTGTTCGGCCTGTCCGACATCAAGATTCAGTTCAGCTACGATTACACCAACGAACAGGCCAAGCAGCAGGTCATCAATCGCCTGTCGCAGCTGCCGCCGCTGACCGGCGGGGCGCAGCCGACGCTGTCGCCGACGAGCCCCGTGGGCGAAATCTTCCGCTACAAGCTCACCGCGCCCAAGGGCTATTCGGTGATGGACCTGAAGACGTTGCAGGACTGGGTGCTGCAACGCCGCTTCAAGCGAATCCCGGGCGTGATCGACGTCACCGGCTGGGGCGGCAAGCTGCGCGCGTATGACGTGGTGATCGACAACGACCGGCTCGCCGCGCACAACGTCACCGTCAGCCAGGTGTTGCAGGCGATCGCTAAGAGCGACGGCAACGTCGGCGGCCAGACGATCAACTTCGGCAGCCAGGCCGCGATCGTCCGCGGCGTCGGCCTGATCCAGTCGGTCAGCGGCATCGAGAACGTGCTGGTCGGCAGTGCCAACGGCCAGCCGATCCTGCTGAAGGACGTGGCGCACGTCACGATCGGCAACAGCCCGCGGCTCGGCATCGCCGGCTACAACGACCAGGACGATATCGTGCAGGGCATCGTGCTGATGCAGCGCGGCGCCCAATCGATGCCGACGATCAAAGCGGTGCAGAAGGAGGTGGCGGATATCAACGCCTCCGGAATCCTGCCGCCGGGCGTGCAGTTGCAGCGCATCTACGACCGGTCGGACCTGATCAATCTGACCATCCACACCGTGCTCGAAAACATGGTGGTCGGCATCCTGCTGATCTTCGCGCTGCAATGGCTGTTCCTGGGCAATCTGCGCAGTGCGATCATCGTCGCCGCTACCATCCCCTTCGCGCTCGCCTTCGCGATCCTGATCCTGGTGTTGCAGGGGGAAAGCGCGAACCTGTTGTCGGTCGGTGCGCTCGACTTCGGCCTGGTGGTCGATGCCAGCGTCATCATGGTCGAGAACATCTTCCGCCACATGGTGGAGCGATCGGCGCATGTGGAGAGCGGCAAGGGGCATTTCACGCTGGCCAACCGCTTCTCGGCGGTGCTGGGCGCGTCGAGCGAGGTCAGCCGCGGCATCTTCTTCGCCGCCGCGATCATCATCGCGAGCTTCCTGCCGCTGTTCACGCTGACCGGCGTCGAAGGCCATATCTTTGGCCCGATGGCCAAGACCTATGCCTATGCCATCACCGGCGGCCTGATCGCGACCTTTACCGTCGCGCCGGTGCTGGCGACGCTGCTGCTGCCGGACAAATTGTCCGAGGTGGAGACGTGGATCGTCGGCAAGCTGCGCCGCGTCTACGAACCCGCCGCCGCCTTCGCGCTGGGCAACCGGGTGATCGCGCTGGGCGGTGCGGTGCTGATGCTGCTGGTCGCCGTCGTCGGTGTGCGCTCGCTCGGCATCGAGTTCCTACCGCACCTCGAAGAGGGCAATATGTACATCCGCGCGACGCTCCCTGCGTCGATCAGCCTCGAAGGCGGCCAGCCGGTCGTCAACGAGGTGCGGCGGATCATCATGAAATATCCGGAGGTCCAGTCGGTCCTGTCGGCGCAGGGTCGCCCCGACGACGGCACCGATTCGACCGGGTTCTTCAACGCCGAATTCTTCGTGCCCCTGAAGCCGTTCGACAGCTGGCCCAGCGGGGTGACCAAGGAAACGCTGACCGAGGAATTGTCGAAGAAGCTGCAACAGCGCTTCCCCGGCGTCGATTTCTCCTTCTCGCAATATATCGAGGACAACGTCGAAGAAGCGGCATCGGGCGTGAAGGGCGCCAATTCGATCAAGCTGTTCGGCCCCGACCTGCCGACGCTGGAAAAGTACGCCGACCAGATCAAGGACCAGATGAGCAAGGTCCGCGGCATCGAGGATCTGGGCGTGTTCCAGTCGCTGGGCCAGCCGACCGTGCGCGTCGACGTCGATCGCGCCAAGGCCGCGCGCTATGGCCTGACGCCCGACGACGTGAACCAGACGGTCGCCGCGGCGATCGGCGGCAGCTCGACCGCCGACCTGTACGAGGCCGGCACCGACCGCCACTTCCCGATCATCGTCCGGCTGAAATCGGAACAACGCGATTCGATCGAGGCGATCCGCCGCATCACGATCGGCGCGCCGGCCACCGACGGGAGCAATACCACGATCCAGGTGCCGCTGTCCGAAGTCGCCAACGTCCACCTGACCAGCGGCGCCTCGTTCATCTATCGCGAGCATCAGGAACGCTACATCCCGATCAAATTCTCGGTGCGCGGCCGCGACCTGGGCGGCGCGGTGGACGAAGCGCGCGCACGCATCCAGCGGACCGTGCATCTGCCGTCGGGCTATCACCTGGAATGGGCGGGCGAGCTGGACAATCTCAACAACGCCATCGCGCGTCTCGAGATCGTCGTGCCGATCAGCCTGCTGCTGATGCTGCTGCTGCTCTACGCCAATTTCGGGTCGATCCGTGACAGCCTGCTCGCCTTTGCGGCGATCCCGCTCGCCGTCGTCGGGGGCGTGCTGGCGCTGGCCTTGACCGGCACGGCGTTCAGCATTTCCTCCGCAATCGGCTTCGTCGCCCTGTTCGGCATCGCGGTGATGGACGGCATCCTCGTCGTGACGACGTACAACAATGCGGTCGACGAAGGGCATGACCGCAAGACGGCGCTCGCCACCACCGTGCGCCACAGCCTGCGCCCGGTCGTGATGACCTGTCTGGTCGCAGCGATCGGCCTGCTGCCCGCGGCACTGTCGCACGGCATCGGCAGCCAGGTGCAAAAGCCGCTGGCGCTTGTCGTCGTGGGTGGCATGACGCTGGCGCCGGTGCTGATCCTGCTGATCCTGCCGGTGCTGATCGACCGCTTCTCGAAGCGCGTGCCGCCCGAGGATCGCGGTGCGCATGGTCGCGACGTCGGCCACCATCCGCACCCCGATCCCGATGCGCCCAATCCCGATGCCCCCGGTGAGGAGGCCCTCGCATGACCCGTTCCCTCGTCATCCTGCTCACCTGCTCGACCGCGGCGTGCGCGAGCACCGTCCACGACCTCGACGCGCATGCGCCGCTGCCCGCCGCCGCGACGCCCGCCACGATCGCCCCCGCGACCGGGCCGGCGCAGGGCTTCACCACCGCGCCGGGCGCGGCCGACTGGTGGACGGCGTTCGGCAGCCCGCAGCTCAACGCGCTCGTCGCTGAGGCGCTGGCGCGCAACAATGACATCGCGGTCGCCGACGCCGCGCTGCGACAGGCGCGCGAGCTGGCGGGCGCGGCGGGCGGACAGGCCCTGCCGCAGATCGACGGCAGCTATCAGGCGGAGCGCACGCGCGTCTCCAACGCGCTGTCGCCCGCGGTCGCGGACCAGAACCAGCAGCTGTATACGCTGCACACCGCGCAGGTCGCGGTCAGCTATCCGGTCGATCTGTTCGGCGGGGTGCGATCCAAGATCCGCTCGGCGCGGGCGCAGGCGGAGGTGCAGCGCCACCGGCTCGACGCGGCGCGCGCCAGCGTCGTCGCCAATCTAGTGCAGGCGATCGTCCAGCGCGCGGTGCTCGCCGATCAGGTCGAGGCGGCGCAGATCGCCATCACGGTCAATCGCGACATCCTGAAGAGCCAGGTGCAGCGCCAGCGCCTGGGCGCGATCGGCGCCGCCGACGTGGCGACGCAGCAGACCGCGCTCGCGACTGCGGAGGGCGCGTTGCCGCCGCTCGTCCGGCAGGAGGCACACCAGCGCGTCGTCATCGCCGCGCTGCTCGGCCGGCCGGCGGGTGATCCCCTGCCCGCGCTGCCGACGCTGGCGGCGCTGCAATTGCCGACCAGCCTGCCCGCCGTCCTCCCCTCCGACCTCGTCGCGCGGCGGCCGGACGTGCGCGCCGCCGCGGCACAGCTGGAGGGCGCGGGCGCCGACGTGCGCACCGCGATCGCGGCGCGGCTGCCATCGATCACGCTCAGCGGCACCGCCGGCGGATCGGCGCAGCGCTTCGGCGACATGTTCAAGGACGGCAATCCGTTCTGGACGCTGATCGGCGGCCTCACCCAGCCGATCTTCCACGCCGGCGCGCTGCGCCATCAGCAGCGCGCGGCCGAGGCGGCGCTGGACGGCGCCAAGGCGCAGTACCGCACGGCGGTGCTGACCGCGTTCGGCGACGTGTCCGATGCGCTGACCGGCCTGGCGACCGATGGCGTGGCGCTGGATGCCGCGACGCGGGCGAGCGATGCGTCGAACCGCGCCCTCACCTTCACCCGCCGGCAGCTGGCGCTGGGCGGAGTCGATTCGCTGGTGCTGCTCAACGCCACCGCCGCCGATGCCCAGGCGCGTGCGCAGCTGGTGCAGGCCAAGGGCGCCCGGCTGAGCGACACGGTGGCGTTGTTCCTGGCGAGCGGCGGGCCTGTCGCCAGCCGGTGATCGGTCACTGCGAGCGGGAGCGACGCATCAGGACGCTCTGGATTGCTTCGCTGCGCTCGCAATGACGATCCGGGATCCGTCGAGCGGTATCGAAGCCAACGAAAAAGGCCGGCGCTGGGGATACCAGCGCCGGCCTTTTCATGTGTCGAAAGCCCGGATCAGCGGCGGGGCTGCGCGCCCGGGGGAACCGCACCCGGGGGCATCGCGCCGGGCATACCGGGCATGCCGCCCTGCTGGGCCTGCATCTGCATCTGGCGGACCACCGCTTCCGGCAGGAAGTCGATCAGGTCGATGTCGAAGACGAGCGTCGAATTACCGGGGATCGGGCCCTTGGTCTCGGCGCCATAGCCAAGCGACGGCTTGATCCACACTCGGTACTTCGAGCCCTTGGGCATCAGCTTCAGCGCTTCGGAGAAGCCCGGGACGACGCCGGCGACGGGCATCGGGGTCGGCTGCTGCGACTTGTCGAAGACGGTGCCGTTGAGCAGCTTGCCTTCGTAGTTGATCAGCGCGACGTCCGCGTCGGTCGGCTTGGGCGCACCCGGCGCGCCGGGCTGCAGCACCTTGTACTGAAGGCCGGACGGAGTGGTGACGACGCCGCGGGCGCGGGCGTTGCGGGTCAGGAAGTCGTCGCCCTGGCGCGCTAGCGCGAACGCCGCGATGCAGGCGAGCGCGATGCCGACCCAGAGGTAGACGAGGTAGCTGCGCTTGACGGGCTGCAGCGGAACGGCGGTGACGGTGGACATCAGAGCACCTGGAGCTGTGGTGCCGGGCCGGCCGTCACCGGTTCAAAAGTCGCAAAAGTCACACCGGCGCACGTGTTCTGCACACGCACGCCGGTGATTTTACAATGACTTACCGTGCGCCGTCGCGCTCAGCGCGCTTGCGCTCGAGCTTGCGGGCGCGACGGACCGCAGCGGCACGCTCGCGCGCGCGCTTTTCCGACGGCTTCTCGTAGTGACGGCGCAGCTTCATCTCGCGATACACACCCTCACGCTGCAGCTTCTTCTTGAGCGCGCGAAGAGCCTGGTCGACATTGTTGTCGCGGACGACGATCTGCATAAAACCCAATCACTCCGGTCAATAGCTAATGCGGCCGCAGACAAGGGGTCCGCGCCGTGCGAACGGTGCCCCTAGCAGCGACATGCCCCATTGGCAACCCGTGACGACACGCGATGCCCGATCCGGCGCGGCCGGCATGGCGGCAAGCGTTGACAGGGTGGATAAGAAGAACGAGTGGTAACGCTAACCGCTAAATTGACAGACAAATAACAGGAGAGTGCCGGCCCATGACCGCCTGTGTGTTCGACCCTGCCGACGCGCTGGGCGCGGAATGGCGCGAAGGCCGCTGGATCGGCCGCATCGATCGCGGCAAAGGCCCCTGCCCCGTGCTGGTGGTGGACGGCATCATCCATGACATGAGCCGCGTCGCGCCGACGGTCGCCGATCTGGTCTCCGCCGCCGCCTTCGATCCGGCGGCGGGCGAGGTGATCGGTGCGCTGGATGCGATCGGCCTGTCTGTCGATGGCCCGGTCCGCCTGCTCTCCCCCATCGATCTGCAATGCGTGAAGGCGGCGGGCGTGACCTTCGCCGTATCGGCGATGGAGCGCGTGATCGAAGAGCGCGCCCGAGGCGATTCGAGCGCGGCGGCCGAGGTGCGCGGCCGACTCGAGGGGCGGATCGGCGGCAGCATGCGCGCGGTGGTGCCGGGATCACCCGAAGCCGCGGCGCTGAAGCAGGCGCTGATCGACGAGGGCCTGTGGTCGCAATATCTGGAGGTCGCGATCGGCCCGGATGCGGAAATCTTCACCAAATCGCCCGTGCTGTCGACGGTGGGCTGGGGCGCGGATGTCGGCGTGCGGTCCGATTCGACGTGGAACAACCCGGAGCCCGAGGTCGTGCTGCTGGTCGATGCCCAGGGCAAGGCGGTGGGCGCGACCTTGGGCAATGACGTCAACCTGCGCGATTTCGAAGGGCGATCCGCGCTGCTGCTGGGCAAGACGAAGGACAATAACGCGTCCTGCTCACTGGGCGCGTTCGTGCGGCTGTTCGACGATCAGTTCACGATGGACGACGTCCGCACGGCCGAGATCACGCTGCGGATCGAGGGCACCGACGGCTATACGCTGGATGGCAGCAGCGCGATGAGCCAGATCAGCCGCGATCCCGAAGACCTGAAGCGACAGGCGCTGAGCGAGCATCACTATCCCGACGGCTTCGTGCTGTTCTTGGGGACGCTGTTCGCCCCGACGCAGGATCGCGACGTCGCCGGTCAGGGCTTCACCCACAAGGTCGGCGATACGGTAGCGATCGCGACGCCGCGGCTGGGGCGGCTGGTCAATCGCGTCGTCCATTCGAAGGATGCGCCGGCATGGGAGTTCGGGATTGGTGCGCTGATCCGCAATCTGGCGGCACGGGGGCTGTTGCAATGACCGACACGACGATGACCGACACTCGGGCCATCTACCCCTCGCTGCGCGACCGGCGCGTGATCGTGACCGGCGGCGGATCGGGGATCGGTGCGGGGCTGGTCGAGGCATTCGTACGGCAGGGTGCGAAGGTCGCCTTCGTCGACGTCGCCGAGGCCGAATCGCAGGCGCTGGTCGAGCGGTTGAGCGCAGGCGCGACGCATGTGCCGCTGTTCCGCCGGCTCGACCTGACCGACCTCGACGCGGTCGCCCGCGTGTTCGCCGACATGCAGGAAGCGCTGGGCGGGGTCGACGTGCTGGTCAATAACGCCGGCAACGACGATCGCCACACGGTCGCCGACGTCACGCCCGCCTATTGGGACGAGCGGATGAACGTCAATCTGCGTCACCAGTTCTTCGCCGCCAAGGCGGTGGTGCCGGCGATGCAGGCGGCGGGCGGCGGCGTGATCGTCAACTTCGGGTCGATCAGCTGGCATCTGGGTCTCGAAGACCTGATCGTCTACCAGACCGCCAAGGCCGCGATCGAGGGTCTGACGCGCAGCCTGGCGCGCGATCTGGGCCGCAGCAACATTCGCGTGAATGCGGTGGTGCCGGGCAATGTGAAGACGCCGCGCCAGGAGAAATGGTACACGCCGGAGGGCGAGGCGGAGATCGTCGCGGGCCAGTGCCTGGACGGGCGCATCCTGCCCGAGGACGTCGCGGCGCTGGTGCTGTTCCTGGCGTCGGATGATGCGAAGATGTGTACGGGGCATAATTACTGGGTGGATGCCGGCTGGCGGTAAGCGGTTTGGGGTGACGGCCTGTTCGTTTCCGTTCGTCACCCCGGACTTGGTCCGTGCTCCACGCCGCGGCTAGGGGACGGCAAGAGGCCAGCCGACCCCCTGCGGCCCGGTGGACCCCGGACCAAGTCCGGGGTGACGGTGTGGATGGTGCTACCGTTGCCCCTCCCAGCGTGACTTTCGCCCCCCTCTTCGACTAGGCAGCGGGCTTCGCAACGCATGGGAGCTGGCGGCTTGGGCAGGGTGATGAGGGCGGTGGCGCGGGTTTGGGCGATGCTGCTGCTTGCCCTGGCGATGCCGGCGCTGGCGCAACCCTCCCCCGTCGACACCGCGAGCCGTGAACTTGCCGGGGCGGAGACCGACCTTGCCGCGGTCGATTCGGCGCTCGATGGCAAGGTCGATCGGGCCGGCCGGGCCGACCTGCGCACGCGGGCGCTCGCCGCGCAAAGCGACGCGCGCGATGCGGCGGATCAGCTGCGCGGGCAGCTGGCGCTGGTCGATGCCCGGATCGCCGGGCTGGGGCCACCGGCCGCCGGCGTCACCGAGGCGCCCGACATTCGCGCCGAACGCAAGGCGCTGGCGCAGGCGCGCGATGCGCTCGATTCGAAGGTGAAGCGCGGACAGCTGATCGCGGTGGAGGCCGGGCAGTTGGTCGCCGAGATCGATGAGGCGCAGGCGGCGGAGATCGGCCAGCGTATCTCCGTCCGGTCGCCTTCCCCCGTCTCGCCCGCATTCTGGGAGGAACTGCTCTCCGCAATGCCGCGCGATGCGCGCCGGGTCGCGACGCTGATGCGGCGCGAATGGTCGCAGGGCGATGTCGCGCTGCGCGCGGGCAAGCCGTGGACCGCGCTGCTCGGCGCGGTGCTGGCGCTGCTGCTGCTGTTCCCCGTGCGGCAGCGGCTGCGCGGGATCGGCCAGCGCTATCTGGTCAGCGACGCGCCGGGCCACCGCGTGCGACGATCGGCCAATGCGATGTGGCGGGTGCTGATCGGCACCGCGATGCCCACCGCCGCCGCGTTCGTGCTGGTGCAGGGGTTGCGCTGGGCGGCGCTAATAGCCCCCGCCTGGAGCCAGCTGGCCGACGCGCTGATCGGCGCTGCGGGCTTTTCGGGCTTCACCGCCGCGGCGGGCGCCGCCTTCCTGATGGCGCGTCAGCCATCGTGGCGGGTGGTGCCGCTGACCGATGCGGTCGCGACCGCGCTGCGCCCGACGGTGTGGGTGTTTGCCGCGCTGACCTTCGTCGTCATCCTGCTGGATGCGTTCAACACCGCGATCGGCGCCAGCCCGCCCGTACTGTTGGCGTCGCAGGTGGCGGAGGCGATCGCCAATCTGCTGCTGATCGGCGGTACGCTGCTGGTGATCGGGCGGCTGCGTGCGCGCGCTGCGGCGAATGGCGCGGATGCGCAGGAGGCGGCGACCAGCGTCGGCGTCGGCGCGGCGACGGTGGCGCTGTGGCTGGTCGTCACGGGCGCGGGGCTGGCGCTGCTGGCGGGCTATATCGGGCTGGCGGCGACGGTGTTGCAGTTCGTGCTGTGGGCGACGCTGCTGGGCATCTGCACCTATCTGCTGATGATCGTCATCGACGATGTCGCGACCAGCCTGTTCCAGCGCGACAGCCGCGTCGGCACGACATTGCGCCACGGCGTCGGCGTGGGCGGCAGCGCGGTGGACCAGTTTGGCGTACTGCTATCCGCGGCGCTGCGGCTGGCGATCCTCGCCATCGCGCTGGGGCTGGTTCTGTATCCGTTCGGCGCGGGCTTCGGATCGGTCCTCGACCGGCTGAGCGGGCTGGCGCGTGGCGTGCAGATCGGCGGGATCGCGATCTCGCCAGGCAGCATCCTGCGGTTCATCGCCGTGCTGGCGATCGGCCTGTTCCTGGTGCGGCAGTTCATGGGCTGGCTCGACCAGCGCTATCTGCCGACCACCGACCTCGACGGCAGCGTGCGCAATTCGATCCGGCTGGTCGCGCGCTACGTGGGCATCGCGCTGGCGGTCATTTGGTCGCTCGCCTCGCTCGGCATCGGGATGGAGCGGATCGCCCTGCTGTTGTCGGCGCTGTCGGTCGGCATCGGTTTCGGCTTGCAGGCGATCACGTCCAACTTCGTATCCGGTCTGATCCTGCTCGCCGAGCGGCCGATCAAGATCGGCGACCTGATCCGCGTCGGCACCGACGAGGGCGACGTGAAGCGGATCAACGTCCGTTCGACCGAGATCGAGCTGGCCGATCATTCGACGCTGATCGTCCCCAATTCGGAGCTGATCACGAAATCGGTACTCAACAAGACGCTGAGCGCGCCGCTGGGGCGTATCCAGGTGCAGTTCACCGTGCCGATCGAGGCGGATGCCGATCGTGTGCGCGAACTGGTGCTGGAGACGTTCGCGGCGGAACCGGCGATCCTCGACACACCCGAGGCTAAGGCGTTCATCGACGGGATCGCCGACGGGCGCGTGCGCTTCAACTGCTTCGCCCATGTCGAAAGCCCGCGGGCGGCATATAGCGCCCGCAGCAACGTGCTGATCGTCCTGCTGCGGCGGATGCGCGAGGCGGGGATCGAGCTCGGCACGGTGCCGCAGAAGCTGGAGCTGGTGTCCGCACTCCCCGCCCCCGAACCGGCCGCGGCCGAGCCCAGCGCGCCCTGACCGGCTTGCCCGGCACTGGCGAAGGGGATAGCGCTCCGCCCCATGACCAGCCTGCCGGACTGCCCGCCCGCCCCGCCGCGCCAGCATGACCATGTCGTCATCGTCGGCGGCGGCTTTTCGGGGACGCTGTTCGCGATCAACCTGCTGCGCCACGAAGGGCCACGCGCGACGCTGATCGAGCGGCGGCCTCACCAGATGGCGCGCGGTGTCGCCTATAGCGCGGCGCATGCCGAGCATCTGCTGAACGTGCGCGCCGGCAACATGAGCGCGTTGCCCGACGATCCCGGCCATTTCGTGCGCTGGTTGGAGGCGGAGGGACTGGGCGATGCCAAGACCTTCGTCTCGCGGCGCATCTATGGGCGCTATCTGCGCGGGCTGCTCGACGCGGCGATGGCGGCGCATCCGGGGCGGATCGCGCTGGTCGAGGGCGAGGTGTGCGCGATCGACCGCAGCGGCGCGGGCGTGACGCTGTCGCTGCGGAGCGGCGAGGCGATTGCCGCGGATGCGGCAGTGCTGGCGCTGGGCAACCTGCCGCCGCATACGCCGGGCGGACTCGATCCGGCCGCGCTGCCGGCGGGCTGCTATCTGTCCGATCCCTGGGCGGGTGACATTGCCGCGGAGCTGACCGACGCCGATCGCGTGGTGCTGATCGGCAGCGGGCTGACCGCGATCGATGCGGCGCTGACGCTGGAGGCGGCGGGGTTCCGCGGCGAGATCCTGGCACTGTCGCGGCGCGGGCTGTCGCCGCGGGCGCATGCCGACCTGCCGGGGCAGCCGGGGTTGCGCGAGAAGCCGGCGGGGACGCTGTCGGCGCTCGTGCGGCATGTGCGGACCCGGGCCGAAGCGATCGGCTGGCGCGCGGCGGTCGACGAGCTGCGCCCGGTCACGCAGCTGATGTGGGGCGCGGCTGATGCGGGGACGCGGGCGCGGTTCCTGCGGCATGTGCGCCCCTATTGGGATGTGCATCGGCATCGGCTGGCGCCCTCGATCGCGGCCAAGATCGATGCGCTGGTCGCGGAGGGGCGGTTACGCTTCGTCGCGGGGCGGATCGTCGGGGCCGAGGCGGAGGGCGATGGCGCCTCGCTGACCTGGCGACCGCGGGGCAGCGCGGAGATCGAGGTTACGTCGGCGCGGCGGATCGTCAATTGCACCGGGCCGCAGGGGGATCTGTTGCGATCCGAGGAGCCGCTGCTGCGGCAGCTGATCGCCGCGGGGCTGGCCCGGCCGGACGAGTTGCGCATCGGGCTGGACGTCGACCACCAGTCGCAGGTGATCCATGCCGACGGGACGGTCGACGACCGGCTATTCTGCATCGGGCCGATGACCCGCGGCGACCTGTGGGAGGTCGTGGCGGTGCCCGATATCCGCCAGCAGAACTGGACGCTCGCGCGGCGCTTCGCACATGCGCAATGGGTGGGCGGCGAGGGACTGTAACGTCCCCCGCCCCTCCCGATTTACCAGTTGATGCCGACGCGGGCGTACAGGTAGCGGCCGTTGAACCCGAACGGCGAATAATAAGGGAAGCCCAGCACGCCGGTGGAGTTGTTCGCGGCGATCTGGCGATCGGGATAGACGTCGAACAGGTTGCTGACGCCGAGGCCGATCTGCGCGCCCTTGGGGGCCGAATAGCGCAGTTCGAAATCGGTGATCGCATGCTGGCCAGTGTGGACGTCGGCGGTGCCGCTCGCCAGCGTACCCGGCTGATTGACGTCTCCGTAATAGGTGACGCGGGCGAGCGCGCCGAGCTTGTCGAGCGACCAGTCGATCGTGCCGGTGATCTTCTCGCCCGGCGTGCCCTGTTCCAGCGTCAGGATACGGCTGCGCGCGAACAGCGTCGGTGCCGGGTTGAGCGTCGCGGTCGAGGTGGGGACGCGGGTCACGTCGATCTTGTTGATGTTGCCCGCCAGCGTGAAGTCGAACGCGCCGGCGCTCTCCGTGCGCCAGCGGTAATGGGCGACGGCGTCGATGCCCTTCGTCGTCGAGGCAAGGCCGTTGATGAAGAAGCGTGCCGCCGAAAATCGCTGGTCTGTACTGTTAAGCAGATTTGCAACCTGCGTGCTAAACGTGCCAGGAATATTCTCCGACAGGCCGATCTGGTTGCGGATGCGGATCGAATAGGCGTCGACCGTCAGGTCGAAGCCGCCGGCGCGGATCACCGTGCCGAGCGAGATGTTGGTCGACTTTTCCGCCTGCAACGGCCGCCCGCCGAGCGCGACGCCGACCGGATCGGTCGACGGCACGGTGCCGGTCAGGATCGGCACGCCGTTGGTGACGACGGAGGCGACCTGGGTGAAATATTGCTGCTGCAACGACGGCGCACGGAAGCCGGTGGAGATCGTGCCGCGCAGCGCGAACCAGGGCGCGACGTCGTAGCGTGCCGAGAATTTGCCGTTGGCGGTGCTGCCGAAGTCCGAATAATCCTCCGCACGACCGGCGAGACCGATCAGCAGCGCGTCGGTCAGTTGCGCTTCGAGGTCGAGGTAGACGCTGCCGCTGCGGCGGTTGCGCTTGGTGGCGTTGCGGGGGGCGAAGCCGCCGAAGCCTTGCGCGCCCGGTGCCGACCCGGCGACCGCATCGGTCGCACCGGCAGGGTAGTCGTAGGAGGCGCGCTCGCCCGGCGTGATCTTATAGCCTTCGCGGCGCCCCTCGATGCCGAAGGCGACGTTCAGCGACTGGAAGACGTCGAACTTGCGGGTGACGTCGAGGCCGGCGACGTACTGGTCGTAGGCGACCGCGCCGTCGTAGAAGTTGCGCGGGGTGCTCGACCCATAGGCGTAGTTCGCCGAATTGAGCGTGCGGAAGTCGACGGTGTTGCGGCCGTAGCTCAGCGACAGGTCGACGTCGAAGTCCGACACGGTGCCCCGCAGGCCGACCGCCGAATTGATATCCTTCGACTTGGTATTGATGATCGGCAGGAAGCCGTTCGGATAGCCGGCAAGCGTCAGCTGGGCGATCGTCGCGGCGCTGGCATTGTCGGCGCGGATGCGCGGGAAGGCCGCGCCGCGGGTGTCGCGGTCCTGGTAGCCGCCGAACGCATATAGCTTCAGATTATCGGTCAGCGAGGTGCCGGCGTTGACGAAGCCGGTGAACTGTTCGACCTCCGGGTCGCCATAGCGGCCGGTGACGCGGGTCGGCGTCACGCGCGGATCGAAGTCGGCGCGGTTGGTCGGCTGGCGCTTGAGGTATTCGCCCGAGACGGTGACGAAGCCGTCGCTGCCGAAGCCGATACCCTGCCAGGCCGAGGCGGTGACGGTGTGTTCGCCGGTGACGTGGCGGCTGCCGCGCGCCGTATCGACCTGCGTGTCGTAGAAGCCGTAATTGACCTGCGCGCCGCCGCCCGAACGGGCTTCGCGAAGGCGCAGGTTGACGACGCCGGCGATCGCATCCGAGCCGTACTGCGCCGAGGCGCCGTCGCGCAGCACCTCGATCCGGTCGAGCGCCACCGTCGGGATGGTGTTGAGATCGACCGCCGCCGAGCCGCGGCCGACGGTGCCGTTGGTGTTGAGGTTGGCGGAGGTGTGACCGCGGATGCCGTTGATCAGCACCAGCGTCTGGTCGGGCGACAGGCCGCGCAGCGTCGCCGGGCGGATCGCATCGGTCGCGTCGTTGGCGGAAGGCCGCGGGAAGTTGATCGACGGGGCGACGGTGGCGAGCGCGGTCGCGAGTTCGGTGGTGCCCTGCCGCTGCAGGCTGGCGCCGCTCAGCACGTCGACGGGGGCGACGCTGTCGAGGCGGCTGCGGCCGGTGGCGCGGGTGCCGGTGACGATGATGTCCTGGCCTTCATCTGGATTATTGGCATCAGCCGTCGAGGCGGCATCGGCGACGGGGGCCGATTGGGCGGCTTCGGTCTGCGGCGCGGCTTGCGGCGCGGCCTGGGCAAGCGCTGCGGCGCTGGCGGCGGCGAGGAGTTCGCTGATGATGGTCACGGTTCAGCCCCTTTTGGAATCGTTGCGCTGGGTAGCGGATGGGGCGGGATAGCCCATCGATCCGGTGGATGAACCGCAAGAAAAACTTTGCTGCGGTGCGGTAGGGGTTGCCCCCTCGTCACCCCGGACTTGGTCCGGGGTCCACCGGGCCGCGGGGGCAGCGCTCGAGCCTCCAGCCCGCCCCCTCGCCGCAGAGTGGACCCCGGACCAAGTCCGGGGTGACGGGGGGGATGAGTTACGCCCCCTTCCGCTTGAGCAGAGCGGTGCGGAGGCACTGGCACACCGGCTCGTCCCGCTGGTTGAGGAGGATGTGGCGAAAGGTGACGAGGCCGGCGTCGGGGCGCGATTTGCTGTCGCGCAATTCCACCACTTCGGTTTCGGCGCGGAGCGTGTCGCCGATGAACACCGGCTTGGGCATCACCAATTTGTCGTAGCCGAGGTTCGCGACCAAAGTACCGAGCGTCGTGTCGCCGACCGACAGGCCAACCATCAGCGCGAAGGTGAAGGTGCCGTTGACGAGGATCTGGCCGAACTCGCTCGCTTTCGCCGCTTCGGCGTCGAGGTGCAGCGGCTGCGGGTTGTGCGTCATGGTCGAGAACAGGAGGTTGTCCGTCTCGGTCACGGTGCGCCGGATGTCGTGCGTCAGGCGGTCGCCGACCTGCCATTCGTCGTAGAAGCGGCCGGCCATTATTGCTCTCCCTGCGGTTCGATGCGGACGAGCAGCGTGCCTTCGGGCACCTGCGCCTCGGGCGTGGCGGTGAGGTCTGCGACCACGCCGTCGAAGGGGGCGGTGAGGCTGTGTTCCATCTTCATCGCCTCCAGCGTGATGAGGCGCTGGCCCTTGGTGACGGATTGGCCGGCGGTGACGTCGACCGCGATGATGCGGCCGGGCATCGGCGACAGGATCGCGCCATCCCCTGCCCCGCCGGCCGCGGCGGCGGCGGCGCGATAGGGGGTGATTTCCCACGTCTGGCCGCCTTCGGTGACGAGCAGGCGATCGAGGGCCACCACATCCGTTCGCCCTGAGCCTGTCGAAGGGCTGGTTTCCAAACGCGAACCGGTCGCTTGGGGGGAGCCGCCCTTCGACAGGCTCAGGGCGAACGGGGTGTGGGGTTGGCTCAGCCCGAACGGGGTGCGGCGTTGACTGAAATCCACCTCCACCGGCTCCCCCGCCACCGACAGCATCGCCATCTGGCGCGGGGCGGCGTTGAGGCGGAAGCCCGGCACCGGTTGCGGCCCGGCGAGCGCCTGGGCAGCTTCGACGAGCACCTCTTCGCTGGGCAGCGCGGGCGGCATCAGCGCATCGCCTTCGCGGGCGATCAGGCCGGTGTCGAGGGTCGCGGCGACGAAGGCGGGGTGGTCGAGCGCCTCGACGAGGAAGCCCGCATTACTGCGCAGCGGCCAGACGATCGCGGCGTCGAGCGCGTCGGCGAGCGTTTCGCGCGCCTCTTCGCGGGTGTCGCCATGGGCGATCACCTTGGCGATCATCGGATCGTAATAGGGGGTGATCGTCGCGCCCTGTTCCACCCCGGTATCGACGCGCACGGTGTCGCCGAGATCGAAGGCGTCGAGGCGGCCGATGCTGGGGAGGAAGCCCTTGGCCGGGTCTTCGGCATACAGGCGCGCTTCCATCGCATGGCCGTGGATCGCCAGTTGGTCCTGGCGGCAGGGCAGCGGTTCGCCGCTCGCGACGCGCAGCTGCCATTCGACGAGGTCCTGGCCGGTGATCATCTCGGTCACCGGATGTTCGACCTGCAGCCGCGTGTTCATCTCCATGAACCAGATGCGGTCGGCGTTCAGGCCCTCGCTGGCGTCGGCGATGAATTCGATCGTGCCGGCGCCGACATAGTCGACCGCCTGCGCGGCGCGGACGGCGGCGGCGCAGACCGCCTCGCGGGTCGCGGCATCCATGCCGGGCGCGGGGGCTTCCTCGATCACCTTCTGGTGGCGGCGCTGGAGCGAGCAGTCGCGTTCGAACAGATGGACGACATTGCCATGGGCATCGCCGAACACCTGCACCTCGATATGGCGGGGGCTCAGCACGTATTTTTCGAGCAGGACGCGATCGTCGCCGAACGAGGCCGCCGCCTCGCGCTGGCAGCTGGCGAGCGCTTCGGCGAAATCGGCGGCATCGTCGACGCGGCGCATGCCCTTGCCGCCGCCGCCCGCCACCGCCTTGATGAGGACGGGATAGCCGATCGCGTCGGCCTCGGACCGGAGGCGATCGGGCGACTGGTCTTCGCCGAGGTAGCCGGGTGTGACGGGCACGCCGGCGGCGATCATCCGCGCCTTGGCGGCGTCCTTCAGGCCCATCGCGCGGATGCTGTCGGGATTGGGGCCGACCCAGATCAGGCCGGCGTCCTGCACCGCTTGGGCGAAGTCGGCGTTTTCGCTCAGGAAACCGTAGCCGGGGTGGATCGCCTGTGCGCCGGTGGCCTTGGCCGCGGCGATGATGCGCTCGCCGATCAGATAGCTTTCCGCCGGGCGCGGGCCGCCGATCGCGACGGCTTCGTCGGCCTCGCGGACGTGCAGCGCGGTCGCGTCGGCGTCGGAATGGACCGCGACGGTGCGGATGCCGAGGCCGCGCGCGGTGCGGATGATGCGGCAGGCGATCTCGCCGCGATTGGCGATGAGCAGCGATTCGATCACGGGGCGCTCCGGGGGAAATGTTGCTGGAAGTGGACGAAGTGGAGGGTACGTCGTGTCCCGGACACCGGGGGTTGCGGGGGCGAGAAACGTACCGGGGTGTGCGAGGGCGAAGCGAGGAGCGCGGCCATGCGATTCCGCCATACCACAGGCGCTATCGTGTAGGACAGCGTCAGTGGGCACCCCCCTTTCCTCCCCGAGCTTGTCTCGGGGAGGGGGACCATGCGAAGCATGGTGGAGGGGCGCGCGCAGCGCGAGACGGGCGACACGCGATGCTCAAGGGGACAGGAAAGGCCTATCGCCGGTCGCGTGCATTGCGCCGCGAGTTGAGTCTGCCCGAAGTCCTGTTGTGGCAGGCGCTGCGCCGCCGCTCTACCGGGTGGAAGTGGCGCAAGCAGCATCCCGCGGGTCCCTTCACGCTCGACTTTTACTGCGACGCCGCAAAGCTGTGTGTCGAGGTCGATGGCGAAGCGCATGATCGCGGGGATCGACCGGAACGCGACGTGCGTCGTGACGCCTGGCTCGCCGACCGTGGCGTGGAGACGGTGCGGGTGCCGGCGGCGGCGGTGCTGCGCGATCTGGATGCGGTCGTACGTGGCATCGCCGCACGCGCGCTGGAGCGCGCGCCCCTCCACCACCGGCCTGCGGCCGGCGGTCCCCCTCCCCAAGCGGCGCTTGGGGAGGAATAGGCGGGTCCCGCCGATCACATCCGGAACACGCCGAAGCTGGGCCGCTCCGGGATGGGGGCGTTGAGGCAGGCGGCGAGGCTGAGGCCGAGGACGTCGCGGGTCTGCGCGGGATCGATGATGCCGTCGTCCCACAGGCGCGCGGTGGCGTACCAGGGGTTGCCCTCGTCTTCGTATTTGGCGCGGACGGGGGCCTTGAAGGCTTCGGCCTGTTCGGGGGTCCAGCTGTCCGCGTCGCGGTGGACGGTGGCGAGGACGGATGCCGCCTGTTCGCCGCCCATCACGCTGATCCGGCTGTTGGGCCAGGTAAACAGAAAGCGGGGCGAATAGGCGCGGCCGCACATGCCGTAATTGCCCGCGCCGAAGCTGCCGCCGATCAGGATGGTGATCTTCGGCACGCTCGCGGTGGCGACGGCGGTAACGAGCTTGGCGCCATGTTTGGCAATGCCGTCCGCCTCATATTTCCCGCCGACCATGAAGCCCGAAATGTTCTGGAGGAACAGCAGCGGGATTTTGCGCTGGCAGGCGAGCTCGATGAAATGCGCGCCTTTTTGCGCGCTTTCGCTGAACAGCACGCCGTTGTTAGCGAGGATGGCGACGGGCAGGCCGTGGATGGTGGCGAAGCCGCAGACCAGCGACGCGCCGTACAGCGCCTTGAATTCGTGGAATTCGGAGCCGTCGACCAGGCGCGCGATCACCTCGTGCACGTCGTACGGCGCGCGGACGTCATCGGGGATCAGGCCGTAGAGGTCTTCCGCCGGGTAGAGCGGCGCGCGGGCCGGCGCGATCTGCGGGCCGGTCTGTTCGGGCAGCGTCGCGACGATGTCGCGGACGATCGACAGCGCGTGGTCGTCGTTTTCGGCGACATGGTCGACCACGCCCGATCGGCGGCCGTGCGTGTCGGCGCCGCCGAGGTCTTCGGCGCTGATCACCTCTCCGGTCGCGGCCTTCACCAGCGGCGGGCCGGCGAGGAAGATCGTGCCCTGCCCGCGGACGATGATCGTCTCGTCGGACATGGCGGGGACATAGGCGCCGCCCGCGGTGCAGCTGCCCATGACACAGGCGATCTGCGGGATGCCGAGCGCCGACATGTTCGCCTGGTTAAAGAAGATGCGGCCGAAGTGATCGCGGTCTGGGAAGACCTCCGCCTGATGCGGCAAATTGGCGCCGCCGCTGTCGACGAGGTAGATGCACGGCAGGCGGTTTTCCTGCGCGATTTCCTGGGCGCGCAGGTGCTTCTTCACGGTCAACGGGAAGTAGGTGCCGCCCTTCACCGTCGCGTCGTTGCAGACGATCATCACCTGCCGGCCCGAGACGCGGCCGATGCCGGCGATCATGCCGGCGCCGGGGACGTCATCGTCATAGAGGCCGTAGGCGGCGAGCTGGCCGATTTCGAGGAAGGCGCTGCCGGGATCGAGCAGGCGTTCGACGCGATTGCGGGGGAGCAGCTTGCCGCGGGCGGTGTGGCGCTCGCGGGATTTGGCGTTGCCGCCGAGGCCCGCCGCCGCGACGTCGGCGCGCAGGCGGTCGGCGAGCGCGCGGTTGTGCGCGGCGTTGCGGGCGAAGGCCTCGCCGTCGCGGGCGACGGTGGTGGTGGGGAGCGTGGGGCCCATCAGATCCTCCCCAAGCTTGCTTGGGGAGGGGGACCGCCGCGGAGCGGTGGTGGAGGGGCGGTGCGAAGCACCGGCTGCGCCGGCCCCTCCACCACCGGTCTGCGACCGGCGGTCCCCCTCCCCGCGCTACGCGCAGGGAGGAATTGGTAGGCCCTCACTGCGCCACCTTTGGCGCGGCGCCGATGAGTTCGCGGCCGATCAGCATGCGGCGGATTTCGTTGGTGCCGGCGCCGATGTCGAGCAGCTTGGCGTCGCGCATAAAGCGTTCGACCGGCCAGTCCTTGGTGTAGCCGGCGCCGCCCAGTGCCTGGATCGCCTCGAGCGCGACCTTCACCGCATTTTCGCTCGCGAGCAGGATCGCGCCGGCGGCGTCGAAGCGGGTGGTCTTGCCGGCGTCGCAGCTCTTGGCGACCGCGTAGACATAGGCGCGGGCGGAGTTGAGCGCGACGTACATGTCGGCGATCTTGCCCTGCATCAGCTGGAACTGGCCGATCGGCTGGCCGAACTGCTTGCGATCACGCACGAAGGGCACGACGACGTCGAGGCACGCCTGCATGATGCCGAGCTGGATGCCGGCGAGCACCGCGCGCTCATAGTCGAGGCCGCTCATCAGCACGCCGACACCGCCGTTGAGCGGGCCCATGATCTGCTCTGCGGACACGTAGCAATCGTCGAACACGAGTTCCGCGGTCGGCGAGCCGCGCATGCCCATCTTGTCGATCTTCTGACCGATGCTGAAGCCGGGCATGTCCTTTTCGATCAGGAAGGCGGTGATGCCGCGCGACCCCTCACCCGTCTTCGCATAGACGACGAGCGTGTCGGCGTAGGCGGCGTTGGTGATCCAGAATTTGGTGCCGTTGAGGACGTAGCCGTCTCCTCGCGCCTCGGCGCGCAGCTTCATCGAGACGACGTCGCTGCCCGCGCCCGCTTCGGACATGGCGAGGCTGCCGACATGTTCACCGCTGATCAGCTTGGGCAGGTATTTCGCCTTTTGCTCCGCGTTTGCCCAGCGGCGGATCTGGTTGATGCAGAGGTTCGAATGCGCGCCGTAGCTGAGGCCGATCGAGGCCGAGGCGCGGCTGACTTCCTCCACCGCGACGACATGTTCGAGATAGCCGAGGCCGAGCCCGCCGTCGGCTTCCTCGACGGTGATGCCGTGGAGGCCGAGGTCGCCCATCGCGGTCCACAGCTCGTCTCGCGGGAACCAGTCGTCGGCGTCGATCTTGGCAGCGAGCGGCGCGATCCGGTCGGTGGCGAAGCGCTGCGTCGAGTCGCGGATCATGTCCGCGGCCTCGCCGAGGGCGAAATCGAAATCGGGTGTCACATCCGCTCCTTATGTCTTTGCGCCCCTGCTACCACAGGCACGTGCGGCAGGGAAAATCGACAGCGGACGCGGCGACGTATAGATGGCATCTATGATCGACCGCTATCTGATCCGCTATTGTCTGGGCGTCGTCGATCAGGGGAGCTTTTCCGCCGCCGCGGCCAGCGCGCGGGTGACGCAGCCGACGCTGTCGGCGGGGATCGCCAAGCTGGAGGCGTTGCTTGGCCAGCAACTATTCGATCGCAGCGGGCGGCGGGTGCGATTGACCGACGCGGGGACGCGCTTCGTCGATCATGCCCGGCGGATCGAGGCGGAGTTCGCCGCCGCCGAACGCGCAGTGCAGGCGACGCCGCCGCACCGGCTGATCCGCATCGGCGTGGCGCCGACCGTCTCCACCATCGCGCTGGGCGAGGCGCTGGCGGCCGCGCGGGCCGCGGCGCCGAATGAGCGGATCGAGATCGTCGAAGGGCGGACGAGCGAATTGCAGGGCAAGCTGGACCATGGCCGCATCGATGCGCTGCTCGGCCCCGGCGTGGCGCGCGATGCGGATGACGTGCGGTTGTTCGAGGAGGGCTATGGCGTGGCGATGGCGACGGCGCACCCCCTCGCCCACCGCGCCAGTGTGACCGCGGAGGATATCGCGGGCGAGACGATGATCGTGCGGCGCCAGTGCGAGGCGCTGCCGCTGGTCAGCCGCTTCTTCACGGCGCGCGGCGTCCGCCCGTTCATGGCGGCGCGGACACTGAGCGACGATCGCGCGGGCGCCTATGTGGCGGCGGGGCTGGGGATCACGGTGATGCCGTACAGCCTGCGTGGGCCGGGCGTCGCGATGCCGGCGCTGGCGGGGTTCGAGCTGACGCGCGTGGTGGGCCTGCGCGTGCCGGCCGCGGCGCGGGCGCGGCTGGCGCCGAGCGGGGCGTGGCAGGCGTTCGTGGCGGGGATGAGGCACGACACGGTGCCCGCCTGACGCAAACGGCGGGTCGTCTGGTCTTGGTGTCAGGTCACCCCTCCCCTTGCCAATTGCCTCGATCCAGGCATTCTATAGCCGGCTATAGAATGGAGGCGTTATGGACGGCGTGGTGGAGGGCAATCCGCATCTGTTTCTGGGTAGCCGGTTGAAGCGGCTGGGCGACCGGATGCAGGCGGATGCGGCGGCCTTTACCGGGCAGGCGGGCCTGTCGGTGCCGCCGGGGCTGTTTTCGGTGCTGGCGACGCTGGATGCGCAGACCGAGCTCAGCGTCGGCGCGCTCGCCAGCGCGCTGGGTGTTACCCAGCCTTCGATGACCAAGGCCGTGACGAAGCTGGCCGATGCCGGCCTGGTGGCGGTGTCTCGGCCGGCCGCGGACCGGCGGCAGGCCATCGTTGCGCTGACCGAGACGGGGATACATGCGGTGGCGGTGGGGCGCCGATCGATCTGGCCGATGGTGGACGCTGCCGTGCAGGAGGTCACGCACGATCTGCCGGGCAGTTTCATCGCGCAGATCGCCGAGATCGAGCGCCGTCTGGACGCCCGATCGATCAGCGAGCGGGCATCCAGCAAGATCGCGGTGGACTTGCAGCCGGCCACCGACGACGCATTGCCCGCGATCGCCGCGCTGCTGAACCGGGCCTATCGCGGTGCGGACAGCGGCGCCGGCTGGAACAGCGAGGCCGCGCTGATCGATGGCGACCGCACCACGGTAGCGCTGCTGCACCAGGAGCGGTCGGACTATCCCGACGCCACATTGCTCGTCTGGCGGTTCGGCGAGGCCATACAGGGGTGCGTATGGCTGAAGCCTGAGGGCGATGGCGATGGCGATTGGTATCTTGGGTCGCTGGCCGTCGATCCGCGGCTTCAGAATGGCGGCGCGGGCCGGCGGCTGCTGGCGGCCGCGGAGGCATGGGCCCGGGCGCGCGGGGGCACCCGCATCCGCATGACCGTCGTCCACGTCCGAGACACGCTGATCGCCTGGTATGCGCGGCGCGGCTATCGCCCGACCGGTGACACCGAACCGTTCCCCTATGCCGACGAACGCTTCGGCCGACCCAAGCGCCCCGACCTGCATTTCATCGTGCTGACCAAATCGCTGGCAGAGGAGCGCGGGTAGCCGCGTCGGTCGCGCACAAAAAAAGGCGCGGGAATTGCTCCCCGCGCCCTTCGTGTCTCGCGACGCGGCGGATTACTCCGCGGCGGCGGTGCCCTTCGCCGGACGGGTGTCGCGGCGTTCGGCGATACGCGCCGACTTGCCGGTGCGGCCACGCAGATAATAGAGCTTCGCGCGACGCACGGCGCCCTTGCGGACGACGTCGATCGAATCGATGTTCGGCGAGTACAGCGGGAAGACGCGCTCGACGCCCTCGCCGAAGCTGATCTTGCGGACGGTGAACGAGGAGCCCATGCCCTTGTTCGACCGCGCGATGCACACGCCTTCGTAGTTCTGGACGCGGGTACGCTCGCCTTCGACGACCTTCACGCCGACCTTCAGCGTGTCACCGGGACGGAATTCGGGGATCGCGCGCTTGGCGGTCAGCTTTTCGATCTGCTCGGCTTCGAGCTGCTGAATGAGGTTCATGACTTCAGTCCTTACGTCGCCGCGCGCCAGAGGGAGGTTGGACCCGAGCGCCCTCGTGGCGCTCCCAAAGGTCCGGCCTCCGTAGCCGTGTATCGACCTCTGCCTGGTGTTTCCGCCAGGCCGCGATCTTCGCATGATCCCCCGATCGCAGCACTTCGGGGATCGTGCGCCCTTCCCATTCATAGGGGCGGGTATATTGCGGATATTCGAGCAGCCCCGTTTCGAAGCTCTCGTCATCCCCGCTGGAAGGCGCGCCCATTACGCCGGGACGCAGCCGAATGCAAGCGTCGAGCAGCACCAGTGCCCCCATCTCGCCGCCCGACAAAATATAGTCGCCGATCGAGACCTGTTCGATCGCGCGGCCGTCGAACAGGCGCTCGTCGAAGCCTTCGAACCGGCCGCACAGGATGATGACGCCGGGGCCGTTCGCGAGGGCGCGGACGCGGCTCTGGGTGAGCGGCGCCCCGCGAGGGGTCATGGCGAGGATAGGGCGACCGTCCGCGACGCTGTCGACCGCCGCCGCCAGCACGTCGGCGCGCAGCACCATGCCGGCGCCGCCGCCCGCGGGCGTATCGTCGACCGAGCGGTGCTTGTCGGTGGCGAAATCGCGGATCTGGACGGGATCGCAGGTCCAGCCCCCTTCCCTGAGCGCGCGACCGGCGAGCGAGACGCCCAAGGGGCCGGGGAACATCTCCGGGTACAAAGTGAGGACGGTGGCGGCGAAGGTCATTGGGTCCAGTTTTCGATTTGGAGGCCGGGGATGTCGGCGAAGTCGGCTTCGTTGTTGGTGACGATCGTCAGGCCGGTCGCCAACGCGTGGGCTGCAATGAAGCGATCGAGTTTGCCGCGTCGGAACGGCACATCCGGGAAACGCCGGGCTTCCGGCATGCCGAAGGGCAAGGGTTCGATGACGGTCAGCAGCCGATCGAGTGCAATTTTCTGGTCATCGTCGGTAATGCCGTACAGCGCTTCCGCCACGCACAATGTCGACGTCACGATCGTGCCCGGCTCGTGCTGCTGGACGCGATCCCGGAGCAGATCGCGTTCGCCGGCAATGAGATAGACGAGGATATTGGTATCGAGCAGAAAGCGCGGCGCAGTCATCGGCGAAGCAGCTTTCCTTCCCAGTCCAGCTCGCGCGGCGCCATATCGAGCCGTTCGACCGGCTTGATCCCCGGACACGAGCCGTAGATGCCGGTGAGGTCGATCTTCTTCGGGACGACCGGCGCGGGTTCGACGATGAAACTGCCCCGCTCCTCGCGCAGCAACATCTCGTCGCCTTCCTTCAGGCCGAGCGCCTTCGGCAGGCGCAGCGCGACCGAATTGCCCGATTTGAACACCTTGGCGCGATATTCGTTACCCATGCCATGCCTCCGTATAGACAGGATGTATATACATGACGGACGTGGGGCAAGGCGACGGTTCAGGGGACGACGGCGTGGACGATTGCATCATCATCGGCGCGGGGCCGGCCGGGCTGACCGCGGCGATCTATCTGGCGCGCTTTCACCTCTCCATCCGGCTGTTCGACAGCGGATCGAGCCGCGCGGCGATGATCCCGTGCACGCGCAACCACGCCGGCTATCCCGAGGGGATCGCGGGCAAGGAACTGCTGCGCCTCATGCGCGAGCAGGCTGAACAATACGGTGCGTATCGCGAGGAGAAGAAGGTCACGGCGATCCTGCCGGAGGGCGACGATTTCCGCATCGTCACCGACGATGGCGACTTTCGCGCGCGCACCGTGTTGCTGGCGACGGGGGTGGTGAACCACCGGCCCAATATCCTGCCGGAGGTGCACGACCCGGCGCTGGAGCGTGGGCTGATGCGCTATTGCCCGATCTGCGACGGCTATGAGGTGACCGACAAGCGCGTGGGCGTGATCGGCACCGGCGACCATGGCATGCGCGAGGCGCTGTTCCTGCGTGGCTATACGCGAGACGTGACGCTGATCGCGCCCGAGGCGGAGCATATGCTGGATGCTGCCTGCGCGGCGAAGCTGGACGAGGCGGGCATTGCGCGCGTCGACGGGCCGTGCGGCGGCTGGGCGATCGAGGGCGACCGGATCGCGCTGGATACCGCGGGTGGGCGGATGGCGTTCGACAGCGTCTATCCGGCGCTGGGGTCACGGATCCGGTCGCACCTGGCGATCGCGGCGGGCGCGCGGGCGAGCGACGAGGGGTGCCTGGAGGTGGACGACCATCAGCGCACCAGCGTGCCCGGGCTGTTCGCGGCAGGTGATGTGGTGAAGGGGCTGGACCAGATCAGCCATGCGATGGGCGAAGCAGGCGTGGCGGCGACGACGATCCGGAATTTGCTGGCGGAGCGTGGGCGGTTGTGGCGGTGAGGTGATGGGGGTTCCGCGACCCCGTCACCCCGGACTTGGTCCGGGGTCCACTGGGCCGCTGGGGAGCGATGGAGCCTCTAGCCGTCCCCCTCGCCGCGGAGTGGACCCCGGAACGAGTCCGGGGTGACGGGGGATTTGGGGAAGCGTTACTCCACGAAGTCGGCGTTTACCGTCAGGCTATCCGCGCTCCACTCCGGCACGGCGTCGGCGTTCATGGGGATCATGAAGCGTTTGCCGTTGGCGCGTTCGATTTCGAGCACGTCGCCGGCACCGAAATTTTCGACGAGCACGACGCGGCCCAGTTCCTCGCCCGTGGTCGACACGGCGGCCAGCCCGATGAGATCGGCGTGATAATATTCGCCCTCCCCTAGCGGTGGCAGCGCCGAGCGGGGGACGGTAAGTTCGGTGCCGCGCAATGCCTCGGCGGCGTTGCGATCGGTGACTTCGGCGAAGCGTGCGATCAGGCCGTTGTTGCCCGATTGCGTCGACTTCAGCGTCAGCGCGCCGCCGTTGAAGCTCTTATAGGTGCCGAAATCCTCGGCGAAGACCTTGAGCCGCACCTGGCCGTTGACGCCATGCGCGCCGATGACGACCGCGAGAACGACGGGCGCGTCAGCCTTGGTCGGGTGATCCATCGGTGCCTGCTGGGGCATCGTCATCCCCTTCTGCGGGATCGGTGGCGGAAACGCCCTCGTTGGGCGCATTCACCGCAGCATCCTCGAACGTTTCGTCGGGCGCGGTGCGGGGATCGGGATCGATGGCCATGGTGCGTGAACCTCCTCGGGTAAGGACGGCTCAACGCACCAGTTTCACCTTCGATGCCTGCGCATCGGAGGGTCGGCCTCGAAGCTTACGCCTCGGTGGTCTCTTCGGCCGGAGCCTCTTCCGCCGGGGCGGCGGCAGCGGCGGCGGCCGCTTCTTCCTGCGCCTTCAGCTTCTCGGCACGCTCTTCGGCGCGCTCGGTGGCCTTTTCGCCCGGCTTGCCCTTGTTCGGGTTGTTGCGCGCCGCGCGCTCACGCACGCCGGCCTGATCGAGGAAGCGCGCGACGCGGTCGGTCGGCTGCGCGCCGTTCGACAGCCAGTACTTGGCGCGCTCGGCGTCGAGCACGATGCGGTTCTCGGCGTCCTTGGCGAGCAGCGGGTTGTAGTTGCCGATCTTCTCGATGAACTTGCCGTCGCGGGGCGAGCGGGCGTCGGCAACGACGATGCGGTAATACGGACGCTTCTTGGAGCCGCCGCGCGACAGACGAATGCTGAGTGCCATGGTAGTTAGTCCTTCGTTCTAATGCAGTTACGGTGTTCTGTTATTTCTTCTTGAGAAGGTTCTCGAAGCCGGGTGGCAGCTTGGGCATGCCGTCCTGACCGCCGCCGAGGCCGGGCAGGCCCTTGGGGAGGCCACCGCCCGCCTTGTCCATCATCTCGCCGAGGCCGGCACCGCCGAGCGCGTTGCCGAGGCCGCCCATGCCGCCCTTGCCGAGCATCGCCATCATGCCCTTCAGCCCGCCCATCTTCTTGATCTTCTTCATGGCGGTGGACATTTCCTGGTGCATCTTCAGGAGCTTGTTCACCTCCTGCACCGTGGTGCCCGATCCCTTGGCAATGCGGATCTTGCGCTTGGCGTTGATCAGTTCGGGCTTGGAGCGCTCCTTCACGGTCATCGAGCCGATCATCGCGTCCATGTGGATGAGGACCTTGTCGCCGCCCGCCTGCGCAAGCGCGCCCTGCGCCTTCTTCATCCCCGGCATCATGCCGGCGAGCGCGCCGAGGCCGCCCATGCGGCGCATCTGCGCGAGCTGGCCGCGCAGGTCGTTCATGTCGAACTGACCCTTGGCGAGCCGCGCGGTCATCCGCTCGGCGTCTTCCTGCTGGATCGATTCCGCGGCGCGCTCGACCAGGCTGACGACATCGCCCATGCCGAGGATACGGCCGGCGACGCGGCTGGGGTGGAACGCCTCCAGCGCGTCCATCTTTTCGCCGGTGCCGGCGAACTTGATCGGCTTGCCGGTGACGGCGCGCATCGACAGCGCCGCACCGCCGCGCGCATCGCCGTCCATGCGGGTCAGGACGACGCCGGTCAGCGGCACCTGTTCGGAGAAGTTGGTCGCGACGTTGACCGCGTCCTGGCCGGTCAGCGAATCGACGACGAGCAGGATTTCCTGCGGGGTCGCGATGTCGGCGACCGCCTTCATCTCGTCCATCAGCGCCTGGTCGACGTGCAGACGACCGGCGGTGTCGAGCATCAGCACGTCGAAGCCTTGCAGCTTCGCGGACTGGAGCGCGCGGCGGGCGATGTCGACCGGCTGCTGGCCAGCGACGATCGGCAGCGTCGCGACGTCGATCTGCTTGCCGAGCGTCGCGAGCTGTTCCTGCGCCGCCGGGCGATTGACGTCGAGCGACGCCATCAGCACCTTCTTGCGATCGCGGCCCGACAGGCGCTTGGCGATCTTGGCGGTGCTGGTCGTCTTGCCCGAGCCTTGCAGGCCGACCATCATGACGACGGCGGGCGGCGTGACCGACAGGTTCAGCTCGCTCTCGTCCGCGCCGAGCATCTCGACCAGCGCGTCGTTGACGATCTTGACGACCTGCTGCCCCGGCGTGACCGAGCGCAGGACGTTCTGGCCGACCGCCTCTTCCGTCACCTTGTCGACGAACTGGCGGGCGACGGGCAGCGCGACGTCGGCCTCGAGCAGCGCGACGCGCACTTCGCGCATCGCGGTCCGCACATCGGCCTCGGTCAGCGCGCCACGGCCGCGGAGGCGGTCGAATACGCCGCCAAGCCGGTCGCTCAGACTGTCGAACATCGCCTCAAATCCTCATCATACCACACAACGCAAAAGACGCCGGCGGGCGAAACCTCGCCGGCCAGCGTGCACCCGTGGGCGCGTCCTCGATCGCATTCCGTGGTGGAACGTGGGTGGGCGTGTAGGGGAAATGGGGTGTGGTGGCAAGGGGGTGGGGTTTGGGGGTGGCCTATGCGCTCGGCCGCCTCGGATTATTCGCATGCGTTGGAGAGGAAGCGGGACCCCGGCTCAGGGCCGGGGTGACGAGGGGTGGGTGTGGCGGGGTGCCGATGCCGCTCAGCCCGCGTCATTCCCGCGGAGGCGGGAAACCATAACCTATGCCGTCGGCGATAGAAGCGTGAGGTTTGCCAGTCTGGATTCCCGCCTTCGCGGGAATGACGGGCTTTCTTGGCGGGGGCGCGCCCTACCCCTCGTCATCCCGGCGCACGCCGGGATCCATGGTTGCGACGCATTTCGAGCGGGTGCGCAACGCTGGCCTTGCCGTGTCCATGGATCCCGGCGTGCGCCGGGATGACGAAGAAGGAGGTGCTCCTACCAACCCGCATCCGGCTGCGCGAGATACGTCTGTTCCGCCTCGGTCGACTGCCGCCCCAGCGCGGCGTTGCGGCTGGGGAAGCGGCCGTATTGGGCGATGACGTCGCGGTGGTCCTTGGCGAAGGCGATGTTCTCCGCCAGCCCCAGGTCCTCGAACTTCTCAACCGACAGGTTCTGCAGGCCGAGGTTCTCCGCGTGCATCAGCGGCATGTACAGGAACACGCGCCGTTCCCGGGGAAAGCGCCCTTCCCAGCCCTTGGCGATCGCATCCAGCGTCAGCTCGACGGCGAGATCGTCCGCCGCGAATGCCTGCGCCGTATCGCGATGGATGTTGCGCGAGAATTGGTCGAGCAGGATGATCGCGGCGAGCAAGGCGTCGGGGTCGTCGCGCCACCCCTCCGCATCGCCGCGCAGCACGCCGTCGCGCATCGCGCCGAAGCGGTCGGCGATCTGCCGGTCGAGGCCATCGTCCTTGGCGAAATGCTGTTCCTGGGTCAGGCCGAACCAGAAGTCCAATACCGCGGCCGCCATGTCATGGACTTGGGCGCCGTCCCTCACTAGATCGCGCGTCATGTCTGCTCCCGCGCCAGAGGTCATCTCCCTCGGCTGCCGTCTCAACATCGCCGAGAGCGAAACGATCCGTGCCCTGCTGGCGGGGCGCGACACCGTGGTCGTCAATTCCTGCGCGGTGACCAACGCGGCGGTGAAGGCGAGCCGGCAGGCGGTGCGGCGCGCGCGGCGCGACCGGCCGGATGCGGAGATCGTCGTCACCGGCTGCGCGGCACAGATCGACCCCGCCGGCTTCGCCGCGATGGCGGAAGTGGACCGGGTGATCGGCAATGGCGAGAAGCTGAACCCCGCCGCCTGGGCGAGCCTGGAACCCGTCGTCGTCGGCGACATCATGGCGTTGCGCGAGACGGCCCCTCACCTCGCCGCGAGCTTCACCGGCCATGCGCGCGCGTTCGTCGAGGTGCAGAATGGCTGCGACCATCGCTGCACCTTCTGCGCCATCCCCTTCGGCCGGGGTCCCAGCCGATCGGTGCCGGCGGGCGCGGTGGTCGATCGGATCGCGGGCCTGGTCGAAGCGGGCCATCACGAGGTGGTGCTGACGGGCGTCGATCTGACGAGCTATGGCCACGATCTGCCCGGCGCGCCGACGCTGGGCCTGCTGGTCGAACGTATCCTGCGGCACGTGCCGGCGCTCGCGCGGCTGCGGCTGTCGTCGCTCGATTCGATCGAAATCGACGACCGGCTGTTCGAGCTGGTGACGGGCGAGGCGCGGGTGATGCCGCACCTGCATCTGTCGTTCCAGGCGGGCAGCGACATGATCCTGAAGCGGATGAAACGGCGGCATTCGCGTGCACAGTCCGTGGATATGGTCGCGCGGCTGAAGGCGGCGCGCCCCGACATCGCGATCGGCGCGGACCTGATCGCGGGTTTCCCGACCGAGGGTGAGTTCATGTTCGCTGACACGCTGGCGCTGATCGACGATGCCGATATCGTCCATGGCCATATCTTTCCCTATTCCCCGCGCGCCGGCACCCCCGCCGCGCGCATGCCGCAGGTCGCGCCCGCTGCGATCAAGGACCGCGCCGAACGGCTGCGCGCGAGCGCCGGACGACGCCGGGCGGCCTGGCTTGCGAGCCTCACCGGCAGCGCGCAGGACGTGCTGGTCGAGCGGCCGGGAACCCGCGGCCACGCCGGCAATTTCGCCGAGGTGCTGCTGGACGCTCCCGCCGAACCGGGGACGATCGTCTCCGCCCGCATCACCGCTGCAACCGACACCCATCTGCTAGGTACGATTTCATGAGCACCACCCCCTCCTGGCACGAGCGCCTGCTCGGCGGCTTCAAGAAGACGTCCGATCGGCTGGTCGGCAACCTCGCCGGACTCGGCGGCGCACGCCTCGACGATGCGACGCTGGATGAGGTGGAGGAAGCGCTGATCGCGTCCGACCTCGGCCCCGATACCGCGGGCAAGATCCGCGCGCGGCTGGCCGAGGGCACGTTCGAGCGCAACATGGAAGAGCTGGGCATCCGGCTGGTCGTCGCCGAAGAGGTGGAAAAGGCGCTCGCCAAGGTCGCCAAGCCGATCGAGATCGAAGCCTTTCCGCGGCCGCAGGTGATCCTGGTGATCGGCGTCAACGGATCGGGCAAGACGACGACGATCGCCAAGCTGGCGCACCTGCTGATGGAGCAGGATTACGGCGTGATGCTGGCCGCGGGCGACACGTTCCGCGCCGCCGCGATCGGCCAGCTCGCCACCTGGGCGGAGCGGGTCGGCGTGCCGATCGTCACCGGGCCCGAGGGCGGCGATGCCGCGGGCGTGGTGTGGGATGCGGTGAAGAAGGCGACCGAGACGGGCATCGACGTGCTGATCGTCGACACCGCCGGCCGCCTGCAGAACAAGCGCGAGCTGATGGACGAGCTGGCGAAAATCCGCCGCGTGCTGGGGCGGATCAACCCGGCTTCGCCGCATGACGTCGTGCTCGTGCTGGATGCGACGACGGGGCAGAATGCGCTGTCGCAGATCGAAGTGTTCAAGGAGGTGGCGGGTGTCACCGGCCTTGTAATGACGAAGCTCGATGGGACCGCGCGCGGCGGCGTGCTGGTCGCGGCGGCGGAGAAATACGGCCTGCCGATCCACGCGATCGGGGTGGGCGAAGGGATGACCGATTTGCGCCCGTTCGATGCGAACGAGGTGGCGCGGATCATCGCCGGTGTCGATGCGGGGGGGCGGAAGTGATGTTGCCCGCCCCAGACCGTCATTCCCGCGCAGGCGGGAATCCAGATTGGCGAACATCTGCGATGGAGCCGCAAGGCCAGCCCGTCTGGATTCCCGCCTGCGCGGGAATGACGATCATGGAATGGGAAGAGTCCCCTGCACCTCGTCACCCCGGCCTTGAGCCGGGGTCCCGCTTGTCCGCGCGGGTGGAAGAAGAAGCGGGACCCCGGATCACGTCCGGGGTGACGGGTTGGGAGATGGCGGCGTGACCCAGATGACCCACGCCCCCCAGAAATCCTCGCCCGGCGTGCGACTGGGCGTCGAATACGGGCCGTTGCTCGTCTTCTTCGCGGTCAATTTCCTGTTCCCCGCTGCCCTCGCCATCCGGCTGGTGGGCGCGAGCACCGGCTTTCTGTCCGACCTCGACCGCGCAGGCGCGCTGGTGATCGCCAAGGTGATCGTCGCGACGACCGCCTTCGTGCTCGCCACCATCGCGGCGATGATCGTGTCGAAGCGCAAGCTCGGCCATATCTCGCCGATGTTGTGGATTTCGGGCGGGTTCGTCGTCGTGTTCGGCGGGCTGACCGTCTATTTCCACGACCCCAAGTTCATCCAGATGAAGCCGACCTTCGTCTATGCGATGTTCGCGATCGTGCTGGGCTTCGGCCTGCTGACCGGACGGCCGCTGCTGGAAGGGCTGCTCGGCACCGCCTATCCGGGGCTGACCGCGCAAGGGTGGCGCAAACTGACGCGCAACTGGGCGCTGTTTTTCGTCGTGATGGCCGCGCTGAACGAAGCGGTGTGGCGCAACACGAACTGGGATTTCTGGGTCGGATTCAAGCTTTGGGGCGCGATCCCGCTGACCCTGCTGTTCGCGTTCGCGAATATCCCGATGCTGCTGCGGCACGGGCTGAATACCGAGGCTAATCCGGAAGCGGATATTCCGGTGGAGTAAGTTCTCCCCCGCCAGGGGGAGGTGGCGCCGCCGCAGGCGGTGACGGAGGGGGCGGATACGCGACGCTTGCGTTCGCGGAGACGCCCCCTCCACCACCGGCTGCGCCGGCGGTCCCCCTCCCCCGCTAAAGCGAGGGAGGGATTTTGCGTTACGCGGCGTCGAAGCGCTTGCCCGCCTCGTCCCAATTCACGACATCCCACCACGCCTTCAGATAGCCGGGGCGGTCGTTCATGTAGGTGAGGTAATAGGCGTGTTCCCACACGTCGTTACCCAGGATCGGCGTGCCGGGTTCCTTGGCATCGTCCATCAGCGGATTGTCCTGGTTCGGCGTCGACGTCACCTTCAGCGCGCCCGACGAATCCTTGATCACCCAGGCCCAGCCCGAGCCGAACTGGCCCGCGCCCTTGGTGTTGAAGTCTTCCTTCAGCTTGTCGAGGCCGCCATAGGCGTCGATCGCATCCTTCAGCGCGCCCGACGGCTGGGTCGAACCCTTCGGCCCCATGATCTTCCAGAAGAAATCGTGGTTCCAGAAGCCGCCGCCGTTGTTGCGGATCAGCGGGGGCAGCGACGAGATCATGCCGAGGATCTCCTCGATCGTCTTGCCTTCGAGCTTCGGATCGGCGGCGACGCCTTCGTTCAGCTTGTTGGTGTAGGCGGCGTGATGCTTGTCGTGGTGGAAGGTCATCGTCTCCTTCGAGATGACCGGCTCCAGCGCGTCATAAGCGTAGGGCAGCGGCGGCAGTTCGAATGCCATGGGAAAGGCTCCTTCCAAAAGGTGGGGACGTTGCGTCCCCGCGTTAACGCGGAAGCGGGCCTAACGCTCCCACGCCGTTACGCAAGCGTGATGACGACGAACCCGTCACCCCGGACTTGATCCGGGGTCCCGCTTTTTGCGACGGGCGGGGGGGGGGAAGAAGAAGCGGGACCCCGGCTTAAGGCCGGGGTGACGGTGATGGCGGGAGTGCCCCCCCCTACTTCGTCCCCCCGGACTTGGTCCGGGGTCCACTCTGCGGCGAGGGGGACGGCCAGAGGCTCTTGCCATCCCCTTGCGGCGCGGTGGACCCCGGAACGAGTCCGGGGTGACGGAGTAGGTGGGGCGGGCGGGCGGCCGCGCCTACCCGTTCGCGTTGATGAGGTCGTGCCGCCGCAGCGCGTGGCGCAGCTGGTCGTAGCTCAGGCCCAGCGCCTCTGCCGTCGCGCGCTGATTGAAGCGGTGTTCGGCGAGTGCGCGGGCCAGCAGTTCGCGTTCGAAGCGGGCGACGCGCGACTTGAAGTCGGACGGGCCGGCATCGCAGGCGGCGACGGGGCTGTCCTCCACCTCCGCCGACGGAGAGGATGGCGCGGGGGCCGGCGTCGGCGTGCTGCCGCCGCTTGCCCCGCGCCGCGCGCCGTCCTGCGGGCGATAGGGCGAGGCGAAGGGGTCGATCTCGATGCCGTCCACCGGCCCCTCGCCCTCCCAGCGATAGACCGCGCGCTCGACGACGTTGCGCAGCTCGCGCACGTTGCCGGGCCAGCGATGCGTCAGCAGTTGGTCGAGCGCGCGCGGGCCGAAGCCGGGCCAGCGTTCCCAGCCGATCTCCGACGCCATGCGCCGGCCGAAATGATCTGCCAGCACCGCGATATCGCCCGATCGGGCGCGCAAGGGGGGCAGCGTCACCACCTCGAAGCTCAACCGGTCGAGCAGATCGGCGCGAAATTCGTGCGCGTCGACCTTGTCGGGCAGATGTTCGTTGGTCGCCGCGACAATGCGCACGTCGACGCGCATCGGCCGCGACGATCCGATCCGCGTCACCTCGCCATATTCCACCGCGCGCAGCAGCCGGTCCTGCGCCGCCATCGACAGCGTGCCGAGCTCGTCGAGGAACAGGGTGCCGCCATGCGCCTCTTCGAACCGCCCGGCGCGCGCCTTGGTGGCGCCGGTAAAGGCCCCCGCCTCATGCCCGAACAATTCGGCCTCGATCAGCGATTCCGGCAGCGCGGCGCAGTTCATGATGACCAGCGGCTGGTCCCAGCGTGGGCTGAGGCGGTGGAGGCGTTCCGCCACCAGCTCCTTGCCGGTGCCACGTTCGCCGATCACCAGCACCGGACGGTCGAGCGCAGCGGCGCGACTGGCCCGTTCCAGCGCGTCCAGAAAGGCGCCCGATTGACCGATGACCTGTGTCGTCCGCTGCATCGCCAACTTCTGGCGGAAAACACCAAGAATGCGCAAGTGTTCATCGGTGGTTCAGGAAGATAATACACTCCAAAACGGCGGAAATTCGCCATTTTTGGAATTGGCACGCCTCCTGCAATGCTGCTGGCATACCGCATCGAGCGGCACACAGACACCAAGGTTTTCAGGAGGTTTCCATGTTCAATACCGAGATCGGTCGCAAGTTTGCCGCCATCGTCTGCACCGTCCTGTTCAGCGCGACCTGCGTCGCTGGCGCGGTGGGACCGGCGACGGCACACCAGACCAGCGTGACGACCGCCCGCCAGGTTGCGTAAAGCGGTCCCAAACCGGGGCGGGCCACGGTCCCGGCCCGCCCCGGCCATGATTTTGAGGAGCACCGACACGATGGGCATCTTTTCCCGCACCCGCGACATCGTCGCCGCCAATTTCGCCGACCTGCTGGAAAAGGCGGAAGATCCGGCGAAGATGATCCGCATGATCATCCTCGAAATGGAGGAGACGTTGGTCGAGGTGCGCGCCAGTGCCGCCCGCACGATCGCCGACCAGAAGGAAATGCGCCGCCACATCAGCAAGCTCGACCAGCTGCAGGCGAGCTGGCAGGAAAAGGCGGAGCTGGCGCTGTCGAAGGACCGCGAAGACCTGGCCAAGGCCGCCCTCGTCGAGAAGCAGAAGGCCGGCGACATGGCCGAGCAGCTGATGATCGAGGTGAAGGTCCTCGACGATGCGCTCCGCGCGTCGGAAGAGGATATCGCCAAGCTGCAGAAGAAGCTGACCGAGGCGCGCGCCAAGCAGTCCAACGTCCAGACGCGGCTGGAAAGCGCCAACAACCGCTACCGCCTGCGCGAGATGTATGCCGGCCCCAAGACGCACGAGGCGTTCAGCCGCTTCGACATCCTGGAACGCCGCGTTGACGATGCCGAGGGTCGCGCCGAACCGCTGGGCCTGGGCGTGCCGAAGACGCTGGAAGAAGAGATCGCCGAGCTGCGCCAGAGCGACAAGGTGGATGCCGAACTCGCCGCGCTGAAGGCGCGCCTCAAGAAGGAGGATTGAGATGGAGGATATCGTCGTCCCGGCCATCCTGTTCGGATCGCTTTTCATCGGCGCGCCCTGGGTGATCCTGCACTATGTCACCAAGTGGAAGCAGGCACCCAAGATCACCGACGAGGACGAGAAGCTGCTGGACGAGATGTATAATCTCGCCCGCCGGCTGGAGGATCGCCTCAACACCGTCGAGCGGATCGTCGCCGCCGACAACCCCGACTTCAAGCCGAGCCTGACCGCTCAGCAAGCCCATTATCAGCTCGACCGGAGGAACTGAGATGTCCGCCCGCACCCAATTCTACCTCGACAAGCCGAACGGCAAGGTATCCGGCGTGTGTTCGGGGATCGCCGACTACACCGGCTTCGACATCACCCTGGTCCGCGTCGCCATGGTCATCCTGACCGTCGCCACCTCCGGCTGGGTCCTGCTGGGCTATATCGCCGCCGCGTGGTTGGCGCCCAAGAAGCCGGTCGACCTGTACGAGAGCCACGAAGACGCCAAATTCTGGCAGGGCGTGCGCACCAATCCGAAGCGGTCGACCACCGAGGTTCGTAGCAAGCTGCGCGATATCGACCGCCGCCTCGCCGACATGGAACTGCACTATACCAGCCGCAACAGCCGGCTGGCCGAGGAAATCGACAGCCTCCGCTGAGCCTTTGCCTCGCGAGCTGAAAGAGGGGATACGACAATGAGTAACTTGGGGATACTCGTACCGATCGCGATCTTCACGATCGGGCCGGCAAGCTGGGTCATCAACAACTGGATCCGCGTTCGCCACGGCTATGAACCCGATCGCTGGCGCAGCCGCCACGAGCGCCGCCACGGCAGCTCGCCCGACGCCGAGCGCACGATCGGCCTGCTGACCCAAGAGAACGACAAGCTGACCGGCCAGGTCAGCCGCCTGGAGGAACGGATCGCCGTCCTCGAACGCATCGCCACCGATCCCGCCGAGCGCACCGCCCGCGAGATCGAAGCGCTCCGCGACCGCTGACGCGAAAGGGAAAACGTCATGTCTCCCGAAGTCTATTCCATCGTCCAGGGTATGTTTCCCTTGACCGCCCTCATCATGGTGATGGCGATGGCCGGCTGGATCATCACCACCTGGCTGCGGGTCAAGAACGGCTATCCGCTCGACGGCGCCTGGGGCCAGGCCGTCTACCCGCAGAAGAACGAGGAGACGGCCGAGCGCGTCAAGCTGCTCAGCCAGGAAAACGCGCAGCTGCGCGCCGAACTGGGGTCGATCAAGGACCGCCTCGCCGTTGTCGAACGCATCGCCACCGATCCTGCCGAGCGCACCGCTCGCGAGATCGACGCGCTGCGCAGCCATTAAGAAGGACACGTAATATGGGTCCCGAACATGTCTTCTGCATGGCGCTGGGTGCCGCGATCACGCTGGCGATCCAGTGGTACGGCCAGCGCAAGGTGAAGAAGGCGATCTCCGCCCCCGATCTGGCGGCGCGCCACGATATCGAACTGCTCGACGCCGAGAATGCCCGGCGCATCGGCCAGATCGACCGGTTGCAGGAACGGCTCGCCACCGTCGAGAGCATCGTCACCGATCGTTCGCACCGCCTCGACCGCGAGATCGAAGCGCTTCGGCTGGAGGCCAACTGACATGTCCGCCATGCTCATCCCGATCCTCGGCATCTGCTGCGGCCTGCTTGCGATCTTCGGCGGCGTCTTCGTCAAGCCCTGGTTCGCGCTGCAACAGCGCCGGATGGAGATCGAGGCGGATAAGGTCGCCGAGAAAGCGGCGCAATATGCCGCGCAGACCGAACGGCTGGAGGAGCGCGTCCGCGTGCTCGAACGCATCGTCACCGATCGCGGCGCCGACCTGGCGCAGGAGATCGAACGGCTGCGCGACGAGCCGGCGGTGAAGCGCCTGCCGGTCAACTGATCCTCCTTCCCTTCCCCACGGAAAGACGACACCCATGAACCCCGCAGAAATGATCGTCGCGATCGTCGCGCTGGTGGTGATCGGCGGCGTGCTCCGCGCCCGCTTCAACGCCTTCGGCCCGCGCCATGCGGACCGGTTTCAGCCAGACATGACCGACGACACCCGCCGCCTCACCCAGGAGGTGCGCGACCTGAAGGAGCGCATCCAGGTGCTGGAGCGCGTGATCACCGATAATCGCAGCACGTCCGATCTCGACCGCGAGATCGAGCGGCTGCGCCACCGCTGAGGAGACGGACGATGACCGATCCCGAACTGTATCTGACGCTGTCGCTGTCGGGCCTCGCCGGCCTGGCCATGGTGACCACCGCGGGCCTGTCCGGCTGGCGCAGCTGGCTGACGCTGAAGCATTCGCAGCTCGATGCGCAGGCCGAGGCGCTGCCCCCCGTCCATTCCGCCGGATCGCGGATCGAGATCGCGGACCTGAAGGAGCGCATCCGCAAGCTGGAAGCGATCGCGGCGGGCGTCGACCTGTAAGGCGGATCCCCATCCGGCCAAATGAGAAAGCTCCTCCCCCTCCAGGGGCCGGACGGCAAGATGCCCTGCGGCCGAGCGTCGCCCTTACCTCCCCCTCCGTCATGCCTGCGGCATGCCGCCTCCCCCTGGCGGGGGAGGCGTGAGTTGGCCCTGTGGGATCGGGATCAGCCGCCGGTGGCAGGCTTCAACGTCGCCGAATCGAGATGCCAGCGCAGCTGTGCCGCGCTCGCGCCGTCCACGCCGTTGACGCGGCGGACGACATAGCTTCCCACAAACCGCTGGCGTGCGCCGCTATCCGTCGTTGCCTCCACCGTGACGGGCACGGTCTGGTAGACGGAGCCGGCAGCGCCCTCCGCGGGGGGCAGCGTGCCGATCGTCACGCGGGTGGCGCGGGTCTTGGCGAACCCCTGTTCGAAGCCCTTGAAGGTCTGGCCCGGTCGGCCATCGTCACCCCATTGCGTCCAGGCGGTGGCATAATCGCGCGCGTTGATCGCGGCATAATAGCGCCGCACCACATCGGCCGCGGCCTGTCCGCTGGTCGGATCGACGGTGCAGCCGGCCATGCGCGATCCCTTCCCGTCGAATAGTGCGCAGGACCGGGCGATCTCGTCCTCGATCATCGCGCAGCTGTTGGCGGCGTTGCACGGCGGATGCGTCGCGGGCGAGACGTTGCGGCAGATCGCCACCCGCTTCGCTGCGGCCGCCGTTCCGATCTCCGCGGCGCAGGACAGGGGCTGCGACGCGGCGACGCTGGTGCGCGCCGGCTTGGGGGTCGATAGCGCGCGCGGCGTGGCGCTAGCTGCGACCATGGGCGTCGCCTCCGCCTCGCCGGTCGTGGAGGCGCCCCGCTCGCCCGACCCGCAAGCGCCGAGTGCCAGCAACGGCAGCGCGATCAGGCAGCGGATGGCGGTCATGGCAGGCTCCTTCACGATTCGGTACGGCGGCGACAACGTCCGACACCGCCGAAGGTGTCGCGCTGTGCGACGACCTGCTAGGCGCGCAGCCCCGTTCACCAGGATTCGAACACACGTGGTCGACAAGAGCTGGGGCGTCGGCCCCTCCACCGGATTGCGCGTCCGCACCAACGCGAGCCCCGACGCGCGCGCCGCCGAACGCGCACAGGCGCGCGAGGCCCGCGCCGCCGCGCGCGCCGCCGACACCGAGCGCCGCCTCGAAACCCGCGCCGCCGAGCGCGAGGCGGAGGCCGCGCAACGCGAACAGGCGCGCACCGCCCGTCGCGAGGCCGAGGAACAGGCCGCCGCCCGCGACCCCCATGCCCGCGAGGCACGCCGCCCGCGCGGCTCCGGTCGCAAGGATGTCGTCCGCGAACAGCGCGACACGCGTGGCTATACGACGCTGGTCGACGCCGACCGCATCCGTGTGCTGGCGAAGCGCGGCGCATCGGTGACCGGCCTCGCAGGTGCGTTCGGAATTTCGGAGGACGAGGTGGCGGCGGTGCTGGCTGTGGAGGACTAATACGCCCCCGTCACCCCAACAATCCCGTCACCCCGGCCTTGAGCCGGGGTCCCGCTATTGGCCGACCGATGGAGAAGCGGGACCCCGGCTCAAGGCCGGGGTGACGAAGGAAGCGCGCCCCTACCCCCGCGCCACCCACTCGGCCAACGTCATCTCCTTCGTCGGCTCGACCAGCGCGTCCATGCTGTTGCGCATGATCTCCAGCGCCCAGCGCGTCCGTTCGGGATGGTTGCCCGCGACGGCATCGCCCGGCACCCACAGATCATATTGCCGCATATGCGCGTCCGCCGCGGTGAACAGCACGCAGATGTCGGCGGCGACGCCGGTCAGGATCAGCCGGCTCACCCCCAGTTGCGGCAGCAGCACCGGCAGATTGGTCGCGTAGAAGCCCGAAAACTGCGGCTTGATGATGAAATAATCGTCGTCGCGCGGGCACAGCGCCTCCGTCACCGCGCGGCCGGGCGTGTCCTTAGCCAGCGTGTCCTCGACCAGCCGCGTGCGTTCCGAATGCCACTGGCCGTTGTTGTCGTTGACGTAGATCACCGACACGCCCGCCGCATCTGCCGCTTCGCGCAGCCCTAGGATCGGCGCGACGATATCCTCGGTCGCGGCGCGCAGATCGTCGCCGCCCTCAAAATCGAGCGCATTGACCATGTCGATGAGCAACAGCGCAGTCTTGCCCGGGGCCGGGTCGGGTGATGGGTTGGTCATGCTTCGTTCTACCGCAAACGCAACGGCAACGCCTTGATCTGCGATGGGTTTGGCGGGATGGCTGCACGATGGCCGACGGCGCGACGCCCCCCATGCGCAAGATCATTCACGTCGACATGGACGCCTTCTACGCCTCGGTCGAACAGCGTGACGATCCTGCGCTGCGGGGCAAGCCGGTGGCGGTCGGTGGCAGCCGGGCGCGCGGCGTGGTGGCGGCGGCGAGCTATGAGGCGCGGGCGTTCGGCGTACGATCGGCGATGCCCTCGGTCACCGCGATCCGGCGCTGCCCCGACCTCGTCTTCGTCCGCCCACGGTTCGAGGTGTACAAGGCCGTGTCGAACCAGATCCGCGCGATCTTCGCCGATTACACCGACGCGGTCGAACCGCTGTCGCTCGACGAAGCCTATCTGGACGTCAGCGAAGACCGCCATGGCCTGGGCTCGGCCAAGGCGATCGCCGAACAGATCCGCGCGCGGATTAAGGACACGACCGGCCTCACCGCCTCTGCCGGCGTCAGCTACAACAAGTTCATCGCCAAACTGGCATCGGACCAGAACAAGCCCGACGGCCTCTGCGTCATCCCGCCGCACAAGGGCGCCGCCTTCGTCGCCTCGCTGCCGGTCAAGCGCTTCCATGGCGTGGGGCCGGTGACGGCGCGGCGGATGGAGCAACTGGGCATCGTCACCGGCGCCGACCTGCGCGACCGGCCGCTCGCCTTTCTGCAACAGCATTTCGGCTCCTATGCAGATTATCTGTATGGTGCTGCGCGCGGGCAGGATTTCCGCCCGGTCCGCGCGCATCGCGCCGCCAAATCGATCGGCGCGGAGCGGACGTTCGAGACCAATCTGACCGATCCCGCCGACCTCCACGCCGCGCTCGCCCGCGTCGCCGATGCGGCGTGGGAGCGCGTCGAACGCTCGGGCGCGCGCGGCAAGACGGTGACGATGAAGCTGCGCCACGCCGACTTTCAGACGATCACCCGCGCCCGCTCGCTCGCCGTGCCGGTGGCGAGCAAGGCGGCGTTCCTCGGCATCGGCATCGACCTGCTGACCGCGCAACTGCCCGTGCCGGGCGGCGTCCGCCTGCTCGGCCTGACGCTGTGCGGCATCCTGCGGCCGGGCGCGGAGCCGGCGGACGACGCGGTGCAGCCGAGTTTGCCTTTGTAGGGTGTGCTGCGGTCCTGAGCCGGGGGCTCACTTTTGGTGGTGGGGCAAGAAGCGGGACCCCGGATCAAGTCCGGGGTGACGATGGGGGGTGCGCGAGCCGGGCGGTATGCGGTGGTGCGCGTATGTGGGAAGCCATAACCGAGGCCGGACCCTTGAGGGCCAAGCTTGCCGCTGTAGGTCACGAAACCCCTGCCCCACCCACCCCGTCACCCCAGACTGGTTCCGGGGTCCACTCCGCGGCTTGGGGGACGGCAAGAGGCTCCAGACGTCCCCTCGCGGCCCGGTGGACCCCGGATCAAGTCCGGGGTGACGGCGTGGGTGGGCGAAGGCCTCGGATGAAAACGGCCATCCGTTCTGCCGCCGACTTCGCGAGACGCCCCCGCCCCCTCGACGGATTTACCATCATCGTTTACGCCTCGTTCACCAAGAAGGTGGGGGAATGACGGTCGAACCTTGGTTCATCGTGGCGATGGTGCTGAGCCTGTCGGGCTATGCCATTTATCTGGCAGGGCTTCGGCGGCATCTGCTTGAGCCGAGCCGCGCGTCCTGGCTGATCTGGACGGTGGCGACGGGGGTCGAGGCCGCCACCTATGTCGCGGTCAACCCGGGTGAGCCGCAGGGCTTCGTCTTCATCGTCTCCGCGCTCGCCTGTATCGTCGTGACGCTTGCCATGTGGCGCCGCTCGCGCTGGACGCGGCCGTCCTCGACCGAGACGATCTGCATGGCCGCCAGCCTCGCCGCGATCATCCTGTGGCTGCCGCTGCAGGAAACGTTCTGGGCGCATATGCTCGTCGTCGCGGCGGTGCCGCTGGGCTTCTGGCCCACCTGGGCGAGCGTGTGGGAGGATCGCGCGCGCGAACGCTCGCCGGCCTGGGGGCTGTGGACGCTGGGCGATATGGCGACATTGCTGGTGACCATGCGCAGCCCCGGTTCGGGCGTGGGCGAATATGGCTATGTCGTCGTCGAGCTGCTGTGCCACGCCAGCGTGTGGTTCATGGTGGGGCTGGCGACGCTGAACCCGATCCGTTCGTTCGGGCGGCGCGAGGGCAAGCTGCGCGTGCTCGACGCCTATCTGCCCGCCAACCCGTTCGCGGTCGGCGAGACGCATATCGGCAAGGCGGTGTTCGCGGCACAGGGCTTCGCGCAAGCCGAGACGATCGTGCGCTTCTCCGGCCCGATCGTCCCCGCCGCGCGTCTGCCGCAAGGGTTGAGCGGCGCGTCGGACCGCTATCTGCAGATCGGGCGCGACCGCTACATGGGGCCGTCGGGCCGGATCGACGATCTGATCAACCATAGCTGTTCGCCCAATGCGGGCCTGCGCTTCACCGACGATGGCGTCTTTCTGGTCGCGCTGCGCCCGATCGCGCCGGGCGAGGAGATCGCGTGGGACTATTCCACCACGCTCGCCGACCCCGACTGGTCGATGCAATGCGCGTGCGGCAGCCCCGAATGCCGCGGCGTCATCCGTGCCTTTGCGCTGCTGCCGGCCGAGGTGCAGGATCGCTATCGCGCAATGGGGATCGTCGCGCCGTATCTGGACGAGCGCGACATGGGACGCCGCGTCGCGTAGATTTAGACGCGTGCAATGCCCCGCGCGCGCCCAACCCCGTCACCCCGGACGTGATCCGAGGTCTGGCTTTATCAACGGCCGAAGAAAGAAGCGGGATCCCGGCTCGAGGCCGGGATGACGAGGGAAGGATTGGCAAAAGAGAACGACCACCCCTGTCCTAGCTGCCGGGCGGTCCATGTTGCCCCACCCCCTTGCCCCCGCGCGCCTTTACGCGTAAGGGCCCGCGCTTCCACGCTCATGCCTGGAATGCTTGCGGGAGGGGCTTGCCCCGTCTGGACCGCTAAACTTGAAACGAGAGTGACATGGCAAAGAAGATCACAGGTTACATCAACCTGCAGGTTCCTGCAGGCGACGCCAAGCCCGCGCCGCCGATCGGCCCGGCGCTGGGTCAGCGCGGCGTGAACATCATGGAATTCTGCAAGGCGTTCAACGCGCAGACGACCGACATGGACAAGGGCACCCCGCTGCCCACCAAGATCACCGTCTATGCCGACCGTTCGTTCAGCTTCGAAATCAAGACGCCGCCGGCGTCGTTCCTGATCAAGAAGGCCGCCGGCCTGAAGTCGGGTTCGAAGGAGCCGGGCAAGGTCGTCGCGGGCAAGATCGCGCGCAGCAAGCTCGCCGAGATCGCCCAGACCAAGATGAAGGATCTGAACGCCAACGACATCGAGGCTGCGACCAAGATCATCGAAGGCTCCGCCCGCGCGATGGGCCTCGAAGTGACGGAGGGCTGATAGAATGGCCAAGCTGACCAAGAAGCAGAAGGCGAACGCCATCAACCCGGAAACGCTGCACGGCGTCGATCAGGCGATCGCGCTCGCGAAGCAGAACGCCACCGCCAAGTTCGACGAGACGATCGAAGTCGCGCTGAACCTGGGCGTCGATCCGCGCCACGCCGACCAGATGGTCCGCGGCGTCGTGACGCTGCCCGCCGGCACCGGCAAGACCGTTCGCGTCGGCGTCTTCGCCCGCGGTCCGAAGGCTGACGAAGCGCGCGCCGCCGGCGCCGACGTCGTCGGTGCGGAAGACCTGATGGAAACGATCCAGGGCGGCACGATCGACTTCGATCGCTGCATCGCGACCCCGGACATGATGGGCGTCGTCGGCCGCCTCGGTAAGGTGCTGGGCCCCAAGGGCCTGATGCCCAACCCGAAGCTCGGCACCGTGACGATGAACGTCGCCGAAGCGGTGAAGGCCGCCAAGGGCGGTCAGGTGGAATATCGCGTCGAAAAGGCCGGCATCATCCACTCGGGCATCGGCAAGGCGTCGTTCAGCCAGGAAGACCTGCGTCGCAACTTCGACGCGCTGGTCGATGCGGTCGTCAAGGCGAAGCCGTCGGGCGCCAAGGGCAAGTATGTCCGCAAGGTCGCCGTCAGCTCGACGATGGGCCCGGGCATCCGCGTCGACACCGCCGAAGTCGCGGGCGCGTAAGCCTTTCCGATCGTTCGGAAACACGAAAAGGGCCGGGAGCGATCCCGGCCCTTTTTGCGTGCGGGCTCAATGCGCGAAGGCGCGCCCTACCCACGCCGTCACCCCGGACGTGTTCCGGGGTCCACTCCGCGGCGAGGGGAACGGCCGGAGGCGAGAACGCCCCCCCTGCGGCCCGGTGGACCCCGGAACTAGTCCGGGGTGACGGGGCGCTTGGAGCTGCCCGGCGGGCCCTATTGGCCTCCCGCATGGCGGGCGATCCCGGCCCATCTCGCGTTGGGCGTGGTTCGGAACGCCTGCCTCACCCATTCGTAACCTCGGACTTGGTCCGGGGTCCACTCCGCGGCGAGGGGATGGCCAGAGGCGAGAACGCCCCCCCGTGGCCCGGTGGACCCCGGAACACGTCCGGGGTGACGGAGCGTTTGGAGCTGTCCGGCTGGCCCTATTGCCTTCCCGCGCATGGCGGGCGATCCCGGCCCGTCTCGCGTTGGGCGTGGTTCGGAACGCCTGCCCCACCCACACGTCACCCCGGACTCGTTCCGGGGTCCACTCCGCGGCGAGGGAAGCGGCCGGAGGCGAGAACACCCCTGCGCGGCCCGGTGGACCCCGGAACAAGTCCGGGGTGACGGGGCGTTTGGAACGGCCCGGCGGCCTTACTTGCCGTCGAGCGCGGCGCTGACGGCGGCGAGCGGGGTGGACAGCACGCCCGAGACATATTGCACCGCGATCAGTCCCGCAGCGCCGATGCCGATCAGCATGACGACGAACTGGAAGCGCGCGGCAAAGCGGCGGCTCTTGGCCTCCCGCTCGGCGACCGAGACGGCCCGGTTGGCGCCGCGCCGATCCGGGCCGGATGCGCCCGCCTCGGTCCCCGGCTTCTGCGCCGGCGGCTTGGCCGACACGATGCCGTCGATGTCGATCTTGTCCTGCGTGCGGACGCCGAAATACTGGCCCTTCGCCCACACGACGCGGCCGACGATGATGTGATGGATGCGACGGATCTCGATGACCGTGCCGGGGCGGAATTCCTCGTCCGCGGTGGCGAGCAGTCCGCGCGACGACATATTGTGGATCGTGACGTCGCCCCAACCGGTGCCCCGGCGCATGCGGGCGCGCACCATTACCTTCCGGCGCGGTTCCCGCTGCTTCACGGCCGCTCCCCTGGGCGAACGGGGCCCACGATTGGCGACAGAGGGGTGGCACTCGGGATCATGGAGCCTGCTATGCCGCGCCAGTCTTTAACGGGAGGTTCCCGACACGGGTCGAAAGCGGACTTTTTTTGAAACAAGCGACCGCGGGTGGTTTTACCCGCGGTCGCCCCGGTCCGATTACAGGCCGATGATGCCGCCATCCGTCTTGGTGATGACGATCGTTGCCGAGCGCGGACGACCGGTGCCGGTGCCGGTCGCCTGGCTCTGCGGCCAGTTGCTGGTGATGTTGGTCGGGCCGCCGTTTTCGCCCGGATGCTGGATGTTGACGAACAGCGTCCGGCCGTCCGGCGTCGAATCGATGCCGGTGATCTCGCACTGCTTGGGGCCGACCAGGAAACGTTTCAGCGACGTGCCGGGCGCTTTGCCGATGCGCGTCGTCTGGCTCGCCGTGACGCCGTTCAGGCTGTTGGTGATCGTCCGCGTTCCGCCATCGCCGACGGTGCCGGGGATCGCGGCGAGCATCATGCAATTGGTGACGTCGGTATAGGCGCCGTCGTCGGTCTGGATCCACATCAGCGGCGTCCCCTGCCCCGCGACGTTGCTGGGCCGGGCGAACCACAGGCCGTCCGGCGACGAGAAGTCGTTGGTCGCGTCGAGGTTCGACAGGTTGATGTTGGCGGGGTTGAGGTCCGCGCCCGCCCCGAAGGCGTAGATATCCCAGGTGAAGCTCGTCGCCTCGCTGGTGTCGCCGGTTTCGCGCAGGCGGATGACGTGGCCGTTGGGGTTGCCGTTGGTCTGGCCGCCGGTCGTCTTGGGATCGCTATAGGCGCGCGGGTTGGCGGCATCGGTGTTGGCCGCGGTGCGCGACGAATTGTTGGTCAGCGTCAGGTACATCTGGCCGTTGACCGGATTGACCGCGGTCCATTCGGGACGATCCATCTTGGTCGCGCCCAGCGCGTCGCCAGCCAGGCGGGCATGGGTCAGCACGTCGGCCTGATCGGCGAAGGCATAGGCCGCATTGCCCGCGGTCAGCGGCCCCTGCCCGAACACCAGCGGCAGCCACTGGCCGCTGCCGTCCGCGTTGAGCTTGGCGACGTACAGCGTGCCGCTGTCGAGATATTTGTCGCCGATCGCCAAGCGGTTGCTCGCTGTAGCGTCGGCATCCGACCAGGGCGTCGCGGAGACGAACTTGTAGAGATATTCGTTCTGCGCATCGTCACCCATGTAGAAGGCCGGGCGCACGCCCGCGATGGTGCGCCCGACGACGCAGCCTTCGTGGTTCATGCGGCCGAGCGCGGTGCGCTTGCGCGGGGTCGACGACGGGTCGAACGGGTCGATTTCGACGATCCAGCCATATTGGTTGGGCTCGTTGCGGAAATCCTGCGTGCCGTCAGCCGCCTTGGTCGGATCGATCGTCGCGTTGAACTTGGCGACGCGGGTCGTGTCGCCCAAGGTCGGCGCGTCGGAGAAGGTCCAGCGATAATTGCCCGCGCGTTCGCTGAGGCCGTAGCGCGAGAAAGCGGTGACCGACTTCGCCCCCACCGCGGCGGCGCGGCGCGTGTTGTCGCCCGAATCACGGCGGAAATAGCCCGCCCAATTCTCTTCCGCGGTCAGATAGGTGTTCCACGGCATGCGGCCATTAGCGCAATTGTTGATCGTACCGCGACCGGTGCGGCCGTTGGTCGCATAGGCGGTGTAGAGCAACGCGCTGCCGGCGACCGGCCCCGAAAAGCTGGTCGGCGTGAACGGCGTGATGCGGCGGTTGAAGCTGCTGGTGCTGCTGTAGCTCCAGGCGCTGGTGCCGCGCGTGATCTCGATCACGCTGACGCCGTGGCATTCCATCTCCTTCAGCACCTCGGCGGTCGGGCGGACGCCCGACGACAGGTTGGTGGGACCGTTGGGGTGCAGGTAGCTTTCGGTGATATTCTCGTGGTTCATCACCAGCAGGCCGCGGCGGCTGTTGCTCGCGTCCGGCGTGGTGCCGCTGGCGGCGAGGCCGAAATAGCTCATGCCGTCGTGATGGTCGCCCGCGCGCGCGGAGAAGGTCGTGTCGCTGCCATCATTGGCATAAGCGCCGACGCTGCTGTTGATCGGATCGCCGAGGCGGTAGAGGATGGCCACCTGATAGCCCGAGGGTACGGCGACGACGTCGGCCAGGCTCTTGGACACCGCGGTGAAATCGAGGATCGCAGGCGCGACGGTGACGCTGGTATCGGCGATCGAGCGGATGCCATCCGACGAGGTGCTGGCGAACTGAAAGCCGAGGACGGTGCTCTGCGTCACCGCGGGTGCGGTGAAGGTGGCGGTGCCGGTCGAATTGGAGCTCAGCGCGACCGTCGGGCCGCTCGTCTGCGTCCAGCCTGTGCTGCTCGCCGTGCCGCTGGTGACGGTGCCGACCAACGTCACCGTCTTGCCGCTGGTGGTGCTGGTGGCGTCGCCTGCGGTCACCGTCGTCGCGCGGCGGGTATCGTCCTTGTCGCAGCCCGCCAGCATCGCGCCGCCGAACACCGCCATGCTCATCGCCGACAGGCCGCCACGCAGCGTCTGGCGGCGCGAGTAACGCAGTGCGATCAGATCGTTGATATGGCCGTTCGTGCTGACATTGGTATCGATGTCGCCGTCGTCATAGCCGATGGCCGGCTGGTCGAGCATGGTCATGATGAAATTCCCCCTTGATCGCGGCCCGTTGGCCGGCGGTGCGATCCCCATTTTGGCGGGGGAAAGCGGCAGGGGGATTGCGATCGGATGACGGCTGGATGAAACGAACATGACGGATTGGAGACATGCAAATTCCGGGGGAGGTGGCAGCGCGTAACGCTGACGGAGGGGGTGGTCGGCGATGATCTTTGCGACGGGGGGGCATCGTTTCCCTCCCCCTCCACCACCCGGCTTGCGCCGAGCGCCCTCCCTGGCGGGGAGGAATTGATGGCCCGATTGACTCGGCCCGTAATTCCGCTATGTGCGCGGCCTTGCCGGCGGGTTCGCCCGTCGTGCATCCGTCCAAGACAGCAGGTGCCGCGGAATATGCCGCGGCTTAATGTCCTGCCGAGACGGGGACAGGAATTTGACGGACCGGTCGGGCGATAGCCTCGCGTCGGTCTGCTACACCTTCACGGGTGCCCTTCCCCATCGATGGACAACCCCGGCCGGGGTTCTCCCCTGCCGGTTTGTAACCGGGAGGGCCGCTTCGCGTGGCCTTCTCAAACGTGGAGAATGGCATGGATCGTGCTCAAAAGGCCGCGGCCGTTGCCGAGTTGAATCGCACCTTTTCCGAGGTCGGCGTGGTGGTTGTCACCCGCAACAACGGAATGACGGTGGCGCAGTCCACGCGACTGCGCAATCTGATGCGTGATGCCGGCGCGACCTACAAGGTCTCGAAGAACAAGCTTGCCAAGATCGCACTCGATGGCACCGACTATGGCGCGCTGGGCGATATGCTCACCGGCCCGGTCGGCCTTGCCTCCTCGGTCGATCCGGTCGCCGCAGCCAAGGTTGCGGTCGAATTCGCGAAGACGAACGACAAGTTCGAAATCGTGGGCGGATCGATGGGCGCGACGGCTCTCGACGTAGCCGGTGTGCAGGCGCTCGCCACCATGCCGTCGCTGGACGAACTGCGTGCGAAGATCGTGGGCCTCATCGTTGCTCCGGCAACGAAGCTCGCGACGATCACCCAGGCTCCCGCGGCGCAGATCGCGCGCGTGCTGTCGGCCTATGCCGAGAAGGAAGCCGCCTGATCTTTCAGGAGCTTGGCCTCAAGCGATTTTGTGAACGACACTCCGGGGCGATGCCCCGAACTATGAAGGAAGTACCATGGCAGACCTGAACGCGCTCGTTGAGAGCCTGAGCGAACTGACCGTCCTCGAAGCCGCTGAGCTGTCGAAGATGCTCGAAGAGAAGTGGGGCGTTTCGGCCGCTGCGGCTGTTGCCGCTGCTCCGGCTGCTGGCGGTGGCGCTGCCGCTCCGGCCGCTGAAGAGAAGACCGAGTTCGACGTGATCCTGACCGGCGACGGTGGCAAGAAGATCAACGTCATCAAGGAAGTCCGCGCGATCACCGGCCTGGGCCTGACCGAAGCGAAGGCTCTCGTCGAGGGCGCGCCGAAGCCGGTCAAGGAAGGCGTGAACAAGGACGAAGCCGAGAAGATCAAGAAGCAGCTCGAAGAAGCCGGCGCGACCGTCGAGCTGAAGTAAGCTGTAGCGGGAGAGACGGCGGGCCTGCCCGCCGCACTCCCGCACGGCCGGCCAGGCTCGGCACCGCCGAGCTTCGACGTCATGGGGCTTGCCCCCATGACGGCCGACCGAAGCGATACGAAAAGGGCGGCCCCCGCAAGGAGGCCGCCCTTTTTCGTCGGCGGAGAAGCGCGGGATATCTCGTGCCAAATCCCCCGTTCGTGCTGAGCCTGTCGAAGCACGATCATCACCGCAAACCTGCCGCGCTTGTTGCAGCCCGCCCTTCGACAGGCTCAGGGCGAACGGACGTTCGGCGAGATGTGCGTGAAAGCCCCACGCCCGGTTGCCCCGCCCCGCCCCCGCCTGTACCGCGCGTGGCATGACCAGCCTCGCCGACCTTCGCGACGAATATGACTTTCTGGACGCCGACGATCGCTATCGGCTGCTGATCGATCTCGGCCGCGCGCTCGAACCGATGCCGGATGCGTTGAAGACGGAGGCGACGCTGGTGCGCGGCTGTTCGGCGTCGGTGTGGGTCTATCCGACGCGGCGCGACGACGGCACGCTGCATTTCCTGGCGGACAGCAATGCTGCGATCACCAAGGGGATCATCGCGCTGGTGCTGCTGACGGTGCAGGATCGCGCGCCGGGCGATATTCTGGCGACCGATATCGAGGGCGAACTCGCGTCGTTCGACCTCAAGAACCAGCTGAGTTCGAACCGGACGCAGGGGATTCCGAACATGATCGCGCTGATCCGCGAGACAGCGGCGCGGTACGTTTGAGGGGTTGGGGGCGCCCCCCCCATCCACGCCGTCACCCCGGACTGGGTCCGGGGTCCACCGGGCCGCTAGGGGACGTTTACGCCTCCAGCCATCCCCCTCGCCGCGGAGTGGACCCCGGACCAAGTCCGGGGTGACGGAAGGTGTGGGGCGAAGGTCAGCGCGCCTCGGGCTGCGGCGCCAGCCGCGCCGCCAGTTCCGCCACGTCGGCGCCCTGTGGCACCACCAGCCAGCGGTGTGGGTCGCGGCCATCGATCAGCGCCACCGCACCGCGCGGGCATACCCCCAGGCAGCGCGTCTCGACCACGCCGAGCGGTGCCTTGCGGCCCTTCTTCAGCCCCAGGATCTTGCGCAACACCTTGGCCAGCGGCGTGCGGCCCTTCTTGCCGAAGCCGCCGTCGATCTTCTTCGAACATTTGCCGCAGACCAGGACGGCGCCGGACCAGGCGCTGGGGACGTGCTTCAGCTGGGGCGCCACTCGCGCCGCTCCTCTGCCGTCCGCAAGACCTCATAAGCCGCCTGCACTGCCTGGAAGCGGACGGCCGCATCGGCATCGCCGGGCCGGACGTCGGGGTGGTTCGCCTTGGCCAGCCGGCGCCACGCCGCCTTCACCGCATCGAAATCGGCGTCGCTGTCCAGCTCCAGCGCCTCCAGCGCGCGCATCTCGTCGCGCGAGCGGCTGCCGTCGCCGGGGCCGCCCCAGGCGTAATGGCTGGCATTGGCATAGCCCGATGCGGTGCGGCTTTCCGATGCCTCGCGCTGGGCGGCTTCCTCGGCTGACAGACCTTCGAAATAATTCCAGCCGCGATTGTATTCGGCGGCATGCGCCTCGCAGAAATACCAGCGGTCGGGGCTGTTGGGCGACTTAGGGGCGGGGCAATTGCCCGGCGCGTCGCAGCCATGCCGGTCGCACAGGCGGACCGTGGTCGCCTCGCGCGACGAGCCGTAGCCGCGCCAGCGGGGAAAGCCCCAGTCGTTCGAACGGGTGGGATTACGCGCCATCCCCGCCCACATAAGCGCTGGGCGGCGGCGCGCAACCGCCGCGGCAATCAGTGCCTAGACGGCAGCAGGAACCGGACCTGCCGCGTCGCCGCACCGCATGCGAGAGCGCCGGCCGGGCGATAGGTCTTCGAAAAGACGAAGCTCTTGGCCGTCGCATTGCCGGCCTGGGTGAAGATGAACGGCGGATAGGACACGATCACGCGCGGCGCGACGACCGCGCCATCGGCCGCGATGTCGAACTGCGTGCGCGTCCAGCCCTCGAAACCCCAGGACATCGCTTCCTCGGGGAAGGTGCCGCCGGCATGGCGCAGCTGCGGCGCATCGCCGACCAGCGCGCACTGATTGGCGGACAGGCCGCTCTGGGCGAAGGCGTCCTTCGCGGCGACCGCATCGCCCCGCGCCTGGGCCAGCGACGCCAGGCGGATCAGCGCGCCGGTTCGCAGTGCGTCGTGCTCGCCGAGCGCCTGATCCTTGACCACCTGATCCAGCAGCGCCGCCCGCCGGTCGCTGCGCGGTTCCTCCTTGTCTGCCAGGAGCAGCCGGATCGCGGCGCGCGCCTGCGGATTGCCGGCATAGGGTGGCTGGTCGAGCAGCGGCGCCACGACGCGACGGTAGGCAGAGGCGCCCCACATATCCGCGCGGCTGTTGGTACGTTCCTCAAGCGCGAGGCCAAGCTGGCCCGTCACGGGCGCCTTGGCCCCCTGCGCGATCTTTAACGCCTCCTCGGCGAAGGCCTGCTTTTCCTCACGCGGGACCACCGGCGACCGGATCAGCGCCACCAGCGCGACGAGGCGCGGCAAACCGTCGGGCGCCGCCGCCAGCGCCGCGCGTTCGCCGGGAAGCGCTTGAGCCGGGTTCTCCGGTTCTTCCGGCACCGGCTGTCCCTGGGCGCGGAGCCATTCGGTCAGCGTCGTCATCAGTCCATCACCGATCGACGGCCGCGGAAAGGCGAGGTTGCAGCGCAGTTCGACGCGGACGTTGTAGCGCAGGAACGAAGGGATCGCCTTGACCTGCTCGACGCTCCACGACCAGCTCCGCGCGGCCTGGGCGAAGGCGAGCGCAACCGCGCCGCCGCCCTCTGCGTAGATGGGTTCGGCCAGCAGCACCGTTCCGTCGTCCCGGATCGAGAACTGCACGATCGCCATGTCCTGCGGCTTCAGTCCAGCCTCGCCGCCGCAATCGGGCGGCATCATCGCCGCGCCCGGATCGAAATTGCCGTCGGGCACGCGACCGGCGCCGGTCATCGCCATGTAGCGGCGGGCCTCGTCCTTGCGGCCCGACAGCAGCAGGGCGAGCGCGGCGGTCGAGCGGGCAGCGGCATCGCGCAGATCGGTCTTGTTGGTCAGGCCGCCCAGGTCCTTCACCGCATCCATCGCCTGCGCCGTCGCGGTCGGCAGGTCGTGGCGATTGAGCGCCAGCACGGCCTTAGCGGAGGCAAAACTCGCCAGCACGTCCTTGTCGGCCTTCACCTGCGCCAGCAGCGCATCGGCGCGCGCGGCCGCCGCCGCGGCTGCCGCCGGATCGGTGAAGGTCGCGGTCCGGATTTGGCCGAGCAGCGCCGCGAGCTTATCGGTAGGGTTCGTCGCCTGCGTTTCCGCCTGGGCGTAGAAGGACGCGGCGCTGGCGTAATCGAGCGTGCGGTGCGCGACATGCGCAAGGTTGGTGTAGGCCGAATAGCGATCGTCGCGCAGCGACGCGTCGGTCGCCGGCAGCAGCGCAAGTCCGCGGCGCGCGGCGGCGACCGATTCGTCGCTGCGGTTCATCGCATCCAGGACAACGCTTTTGCGGACCAGCACCAGCCCGAGATTGCGTGGTCGATCCGCGACTCGCTTTTCCAAAGCCTCCCACGCGGTGAGCGCGGCCGCCCGATCGGTGCCGCTCGACAAGGCCGTCGCGGCTTCGAAATCCTGCTGCACGGTGCGCGGCTCCGCCGGGCGCTGTGGCGCTTGCTGGGCCTGACCGATGCTGCTCGCGGCCAACCCCAGCGCCGCGATTGCGGCCATCCGTCCCTGCATGTCGTCACTCCCCCACTCGGGGTGCATCCTGACCGCAGTGGGAGATAAACGCCAGAGGGTCTGTAAGCCGGGTTCTGTCCATCCCCGAAGAGACTGGGCGACCATTCCTCTAGGACGACGCTTGCGCGCCGCCTCCAGCAACCAACCCGGACGACGAGCTGAAACGAAGCCCCTATGCCGTCCCTATTCGGTTTTGCTCCCGGTGGGGTTTGCCGTGCCGCTTCCGTTACCGGTCGCGCGGTGCGCTCTTACCGCACCCTTTCACCATGACCGTCCCGAAGGAGTGGCCGTCTGCTCTCTGTGGCACTGTCCCTGGGGTCGCCCCCGCCGGGCGTTACCCGGCACCGTCGTTTCGCGGAGCCCGGACTTTCCTCGCGCATCTTGCGATGCCCGCGGCCGCCCGACCCTCTGACCTGGCCTCTCTACTCATCCCCCTGCGGTTTGGGAAGCAGCAGCGCGAGCAGGATCATGCGGCATTCGGCATCGATCTCGCCATCGATAAGCTCGGGGCGGAAGCGGCGCTGGAACGCCATGATCGCCGCCATCGGATCGGTGACGTCATAGCCGAAGCGTTCGAGCGCGAGCAGGAAGCCCGCCTGCGTCCACATCGGGTCGAGCAAGTTGCGCGTCGGCCGGGGCAGCGCGAGCCGCAGCCGGGCGAGCCGGTGCCAGGGGAAGAGCTCGCCCGGATCGCGCTTGCGCACCGGCGCGACGTCGGAATGGCCGACGATATTGCCGCGCGTGATCCCGTGGCGCTCCTTGATGTCCGCGACGAGCGGCAGTAGCGCCTCGATCTGCGCGTCGGGAAACGGGCGATAGCCCCATTCATGCCCCGGATTGACGATCTCGATCCCGATGCTCGCCGAATTGACGTCGGTGATGCCGCGCCAGTGCGAGGCGCCGGCATGCCAGGCGCGATGCTCCTCACGCACGAGCTGGTGGAGCGTGCCGTCCTCGTCGAGCAGATAATGCGACGAGACCTTGGCCTCGGGATCGCACAGGCGCGCCCGCGCGGAGGCGGCATCCTGCATGCCGGTGTAATGCAGCACGATCATGCTGATCGGCAGCGTCCGCTCGTCGAAGTTCGGCGAGGGCGTGTCGAGACGGTCCATGGCGATGCACGTTAGCCGAGCCGCACGCGCTAGGTAAGGGGGACCGGACGATCCGCGGTCAGGCGCCGCCGCGGCCCTGCGATGCGCCGGCGATGCCGCCGCCGGACGTCGGCACGGCCGACCGTTCGTAGAAGCCCCGCAGCGTCCGGCTCGGCTGAAACAGCTGCGTCTGGCCGATCACCGTCTCCCCCGCCCCCAGGACCAGCAGGCCGTCGGGGCGCAGGGCGTCGGCGAAGGTGCGGAAAACCGCCTGTTTGGTTTCGGGCGATAGATAGAGCAGCACGTTGCGGCATAATATGACGTCGAACGCGCCCGCCGGTGGGCGGTCGGCGACCAGATTGTGCTGCCGGAACATGACGCGTCGGGCGAGATCGGGCTTGATCGTCCATTCCCCGCCCTCGCCATCGAACCAGCGCATCAGCTGGCGGATCGGCAGGCCGCGCTGGATCTCGAACTGCGTATACCGGCCGGCGCGGGCGCGGGCGAGCGCGAGGTCGGATACGTCGGTCGCGAGGATTTCGGGCATGGGGGCGCCCGCCTCCGCCCGCTCGGCGAACAGCATCGCCAGCGATTGCGGCTCTTGCCCGGTCGCGCAGCCGGCGCACCAGATGCGCGCACGGTGGCCGCGCCGTTCGGCCGCCGCCACCGCCTCGACGACGAGGTCGAAGATCGGCGCGTCGCGGAAGAACGAGGTTTCCTGATTGAGCAGCGCGTCGACCACCTCGTCGGCCAGCGGGCGATCGCGCCCGTCACGCAGCAGCGCGACGAGCTGGTCGAGCGTTCCGAGGCCGCGATCGCGCATCAGCGATTTCAGCGCCGTGTCGATGCGCCAGGATCGATAGCTGGCGATCCGCTGGCCCGTGCGCGCCTCGAGCAACGCGCTGAACATCTGCAATGTCGCGGGCGATACGGTGCTGCCGGCCGCGGGCGGGCGCACGGCGGTCGCGCGCGACGGGGCGATCATGGCCGCTGTCCGGCGGCGGCGAACAGGCCGATGTCGCGCGGCGACAGGACGACGTCCGCATGGCCCGCCTGCACGATGGTGCCCGGCATGCCCCAGACGACCGAGCTGATCCGGTCCTGCACGATCACGCTGCCTCCCGCCTCATGCACCGATCGCGCACCATCGGCGCCGTCGCGCCCCATGCCGCTCAGCACGATGGCGAGCACGCGGGGCCCGAAGATGTCGGCAAGCGACGCCAGCATCGGGTCGACCGACGGCATGCAGCCGCTGTCGCTCGGTTGGTCGGTCAGGCGCACCGCGGCCGACCCGTCGGGCAGGCGGACGCAGCGCATATGCGCATCGCCCGGCGCGACGATGATCCGCCCGGGGCGCACGCGCATCCGGTCGCAGGCGACCTCGCACGGCCGGCCGCCGATCACCGCGAGTTGCGCCGCAAAATAGGGCATAAAGGCCGCGGGCAGATGCTGCGTGACGAGGATCGGCAAACGGAATTCAGCCGGTATCGCCCGCAGCAATTCGCTGAGCGCATGGATACCGCCGGTCGAGGCGCCGATCGCCACCACGTCGTAATCCGCCGCGGCCGTGGCGAGCGGGACGGTCACGCCCTTCGCATCGCGCACGGGTGCCGGCGTGCGGCTCGCTATCGCCGAGGGATGCTCGTCGAGCGCGGCGGGTGCGGGGTCGACGGCCAGCAGCCGATCGATCTTGCCGAGCAGCGATTCGCTGAACTGGGTGATGCGCTGGCCGGCTTCGGGCTTGAACAGCGTGTCGATCGCGCCCGCGTCGAGCGCCTGCTGCGCGACGTCCCCGCTCGTGTTGAGCGCGCCCGAGACGACCAGCACGTGCGCCGCGTTGCTGGCGGCGAGCAGCGCCGGCAGGGCGGTGAGGCCATCGGTATCGGGCAGATTGATGTCGAGCAGGATCAGGTCGATCGGTTCCCGCGCCAGCGCCGCCAGGCCGGCCGCGATCGTGCTGACGCTGGCGACGACGACATAGCGGCCGCTGGCGGTGACGATCCGCTCCATCACCGCACGCGTGACGGCCGAATCGTCGACGATCAGGATGCGCGGCAGGGGCCGGGGCGGCGTTGCGGGACTGTCGTCCTCCGCCTGCACGTCGTCACGTAAAGGTTGGGGAAGCGGCGCCATGCACCCGGACCGGCTCAGGCGAGGCCGACGATCTGGAGCTTGGATTCGAGCGTGTCGCGGTCGAACGGCTTCATCACATATTCGTCCGCGCCGGCGTCGATCGCCGCGCGGATATAGGCCATGCCGTTCTCGGTGGTGCAGAACACGACCTTGGGTCGCGAGGGGATCGCCGATTCGCGCAACGCGCGCAGGAAATCCATCCCGCTCATCACGGGCATGTTCCAGTCGAGCAGGATCACGTCAGGGGCAGACGCCAGGCAGGCGTCGAGCGCCTCACGGCCGTCGCAGGCCTCCGTCACGGTAAAGTCCAGCGTTTCCAGAATGTGCCGGGCCACCTTGCGGATCACCTTCGAATCGTCGACGACGAGGCAGGTCTTCATGGATACGCCTTTTCACGAAGGAAGTGTTCGTTCTGATGCCTGTGTGACAGGCAAGGGTAAGCGGGCCGTTAAGCCGCCACGGCCTGTTGCGGAACAATCGCCGCGAGATCGACGATCAGCAGCGCCTCGTCGTCCCGTTCGATCAGCCCGACGCCCACCCGCGCCCAGCCGCGATCGAGGGCGAGGCCGGGAGAGAGCGACTGGCGATCGAACAGCGCGACATCGTCGAGCGAATCGACCAGCACCGCATAATCATGGCCATCGACCCGCGTGATCACCGCGCGGCGCGCATGGGCGGGCATCGGTGCGAGGCCGAGCGCGGTGCCGGTGTCGATCACCGTCACGACGCGGCTACGCAAGGCGACCAGCCCACGGATCGCGCGCGCGGTGCGCGGCACGGCGACCGTTTCGGCGATGTCGACCACCGAATCGATCTGCGACGTGGCGATCGCGACGCCGCGGCCCGCGATCTGGGCGATCAGGAACAGCTCCATCATCCTTCCCCCACCGCGCGCGCCAGCGCGTCGAACAAGGCCGACCGGTCGTAGCGATAGATGCCCTCGCCCACCCCCGGATCGCGCCGCAGCCGCACGACATTGCGCGCGACGGCGGGTGCGACGGGTCGATCGTCCATCACCAGCGCGACGTCGACCGGCACGTCGGCCGGCGGCTGGGTGACGCAGCGATAGCCCGCCGCATCCAGCATCGGCCGCAGGAAGGTTTCCATCCAGCCGCTGCCATCCCCTTGCAACAGGCACAGACGCGGTTCGGCCGGTCGCAGCGCTTCGCCCGCGAACAGCGCATGCGCGTCGAGCAATTCCACCTGTTCGCCGCCGATGATCGCGACGCCGGCAACCGGCCCGCAGCCGAAGACGGGCGCGATCTGATCGGGCAGATGGACGATCTCGACCGGTTCGTGGATCGCATAGGCGATCTCGGTCGAACCATCGGTCAGGCGCAGCACGGGTACTTCGCGTCGGTCGCCGAACGGGGCGACGGCCTGCAAGGGGACGAGCGCCCCGCCGATCGCCAGCCGCAGCTTGCCCGCGGTCAGGCGGATCGCGTCGACCGACACCGGCTCGACGCGGTCGATCGCCGCGAGCGGCATCACGCGGCGCTGGCCGTCCAGATCCTCGAACAACAGGGCCGGAATGGCGTCCGCGCGCGTCTGTTCGACCGGCGCCTCGTCGGCGATCAGCGTCTTGTCGAACCGCAGGCCCGCCATGGTCGCCATACCCGATCCGTCGAGCAGCAGCATCGGCTGGCCCGAATCGGGCAGCGTCTGGCCGGCGTACAGGCCCGTCGCCATCACGGCGGGGGCCGCCGGCTTGACCACCAGATCCTCGGTATCGATCACCTGATCGATCACCAGCGCGTAATCGCCGCCGCGCGTCGACACGATCGCGAGCGTTGCGGCCTGGTCCTTTTCGCCGGCAAGGCCCATCAATTCGGCGAGCGATACTATCGGCAGGCGCCGTCCGCGCACGGTCGCGACTGCCGTGTCGCCGATCGTGTCGATCCGCACCGATTCGCCGCGAATGCGCAGGATTTCGTCGACCGACTGACGCGCGATCGCGAAGCGATGATCGCCGACGCCGACGACGATCGTCGACATGATCGATAGCGTCAGCGGCACGAAGATTACGATGCTGAGCCCGCGCCCCGGCTGGCTGGACAGATGGATGCGCCCGCCAAGCTGTTCGATGTTGGCGCGCACCACGTCCATGCCGACGCCGCGCCCCGAGATCGCGGTCACCGTATCGCGGCTCGACAGGCCGGGGTGGAAGATGAGGTCGAGCTTGGCAGCGTGATCCATCGCGGCGGCCTGGCTGGCGGTCAGGATCTTTTGCGCCCTGGCCTTCTCGACCAGTCGATCGACGTCGATGCCGCGGCCGTCGTCGGTGATTTCGACGAGGATCTGGTTGCCCGACTGACGCGCGGAGACGATCAGGCGGCCGGTGTCGCGCTTGCCCGCCGCGCGGCGATCCGCCGGCGCCTCGATACCATGGTCGACCGCATTGCGGATGATATGGAGCAAGGGATCGCGCATCAGCTCGATCATCTCGCGATCCAGCTCGACGTCGGCGCCCTCAATGGTCAGCGCCACCAGCTTGCCGAGCTCCCCGGCGGTATCGCGGACCATGCGCGGCAAGGCGGAGAATAGAGCGTCGATCCGCTGCATGCGGGTGCGGGTGACGGTATCGCGCATGTCGGCGACGGTCAGCGACAGGCGCTCCAGCGCCGCCTCGACCAGCGGGTCGTTATCGACATCGCGCAGCCGCCGCGCCAGCTCGTTGCGGGCGAGCACCATGTCGGACATGCCGCTCATCATCCGGTCGAGCAGGTCGACGTTCAGCCGGACGGAGCGGGAGCCGACTCGCGGCTGGTGCGCTGCCTGAACCGCCGCGACCGGCTGCGCATCCTCCGCCAGCGCCGCGATCAGCAGGTCCTCGCCCGTATCGTCCAGCGCTTCGCCGCCATCGATCGCCTCGACGATGTCTCCGATCCGGTCGACGATCGCGAGGACGGCATCGACCAGCGCGGTATCCGGGGTCCGGCGGCCGTCGCGCACCGTCGCCAGCGCATCTTCGGCGGCATGGCTCAGCCGGGCAAGGCGCGGCAGATCGAGGAAGCCGCAACTGCCCTTCACCGTGTGGACGAAGCGGAAGATCGCATCCAGCCGCGCGCGATCGCCCGGATCCGCTTCCCACGCGACGATCTCGCCCGACAAAGCGTCGAGCGTCTCGCGGGTTTCAGCGATGAATTCCTGCAGCAGGTCGTCCATGGGTCCCCGGGCGATAGTCGCGTGGGGTCATGGCGGATGAGGGGTTAAGAGCGCGTTTACTGCGGCGCCCGACTCCGATCAGCCGTTCGGAAAGGCGACGCCGAAGATCATGACATTCTCGGCCGGTTCGCTGACCAGTACCGTGCCGCCGGCCTGGGCGGCGAGCGTGTGGACCAGATAGGCGGCGGCGGCGCGCGGGGTGACGCCTTCGGCCCCCTCGCCTTCGGTCAGCGTACGGCGCAACTCGGGGTCGAGGATGATCCGCGGTCCTTCGATCTTGACCACGATCTCCAGCTGCCCGCCATTGTCTTCGCCGCCGACATCCAGCGTGCCGCCGCGCACCAGCGCCTCGCTGGCGATCAGGGCGAGGTTCAGCATCACCTTCAGCGCGGACTTGGGCAGCGTCTCCGTTTCCACCCACCAGTTGAACTGCGTGCGCTTGTTGTCGGCAAGCAGGCCCTCGATCGCGGTCTTCGCCTCGCGCGCGTCGACCTGTTCGCCGAACCCGCCGGCGGCGCCGAAGGCGAGGCGGAAGAATTTGAGCTTGTTGGCGGATACGCGTGCGCTCTCGCTGAGCAGCTGAAAAACGCGGGTGCGCATCTCGGGATCGTTCTCGTCGCCGAGCAGCTCCAGCCCGTTGTTGAGCGCGCCGACCGGGGACAGCAGGTCATGGCACAAGCGCGAGCAGAGCAGGCTCGCAAAATCGATCGGGCTGACGGACATGGGTATCCCCTGAAGTATCGCTCTGATGTGGCGGGGATGAGTCACGGGTGCAAGCGCAGCGAGGCATGCGAGCTACTTTCGTCATTCCCGCGCAGGCGGGAATCCAGACGCGCCAGCGTGGCGGATCGAGCCGAAAGGGTAGAGGTTATGGATCCCCGCCTCCGCGGGGATGACGGCAGTTCCTATAATACCCCGAGCGCCACCGCCTCGAACCGCCCCTCGACCGGCCCATCCTCCACCGCGCGCCACGCGCGCAGCGCGCCACCCGCCGCGATCAGCCACAGCATGCCGTCGGGCGCGGCGCTCGCAGCGTCGCGAGGGGACGGCATCGCCAGCCCGTTCGGGTGCGAATGATACCAGCCGACGATCGCGGGCCCGCCGATCCGTGCCGCACGGTGCGCCGCCAGCAGAGCGGCCGGGTCGATCTCGAACCAGCGCGACGGATCGGCGGCGACGTTGCGGCACGGCTGCACCGCCGCGATCGCGTCGGCCGTACCGAACAGCAGGCCGCACACCTCTTCCTCCGGCGACGCTGTCGTAGCGCGCAGGATTTGGCGGGCAAGGTCGCTTGCAATCGTCACCATCGTTCCCACATCGTTACGGTATGGACCGGGGGGTTTCCATCCTTGAAGCGACGATCGCGCCTGCCGCCGATGGCTGGCGGCTCGACCGTGCGCTCGCCGATGCGGTGCCGACGCTGTCACGCGAGCGGCTGAAAGTGCTGATCGCCAGCGGCGCGGTGACGCGCGACGGGGTGATGGTGCGCGATCCCGCCAAGCGCGCGAGCGCGGGGGATCGGCTGAACGTCGCCGTGCCCAATCCGACGCTGCCGCACAACGAGGCGCAGGATATCCCGCTCGTCATCGCTTACGAAGACGAACATCTGATCGTGATCGACAAGCCCGCTGGCCTCGTCGTTCACCCAGCGGCGGGCAATCTCGACGGCACATTGGTCAACGCTTTGCTCCACCATTGCCAGGGCAGCCTGTCGGGCATCGGCGGCGTCGCGCGGCCGGGGATCGTTCACCGGATCGACAAGGATACCAGCGGGCTGATGGTGGCCGCCAAGACCGATCGCGCGCACGAAGGCCTCGCGCGCCAGTTCCACGATCACAGCATCGATCGGCGCTATCGCGCGATCGTCGGCGGGCGGCCGCGACCGGCGGAGGGCAAGGTCGACGCCCCCCTCGCCCGCTCGGCGACCAACCGCAAGAAGATCGCGATCGTCCAGGGCGGCAAGCGCGCCGTGACGCATTATCGCACGATGGAGCTGCTGCGCGACGCGGCACTGGTCGAATGCCGGCTGGAGACGGGGCGCACGCATCAGGTGCGCGTCCACATGGCCTCGATCGGGCATGCCTTGCTGGGCGACCCGATCTATGGTAGAACAAAGGGTGCTCAAAAAGCGCTTCTCGAAACCCTCGGTTTCCACCGCCAGGCCTTGCATGCGGCGCATCTGGGGTTCATCCATCCGGTGAAAAGCACCGCTTTGGCGTTCGATAGCGATATGCCTGCAGACATGCAGGAACTGTTCACCGAGCTTCACGTATAGGTCCGGACCGTTCGTTGCCGCGACAGGGACGACACGCCTCCGCAAGATAAGGGAGATCAGATCATGGCAGCCCGCAGCAACGTCCCCGCGACGATACCTGCCCTCGGCGGCGAGCAGAGCCTCAACCGCTACCTCGCCGAGATCAAGAAATTCCCCATCCTGCAACCCGAGCAGGAATATATGCTCGCCAAGCGCTTCCAGGAGCATGGCGATACCGAGGCGGCGGCGCAGCTCGTCACCAGCCACCTGCGTCTCGTCGCCAAGATCGCGATGGGCTATCGCGGCTATGGCCTGCCGACGTCGGAGCTGATCAGCGAAGGCAATATCGGCCTGATGCAGGGCGTGAAGAAGTTCGAGCCCGATCGGGGCTTCCGCCTCGCCACCTATGCGATGTGGTGGATTCGCGCGTCGATCCAGGAATATATCCTGCGCTCGTGGAGCCTCGTGAAGATGGGCACCACCGCGGCCCAGAAGAAGCTGTTCTTCAACCTGCGCCGTATGAAGTCGAAGCTCGATGCGTTCGAGGACGGCGATCTGCGTCCCGAACACATCACCAAGATCGCGACCGACCTGGGCGTCGCCGAAAGCGACGTGGTCAGCATGAACCGTCGCATGGCGATGGGCGGCGACACGTCGCTCAACGTCTCGATGCGCGAAGATGGCGAGGGCCAGTGGCAGGACTGGTTGCAGGACGATGCGCCGCTGCAGGACGCAGTCGTCGCCGACGCGCAGGAGGCGGACGTCCGCCACGACATGCTGGTCAGCGCGATGGACGATCTGAACGACCGCGAAAAGCACATCCTGACCGAGCGGCGTCTGACCGACGATCCCAAGACGTTGGAAGAGCTGAGCCAGGTGTACGGCGTGTCGCGCGAGCGCGTGCGCCAGATCGAGGTGCGGGCGTTCGAGAAGTTGCAAAAGGCGATGATGCGCATCGCCGGCGAAAAGCGCCTGATCGCGGCCTGAGGTGAGCGTGCCGGCCGGCCTGACCGTCGTCGTCGGCGGCGGCGCGGCCGGCATCGCCGCGGCGCGGGCGCTGCACGATGCAGGCGCCGAGGTATTGCTGGTCGAGGCGGGCGACCGCCTTGGCGGGCGAGCGCGCAGTGTGCGGTTGCCGCTCGATGGAGGCGCGGCGCTTGCCCCACTCACCCCGTCACCCCGGACTTGTTCCGGGGTCCACCGGGCCGCTGGGGGATCGTTCGAGCCACGAGACGCCCCCCACGCCGCCAAGTGGACCCCGGAACAAGTCCGGGGTGACGAACGAATTGGGTCGAAGGCTTCCGTTACCATCGACGCCGGCTGCGGCTGGCTCCACTCCGCCAAGCGCAACCCCTGGACCCGGATCGCCGAGGCCGCCGGCGTCACCATCGACCGATCGTCCCCCAATTGGGGCGTCCAATGGCGCGACCTCGGCTTCCCTCCGCACGAACAACGCGCATTCGGCGAAGCCTACGACCGGTTCGAAACCGCCGCGCACGCTGCACTGAACGGCCCCGACCGCCCCCTGTCGGATTTCGTCGCGACGGACGACCCGTGGCGCCCGATGATCGATGCCATCTCCGGCTACGCCAATGGCGCACCGCTGGGCCGCGTGTCGCTCCACGACTGGGCGGCCTACGAAGATGCGGCGACCGAGGACAATTGGGCGCTGCCCGCAGGATATGGCACGCTGATCGTCGGCCATGCCCGGGGCGTGCCGGTACGGCTCGACACGCCCGTCACGCGGATCGACCATCGCGGGACGAGGATTCGGCTCGACACGCCTGCGGGGACGATCGAGGCGGCGCGGGTCATTCTCGCGCTACCCACGACGGCGTATGACGGACTGGTCTTCGACCCGCCGCTGCCCGACAAGCAGCAGGCCGCGGCGAACCTGCCGCTCGGCCTCGCCGACAAGGTGTTCCTCGCCGTCGAAACGCCCGAATGGCCGGCGCATGCCCACCTCACCGGCAACCCGCACAGCGCCTGCACCGCCAGCCACCGGCTGTCGCCGTTCGGGCTGCCGATCATCGAAAGCTTCTTCGGCGGCGCCTGCGCGGAAGCGATGACGGACGAGCGGGCGGCGATCGACTTTGCGATTCGTGAGCTGATCGCCCTGCTGGGCAGCGACTGGCAGCGGCGGCTCCATCCGCTCGGTGCGACGCGCTGGCGGGACGCGGCGCATATCCATGGCAGCTACAGCCATGCGGCGGTCGGCCATAAGGGGGCGCGGGCCGCGCTGGCGGCGCCCGTCGACGACCGGCTGTTCTTCGTCGGCGAGGCCTGTTCGGCCCACGACTTTTCGACCGCGCATGGCGCCTACCAGACGGGCATCGACGCCGCGGCCGCGATCCTGGGCTTGATGCCGGAGCGCCCCGCCCCGTAAAGCGCGGCGATGAGCCGCGTCCTCCGTATCCTGCTGAAAGCCGTGCTGGCGTTCGTCATCGTGTCGGTGCTGATGGTCGGCATCTTCCGCTTCGTGCCCGTGCCCTTCACCTGGACGATGGCAGGCGATCTGCTGGGCGGCCGCAGCGTCACGAAGCAATGGATGCCGCTCTCCGAGATGGACCCCGACATGGCCCGCGCCGCGATCGCGGGAGAGGATGCGCGCTTCTGTTCGCACCATGGCTTCGACTGGAAGGGGATCGCCAGCGCCGCCTACAGCAACGCGCAGGGCAAGCGCCTGCGCGGCGGATCAACGATCAGCCAGCAGACGGCCAAGAACGTGTTCCTGTTTCAGGGCGGCGGCTATGCACGCAAAGCGCTGGAGGCCTATTTCACCGTCCTGATCGAGACCCTGTGGGGCAAGCGCCGGATCATGGAGGTGTACCTCAACGTCGCCGAGACGGGGATCGGCACCTATGGCGCGGATGCCGCCGCGCTCCGCTATTTCGATCACGACGCAACGCATCTGTCGCCGACCGAAGCGGGCCGGATCGCCGCGGTGCTGCCGCTCCCCAAGAAACGCGCCGCGATCGACCCGCGCGGCTTCGTGCGGCGGCATGGCAACGCGCTGGCGCGCTATGTCGGCGTGGTGAAGCGGAACGGGCTGGATAGCTGTCTCGGCAAGGGGTTCTGAACCCCACGTCCTCGTCATCCCGGCGAACGCCGGGATCCATGGAGACGCGACGCTGATGGCGGCACGCTGACGCACGCTTACCGTTTCCATGGATCCCGGCGTTCGCCGGGATGACGGAGGAAGGAGTCAGCCCGCAATCGCCCGCGCATAGGCGTCGATATCGACATTGCCGCCGGACAGGATCACCAGCAGCCCCGGCTCCATCGCCACCTTCCCCGCCAGCACCGCCGCCAGCCCCACCGCGCCGCCCGGCTCGACCACCAGCCGCAGATGCTCCGCAGCCCAGCGTTGCGCGGCGGCGGTCTCCGCCTCGCTGACCGCGACGCCGGTCGCATCGCGGCGGGCCAGCACGTCAAACGTCAGCGGCGATACGCGCGGCGTCTGCAACGAATCGCAGGCGGTCGGCGGCGGATTGGGGCCGACCGGCTCGATCCATGATGCCTCCAGGCTGCGGCGCATGTCGTCCCAGCCCTCGGGCTCCACGACGGTGATCGCCGCATCCTTCAGGGCGAGCGCCAGCCCCGCGGACAAACCTCCGCCACCGCACGGCACCGCGACGCGGCGCGGCGCGCCCAGGCCGAGCGCCGTCATCTGCGCCTCCGCCTCGATTCCCGCACTCCCCTGCCCCTCGATCACCCAGGGATCGTCGAAACTCGGCACCAAAGTCGCGCCGCGCGCCTCCGCCAGCCGCGCGGCGATGGCCTCGCGGCTTTCGGTCGCCCGGTCGTAGCGGACCACCTCCGCCCCCAGCGCCAATGTGCCCTCCAGCTTTGCGCGCGGCGCGTCGGCGGGCATCACGATCGTCGCCGGCATGCCCAGCCTCTTCGCAGCCCAGGCGATTCCCTGCGCATGGTTGCCGCTGGAGAAGGCAACGACGCCGCGGGCACGCGATTCCGCGTCCAAGGCGGTCAACCGATGCCAGGCGCCGCGGATTTTGAACGCACCGATCGGCTGCAGGGACTCCGCCTTGAAGGCAACCTTCATCCCCTTGATTTCATGCACATAAAGCGGCGTCGGCGGCAGGATGCGCGCGATCTTTTCGGCCGCGTCCCGCACCCCTGCCCGCGTCGGCTGTCGCAAAATCGTCACTTTTCGTCCTTTCGTGCGATCAGCCACTTTACATGCAGGCCAAGCAACCATAGATCGCGCCTCCGCTGCCCCATGGGACTTCCAACCGCAAGGCAGCTTTTGTCACCGTATGCCGTAAGGCAATTGGAGGTCCCTTGAATTGGCCAAGCACCATAGCGCGCTGGGGTTAGCGCCCCTCTCGACCGCCCGTTCCTCCGTTCTCGGTGGGGGCATCGACATCGCCCAGAGTCGCCCGGTCGATCCGGTGACGCTCGTCCGTCCGCACGCCGCTGCGCGGGCCGCCCGATTCTTCGTCGAGAAGTTTCCGGGGCGTCCGATGTATGCGGTGAAGGCGAACCCGACGCCCGCGTTGCTCCAGATCCTGTGGGACAACGGCATCACGCATTACGACACCGCTTCGATCGCGGAAGTGCGTCTGGTGAAGGCGACGCTGCCGGAGGCCACCTGCTGCTTTATGCACCCGGTGAAGTCGGAAGAGGCGATCGCCGAGGCGTATTTCGTCCATGGCGTGAAGACCTTCTCGCTCGATTGCCTGGAAGAGCTGGCGAAGATCGTGCGTGCCACGCAGGGCGCGACCGACCTGACGCTGTGCGTGCGCCTGCGCGTCTCGTCCGAATATGCCAAGCTGAGCCTCGGTTCGAAGTTCGGCGTCGGCCAGTCGGAGGCGAAGGAGCTGCTGATCGCGACCCGTCAGGTGGCGGACGCTTTGGGCATCTGCTTCCACGTCGGCAGCCAGACGATGTCGCCGGACGCCTATTCGAACGCGATGGAGCGGGTGCGCGCAGCGATCGTCGATGCGGCGGTGACGGTCGACGTCATCGACGTCGGCGGCGGCTTCCCCTCGGCCTATCCGGGCATGACCCCACCGCCGCTGGAGCGTTTCTTCGAGACGATCCATCGCGCATTCGAAAGCCTGCCGGTCAGCTATTCGGCCGAATTGTGGGCGGAGCCGGGCCGCGCGCTGTGCGCCGAATATGCCTCGGTCGTGGTGCGCGTGGAGCGCCGCCGCGGGCATGAGCTGTACATCAACGACGGCGCCTATGGCACGCTGTTCGATGCGGCGCATATCGGCTGGAAGTATCCGGTGCAGCTGCTGCGCGAGCCGGAATCGGACGCGCGCGACATGGACTTCGCCTTCTGGGGTCCGACCTGCGACGATCTCGACTATATGGCCGGCCCGTTCCCGCTACCCGCGGATACGAACACCGGCGATTATTTCGAGATCGGCATGCTCGGCGCCTATGGCCAGGCGATGCGCACCGGCTTCAACGGCTTCGGCACCGGCGACACCGTCGTGGTGACCGACGAGCCCATGCTGTCGGTCTACGCCGAGGACCGCCTCGTCGCGGAGCAGCGTGCGGGCAACGTCGTCAAGCTGTAACGCCACTCCCGTAATCGATCCTTTCCCTCCCCTCGCGCGCCCGCGCGGGGGGAGATCATTGGGTTTCCGCGTCCCCAACAGTGAATGACGACGGGTATTGGATAGCCAAAGGCGAACCATGACCGACACCCTCACCAAGACCGCAAGCGCCAACGCGCCGATCAACGACACCCGCAAGGCCGAGCTGCTGTCCAAGCAGGTCAAGCATATCGACATCAAGAGCTTCGACGCGCGCCCGATCGTCGAGGCGATGGCGGACATGAGCTTCACCAGCCGCGATCTCGGCCGTGCGACCAACATCTACAACCAGATGCTGGCCGACAAGGATTGCTCGATCTTCCTCGTCATCGCGGGTTCGACCTCGGCCGGCGGCTGCATGGATCTGTATGCCGAGCTGGTGAAGAACAACATGGTCGACGGCATCGTCGCCACCGGCGCGACCATCGTCGACATGGATTTCTTTGAGGGTCTCGGCCACAAGCACTATCAGGCGCTGGAAATCCCCGACGACGACACGCTGCGTTCGCTGTACATCGACCGCATCTACGACACGTACATCGACGAGGAAGCGCTCCAGCACGTCGACCACACGATCTTCGAGATCGCGGAATCGCTGCCGGCCGGCCCGTATTCGTCGCGCGCGTTCATCCGCGAGATGGGCAAGTATCTGGTCGAGCACGGCAAGAAGGAGAACAGCCTCGTCAAGCTCGCCTACGAGCATGACGTGCCGATCTTCTGCCCGGCGTTCGTCGACAGCTCGGCCGGCTTCGGCCTCGTCAAGCATCAGGTCGATGCCGCCAAGGCGGGCAAGCCCTATGTCATGATCGACGCGGTCGCTGACTTCCGCGAACTGACCGAGATCAAGATCGAAGCCGGCACCACCGGCCTGCTGATGATCGGCGGCGGCGTGCCGAAGAACTTCATCCAGGACACCGTCGTTTGCGCCGAAATCCTGGGTCATGACGACGTGCAGGTGCACAAATATGCCGTGCAGATCACCGTCGCCGACGTGCGCGACGGCGCCTGCTCGTCCTCGACGTTGCAGGAAGCGGCCAGCTGGGGCAAGGTGAACACCGGCATCGAACAGATGGTGTTCGCCGAAGCGGGCAGCGTTATGCCGCTGCTGGCGTCTGACGCCTATCACCGCGGCCTGTGGAAGGACCGTCCGGTCCACCGCTGGGGCAAGCTGTTCGACAAGTAAGTCGGGCCTGCGGGCTGCATGATGAGGGCGCCCCGGTTCGATCCGGGACGCCCTTTTTTTGTTATTGGGAGCCCCCAAAACTCCGTTCGCCCTGAGCTTGTCGAAGGGTGGGTCGCCGCACGCGCTGTCTCTCGTGCGGAAAGCCGTGCTTCGACACGCTCAGCACGAGCGGGTGTGGGATTATGCAGAGGCGTTCCCCTCCTCCCGCGCTTTCCGCGCGAAATCGTTGAGCTGCTTCATCGTGGCGTCGAAATTGCCGTCACGTTCGGCGTTGCGGAAGCCACGGACGCGCTCGACCAGAATCTCCTTCGGCGTCGGCTGCTCGCCAAACAGCCGCATCACCTCGTCGGCGAAATCGTCGAGCGGCTGGTACATCGACCGCTTCTCCTGCCCCGGCGTCAGCGTCGTCTGCACGCCCGGCGGTGCCAGTTCGATGACCTCCACCTTGCCTTCCAGCGCGTTGCGCAGCGACAGCGTGTAGCTGTGGATCGCCGCCTTGGTCGCGCAATAGGTCGGCGCATCGACCAGCGGCACGAAGGCAAGCCCCGAGGTGACCGTGACGATCACCGCATCGTCCTTGCCCTTCAGGTGATCGATCAGCGCATTGGTCAGGCGGATCGGCCCCAGCAGGTTGGTCGTCACCGTCTCTTCGGCATCCGACAGGTCGCGCTGCGTTTCCAGCGTCTCGAAGCGCATGATGCCGGCATTGTTGATCAGCACGTTGAGGTCGGGATGCGCCTCGATCACGCGCTTGGCGAAGTCGGTGACGCCCTCCGCGCTGTCGACGTCGATCGTCATCGTATGGATATTGTCGCGCCCGTTCGCGACCTCGTCCAGCGCCTCCTGCCGGCGGCCTGCGATGATGACGGTATTGCCCGCATCGTGCCAGCGCTGTGCCAGCGCCGCACCGATGCCGGAACCGCCGCCGGTGATCAGGATCGTATTGCCGGTCTGCTTCATCGTGCCTCGTCCTTGGCTTGGGAGCCCCGAGTGATCCGGAGCCGCCGATATGAAAGGTTGCGGGACGAAACGCTGTGCGTCAGGTTCCGCTCCCAACGGAGGGGACAACATGCACAGCGACATCCTGCGCCCGATGGTGGCTCTCATCGCCTGGACACTTGTCATGTTCGTCTGGATGCTGGCGACGCGTATGCCTGCGATGAAGGCGGCGGGCGTCGATATGGGCAAACTGGTCGGATCGACCGCCGCCGATGCGGATCGGGCGCTGCCGCGGCACATCCAGTGGAAGGCACACAATTACAATCACCTGATGGAACAGCCGACGCTGTTCTACGCCGTCTGCACCGTCATCGCGCTGAGCGGCACGGGCGATGGCCCGAATGCGGCGATCGCCTGGGCCTATGTCGGCCTGCGGATCGCGCATTCGCTGGTGCAGGCGACGGTCAATCGCGTATTGCCCCGCTTCATGCTGTTCCTCGCTTCCACGCTCGCGCTCGTCGCGCTGACCCTCCACGCCGCCCTGGCGGTGTTCTGATGGCCAAGGGAGAGACGTTCGAACGCCATCGCCAGCCCTGGACCGCGGACGAGATCCAGAAGCTGCACACGCTCGCCAAGAAGGGCATGGCGCTGAAAGCGATCGCCAAGGCGCTGAAACGCAGCGAGGAATCGACCAAGGATCGCGCGAAGGCCGATGGCCTGTCGATCGCCAAGCTGCGCTGAGGCCTACAACGACGCGGTGAGCTGCACGAAGCTGCGCGCGCGCGACTGAAGACGGCCGGTGGATTCGGCCAGCGTCCGCGACACCGCCTCCAGCCCGGACACGTCGTCACCGATCGCCGCCGACTGATCGCTGATCGCACGCGCGCGATCGTCGATGGCATGGCCGGCCTCTGCCGATTGCTCGACATGGCTGGCGATACGCCGCGTCGCGCCCTGCTGCGCGGCGACCGCTTGTTCGATCGCGACACCCGTATCGGCGATGGCGGCCATGGTCGCCTCCAGCGTGCGGTGGCCGCCGACGACGTCGCCGAGCAGGCCGTGCATGTCCGCCACGCGCGCCGCAATGTCCTTGGCCGCCGTGCCCGTCTGTTGCGCCAGCATCTTCACCTCGCTCGCCACCACCGCAAAGCCACGCCCCGCCTCTCCCACGCGCGCCGCCTCAATCGCGGCATTGAGGGCGAGCAGGTTGGTCTGGCTAGCGATCGTCTGGATCAGGCGCAGCATGTCGTCGACCGCGGTCGCCTTCTCCACCAGTCGCGTCACACGATCGCCGGCGGCGATCACCGCGACGCGCGCGTCGCTGCGCAAGGCCGCGGCGCGGGCCGTCTGCCCGCCGATGCCGTCCAGCGTCGTCGCCAGGGTCCGGCCGAGTTCCGCGATGTCGGTCAGCGCGGTGACCATCTGCCCAGTCGCACCCGCCACCGACGCCGCATCCCGGCGCGAGGCCCCCGCGCGCGTGACGACCAGTCCGGCCATTGCGGCGATCCGCTCCGCCGCCTCGGCCAGTTCCGCTGCCAGATGTGCGACATCGGCGGTGAAGGCCTTGCCCGCCGCATCGATCCGCGCCGCCCGCGCCTCGCGATCGGTCATCACCTGCGTACGACGCTGGATGGAGAGCCGCTCGAATGCGGTCGCATCGACCACCGAATCAAAGACGCCATCACGGGTCAGCACCAGTCCGTCCCCGCCCGCGTCGAGATAGGCGAGCACGAGCGCGTCGGCATCCAGCCCCGCATCGGCGGTCCCACAGGGCCGAATCAGCGTCGTCAGCGATCCGCCGATGCTGGGATTCTGCATCAGCGCGTGGCCGAAGGGGTTGAACAGGATGGTCCGGACATCGCGTTCCCGGATGACGCCCACCGGACGGCGCTGCGCATCGACGATCGCGAGCAGCCGAAGATCGGGCGATTGCCGGAACATATCCACCGCCTGCGCCAGCGAGGCGGTGTGGATCAGGCAAACACCCTCTCCCTTCACCGACGCCTGCACGCCACCGAAAGCGCCGTTGCGCAGCAGATCGATGTCGAACAACATGGCCGCGACACTAGGGGGCGAGCGGTAAATGGCGGGTTAGGATTTGATGACAGTGCGGTGACACCGCCCCCGAAACGATCAGCTGAACAGGCGGCGTCCGGCGCGTTCCAGCATCATCAATTGCCACAGCGTGCGACCGTGGTCGGCGCGCCCGCTGCGATGCGCCTCGACCAGCCGCGCGACCGTCGGCATCGCCAGCCAGCCACTGTCGGCGAGGAAGCGCGACCGGGTCAGTGCCTCCGCCTCGTCGGCCAGCGCGCCGCGGAACCAGTCGCTGATCGGCGTGACGAAGCCCATCTTGGGCCGGTAGAGGATGTCGCGCGGCAGATAGCGTTCCAGGCTGCGCTTCATCAGCCATTTGCCCGTCCCCCGGTGCAGCCGCATCGACGCGGGCAGTCGCGCACCGAACTCGACCAGCCGATGATCGAGCAACGGCTCGCGCGCCTCCAGACCCACCGCCATGCTGGTGCGGTCGACCTTGGTCAGGATATCGCCGGGCAGCCAGATCTTCAGATCGGCGTATTGCGCGCGATCGATCGCGTCGCGCGCCGGGGCCGCACGCATCGCGGCAATGTAGCGATCCTCCGCGCGATGGCCCTGCAGCGCGGCGCGCACGTCCGCGCCAAGCAACGTGCCCCGCAGCTCGGGCGAGGTGACACCGACGGCCCGCGCATAAGCCTCGTCGCCATCGCTCGCGAGCGCGAGCAACGTCGTCTTCGCGCGCAAGGGCCGCGGTGCCCAATCGGCTTTGGGATAATAGCGCCCCAGCGTCCCGAAGGCCGCGCTGCGCCATGCGGGCGGCAGCAGGCCCCGCACGCGCTCTTCGGCTGCCTGGAAGCGGTAGCGGCGATAGCCGGCGAAGATCTCATCCGCGCCATCGCCCGACAGTGCCACCGTCACCCGCGCCCTTGCCAATGCCGCGACCTGATATGTCGCAAGCGCGCTGCCATCGGCAAAGGGTTCGTCAAAATGATGCACCAGCGTGTCGATCAGCGCGAAATCGTCGGGGCGCACGACCTGCGCATGGTGATCTGTGGCGAAGCGCTGCGCGACCGCCGCGGCATGCGCGCGCTCGTCATGGCCCGCCTCGTCGAAGCCGATCGTACAGGTGCGCACCGCCGCCTTGCTCGCCTCCGCCATCAGCGCGACGACCGCCGAGCTGTCGACCCCGCCCGACAGGAAGGCGCCGAGCGGCACGTCGGCGACCATACGGCTGCGCACGCCCTCGCGCATGTGCGCCAGCAGCTCCTCGCCGAGCGAACGCGCAGAGCCGGTCGCGCGGTTGGCGAAGCTGACGTCCCACCAGCGGCGCGGCGCCGGTACGCTTTGCCCGCGCCGCACCAACAGGCAATGGCCGGCGGGCAGCTTGCGCACGCCGGCGATCAGACAGGCGTCGTCGGGGACGTAGCCGAATGCCAGATAATCCTCGATCGCGGTCGCATCGGGCACGCGGCGCAGTAGCGGGTGCGCGAGCAGGCCCTTCAGTTCGGACGCGAAGGCGAGGCTGCCGTCGGACAGCTCGACATAATGGAGCGGTTTCACGCCCAACCGGTCGCGAGCGAGGAACAGCGTCCCCGCCTCCGCATCGTGGATCGCGAAGGCGAACATCCCGTTCAGCCGGTCGAGCAGCCCCGGCCCCCAGGCGCGCCAGCCGTGCAGCAGCACCTCGGTATCGCCATCGGTGACGAAGCGTGCGCCGCCCCGCTCCAGCTGCGCGCGCAGCTCGGCGAAATTGTAGATTTCGCCATTGTAGGTGACGCTGAGCGCGCCCGCATGCATTGGTTGCGGCGAGCCTTCCAGGTCGATGATCGACAGCCGGCGATGGCCAAGGCCAACCCCCGGCGCGGTCCATATGCCTTCGCCGTCAGGGCCGCGATGCGCCTGTACCGCGATCATCGCGGCAATGCGGGCGGGATCGACGGGCTTGGGGGTGCCGGGGTGAAACAGCCCCGCAATGCCGCACATCAGCGCGCGCCCGTCAGGCGATCCGCCACGCCATCGATCGGGCCCAAGGCCGCGGCGAAGGCGGCGATGTCCGCGCGCGCGTCGCGGCCCGGCGTCACTTCGGCCGACAGATGGATCGCCACCGCTCGCTGCGGGCCGCCGAGCAATTTTGCCGTCATCGTCTCGATCTTCACCACGCGCTCGTCCGCCGTAACCCTGTTGCCGACGACGTACCATGTCGTGACGATGCGCTCCACCGCATGGCCGTCGCTCCCCGGCACGGTCATGCGCAGCGTAGAGCCGCCATCGATCGGCGCGGCGTCGGCGATGCGGACCCAGCGGTCCTCCTCGCGGATCGGGCCGGTGCCAAACGCACCGATCTTATGCCCCTCGCCCTGCGATGCGAACACCGCGACGGCCAGGTCGACCGCGGCGCCATCGCGGGCGTAGCGGCCGAACAGGACGTGGTCGGCGCCGGGGTAGTAAGGCTGCCACGCCGCGCGCTGGCTGATCGGCGCGCGGGTCCAGCCGGCGACCACCGGAAGGTCGATCTGCGCTGGCAGCGGCATGGCGCGATGCGCGATGGCGGTGCTCCACATCGGCCAGATCCCGGCGGTGGCGACGGTCAGCAGCACGCCGAGCGGCAACGCGATCCGCCCCCTCCGCACGGGCGGCAGGCGTGCAGGATCGAAGGCGGGTGCATCGGGTGCGCGGTCGAACCAGCGCCAGCCGATCGCCAGCACCGCCGCCATCACCAGCCCGAAGAACAGCCAGCCATAGACGATATGGTCGAACCCCGTCGCCGCCTCCACGCTGGTCAGGTTCGCGGCGTAGATCGTCCCGAAGGCCCGCAGGCCGTTGGCGATCACCGGCACCACCAGCGCGGCGATCATGAACCCGATCCGCCGCCGCCACGACACGAAACAGACGTTGGCGACGAGCACGCCGAACGCGAGCATCGCGATGACGAACTTCGCGCCCGAACACGCCTCCGCCACCTCGAAATAATAGCGGCCGGCGTGGATCAGCACGCCGTTCGACGTGGCAGGAACACCGACCAAGTGCAGCAGCGGCATGACGATCCGCACCGTCACCGCCTGCAACGGCGGCTCCAGCGCCTCGCCGAAGGGGACGAGGAACAATGCATAGGCCAGCGGGAACAGCAGTCCGCGCGCGACCTGCGCACCGAGCAATGTCACCACCGCGCCTTGCAGCATCAGCACCACACCCAATTGCCGCGCGAAGCTGACCGAACCCGCATCGCCCATCAGCCAGCCGGCGCCCCCCGCCGCGACGAGCAGCAGCCCCGGCCACCAGGCCGTCGGCGTCAAGGCGGCAAGCTCGCGCCGCCGCTGCCAGACCAGCCAGCCGATCACTGGCCCGATGAACAGGCAATGCCCGAAGGTCGTGCTGGTCCACCAGATCGTGACGAGGCGCACGACATCGGCGCGGAAGATCAGCAGGATGAGTGCAACAGCCAGCGCCAGCGCGATCCCATGCCGCCGCCAGCCGCTCATGCGCTGAGCCCCAGCAGGGCGTCGAGCGGCGCCAGCCGCGCCGCCCAATCGTATCGCGCCAACACCCGTGCCCGCGCCGCATCGCCCAGCGCGGATGCCGCGTCCGGATCGTCCAACAGCGCGCCGATCGCCCGTGCCTGCTCGGCCGCGCTCCCCGCCACTCGCAGCGTGCCGGCATGGTCGATGCCCTCGGCGGCGGCGGGCGAGGCGACGACGGGCCGCGCCATCGCCATCGCCTCCAGCACCTTGTTCTGAATGCCCCGCGCCAGACGCAGCGGCGCGACGCACACGCTCGCCGCCGCCAGCCAGGGGCGGACGTCGTCGACCGCACCGGTGACGATCGCGTCGGGCGCGGCGAGCGCCTGCACCGCGGCGGTCGGCGCACGCCCGACGATCGCGAAGCGGACGCCGGGGTGCGTCTGCCGCAGCTGCGGCATTACCTCAGTCGCGAACCACACCACCGCCTCCACGTTCGGGCGGTAATCCATCTGGCCAGTGAAGACGAGCAATGGGCCCTGCGTCACGGGGACGATGCCGACGGGATCGAACGCCGCCGCGTCGATGCCATTCTCCACCGCAACGACCTCCCCTGCCCCGCCGCCGTTGAGGAACAGAGCCGCCTCCGCTTCGCTGACGAACAGGCTGGCGCGGACGCTTGCCGACACCTGCCGCTCAAATGCGCCGAGCAGCCGTGCCTCCCGCCGCATCATCCAGCGCATGGTCATGCTGCCGGCATCGGCAAATTGCGCGAACTTGGCGGAATCGACGTCGACGAAGTCCATCACCGCCGGCACGCCCGCGGGCAGATATTGCGCCATCTGCCCGGAAAAACAGTAGATGGCATCGACCCGTCGCGCCGCGACCGCCCGCCGCATCGCCGGGGCATTGAAGGCGGTCAGCGACACCGGCCGCCCCGTCGCCAAGGCCTCGACCGCCGCCAGCGCCTGTGGCTTGGTGCGGCGGATCAGCGTGATGCTCTCCAGGCCTTCCGCGATCGGCGCTGGCACATCGAAATCCGCATCGCCTTCCCCGAACGCGACCAGATGGACGCGCGCGCGTGCCATCAGGTGACGCAGGACGTGATAGCTGCGGATCTTGTCGCCGCGATCGGGCGGAAAGGGCGCGCGGTGCGCGAGGAACAGCAGCTCCATCAGCCCAGGCCGCGGGCGATCCACGGTCCCATCAGATTGGCGAGCGGCAGCGGCAGCCGCTTCCATGTCGCCACCATCATCGCATATTTGGGATTGAGCGGATTCACTTCGCGCGCCGGCCCGTCGCTGCGCGTCGCATAGCAACGCGGCACGCCGGTGAAGCCCCAGTTCTTTTTGAACGCCGCTGCGCCCGTACCGGTCTTCGACCGGCCGAAGTCGAACCGCGTGCAGCCGCGATCCCGCGCATGGCTCATCAGCGCGAAATACATGCGATCGTTGGCGCGCAGCCCCCGCGCCGCCTCCGTCCCGCCACCCCAATAGGGAAAGACGGTGCCACGGAAATACAGGCTCAGCACGCTCGCCACGGCTTTGCCCTGATGCCGCACCGTCAGCACATCGCTGTCGAGCGCCCCCGCCACGTGGCGGAACAGATTGGCCGGAAACACCGGCGTGCCGAGGTTGCGCACCGATTCGGCGTAAACGCCATAATGCTCGCGTAGCAGCGCCTCGCCACCGGTAACGACCTCCAGGTCCAGCCCCAGCGCGCGGCGCACTTCCGCACGCTGCTTGCGCGGCACAGCGAGCAATTCCGCATCGTCATCCGCCGCCAGATCCCGGACAAAGCCGAGATAGGCGGTATCGTTGGTCGCCCAGCCCCGCGGCGCCGGCCCGCCCCGCAATTCGACGCCGGGGCAGCCCAATCGCTGCGCCAATGCCCAGGCCGCCCCCGCCAACGCCTCCACGCCATCGCCCAATATGCCGCCGTCGACACCGAAACCGGTCGACACCAGCGCCCGGCCGAACAGCGGCGATCGCATCTCGGTCAGTGGCAGCACGCCGGCGATATCGCCGTCGGGATAGCTCGCGACCAGATAGCGGGCACGCTGGCCGCAACCGCGCTCAACCGCGCGGCTCCAGCCAGTCAGGTGGAACGGCGTCGCCTCCGCCGCCGCACGGACGAAGGCGTCGATCGCGCCGCTCTCCCGGACATCGCCCAGGTTTGCCTCGCGCACGTCCAGCCGCGGCTCGATCGGCGCGTGCATCACGCGAGCAGCGCCGCCTCGCGCGCGACGACGGCGTCGACGCGGCCCCAGTCGTGCCGTGCGATCAGGCCGCGCAGCTTGCCGGCCATCGCGCCGAGCCGGCTGTAGTGCCGCACCTTCGACCGCAGCGGCGCATTCGCGACGCGCGGCTGGTCCGGGTCGACCTCCCACGGATGGAAGTAGAAAATGCCCGCATGGCCCTCCGCATTGACCTGCCGTACCGCAAAATCGGTCAGCGCGCCGGGCAGCATGCGGAAGAAGCCGCCGCCGGTCGCGATATGCCGCCCCGCCACGCGCGCGACCGTCACCGGCAACTCGACCAAGGGCGAGTCCTTCAGCGGGCGGAAGGCGTAGCGCGGCGCATCGCGCCAGCCGTAATGATCGTGGGCGACCGGCGCGACGCTGGACGAATAGGCATAACCCGCCTCCGCCAGCACCGGAAAGGCCCACAGGTTGCGGGGGTCGATCGAGAAACTGGGCGCACGATAGCCGGTCACCGCCTGCCCGCTGGCGTTCTCCAGCGCCGTACGCGCCTTGGCCAGATCGGCACGGAAGCTCGCGGCATCCATGGTGAAAACGCGCTGGTGGTCCCAGCCGTGGCTCGCGATCTCATGCCCCGCATCCGCAATGCGGCGGATCAGCCGCGGATGGCGATCGGCGACCCAGCCAAGCGTGAAGAACGTCGCCGTCACCCCGCTTTCGGCAAACAGGTCGAGCACCGCGCCCGTGTTCGCTTCGACGCGGCTCGCGATCGTATCCCAGTCGGCGCGGTCGATCGTGCGTTCGAACGCGCCGACCTGAAACCATTCCTCGACATCGACCGACAGGCCGTTGCGGAGCGGCTCAGGCAGCATGGTTCCACGCGGCGGGCGAGCGAATGGGGACGGCATCATGGCCGTGGTGCAGGTCGGCGACGCCAGCGACCATCGCGGTTGCCGCCGCCTCGCTACGGTCGGCCTCGACCCAGTCGACCAGCAGCGTCAGCACGCGGCGCAGCGCCTCTTCCTGTTGCGCGATCCGCGCTTCCAGCGCCGCAATGCGCTCGGCATCGCTCGACGCGTGGGCCGCCGGTGCCGCTTGCCGTTCCGGTTCGGTCGCGGCCGGCGCGTCTTCGGTCGTCGGCTCGTCCACCGACGGCTCCGGCGTCACGTCATCAGACGCATGCGCGCCGATCGGCGCGAACGCAGGCTCTTCGGCCGGTTCGGCCACAGGCTCCGCCACGATCGGCAGCGGATCGCGCGGCGCATCGGCGACGGGTTCGAGCCATTGCGGCGTGCGCGGCACGAAGCGGCGGATCGGCGTCACGTCCTCATTGGCCGGTTCGTCAACGGTGGTTTCCGGTTCCGCCTCGACCGTCACGACCGCGGGCTCGACAGCAACCGGCTCCGGCGTGACAGCCGCCTCGGTCACGGGTTCGGGTTCAGGGGCCGGCTGCAACACCGTCGGCGTAAAGCTCGCCGGCAGGTCCGCCTCCAGATCGCGCACCACCTGGCGCACCAGACGGCCGTCGATCAGCTCATGCCCCTCCAGCGCCGCCGCCAGCATCACGCGCGCGGCAAGCTGATTGAGCCGCCGCGGCACGCCGCCCGACCCGCGATACAGCGCCTCGAACGCATCGTCCGCAAAGTCCGGCCGCCCCTGCCAGCCGACCACCGACAGGCGGTGCGCGACATAATCGGCGACCTCATGCGGCTCCATCGGATCGAGGTGGTGGATGGCGATGACGCGCTGGCGCAATTGCTCCAGCCGCTCCGATCCCTGCAACCGCTCGCGGAACTCGGGCTGGCCGAGCAGCAGAATCTGCAGCAGCGCATGCCCGCCCGCCTGGAAGTTGGACAGCATGCGCAGCTCTTCAAGCGAATCGACCGGCAGCGCCTGCACCTCGTCGACGATCAGGAGCGTCCGCCGGCCGGAGCGCTTCACCGCATGCAGTCCGCGTTCGATCGCGGTCAGCAGCTGTGCCTTGGTCAGGTTGGCCGGATCGACGCCCAGCCCCGTCGCGACGACGCGCAGCAGGTCATCGGCGGCGATCGCGGTCGACACGATCGTGATGACGTTCAGCGCGGCAGGATCGAGCAGGCCGGTCAGATGCCCCACCAGCGTCGTCTTGCCCGCGCCGATATCGCCGGTCACGACGATGAACCCCTCGCCCTGCGCGATGCCATAGCCCAGATAGGCCATCGCCTTGCGATGCGTCGCCGTCTCATACCAGAAGCGCGCGTCCGGGGTGAGTTGGAAGGGGCGTCCGGTCAGCCCGAAATGATCTTCGTACATCCTGTGCGGCCCCTAAAAGGAATAGCGCGCGGCGATCAGCGCCTGCGCGGACCAGGTGGTGTCCAGATCGCCCGTGTCGAACGCATAGACGCCCGCACTGGCCGAGGTGGTGATCCGGCCGAAGCTGTGCCCATAGCTGGCGGTGCCGCCATAGGCCCAGACGCCGGCCGCCTGCGCAACGCCCGATTCGTAATAATTGACGAACAGGTTGCCGTCGATGGTCGAGACAGGCGACAGCTGGCGGTTGAGGAACAGCTGGCCATAGGCGCTCTGATCCTCGATCCCGTACAGCGTCACGCCGGGCACGTCGTCGCGGTTGAACAGCTTGCGATTGGCATAGCCGATACCGCCGCCATAGGTGGTGCGACCGCGCGTGACCGACAGCACCGCGTCGACGCCGCGCGCGCGATAGCTGGCGGTCTGGATCGACTGGAACACATCGTTCAGGCAGCCGCCCGGCGTCGCCCCGCTGGTCGAAAAGACGCAGCCGTTGAACTGCTGCGTGAAGGCATCGCGGGCGGAGATGAAGCTGGTCGGCAGCTGTTGCAGCCCGTTGCGCAACTGCTGGCCGAAGGTCGTGACGCTGTCATAGACGCTCACCGCCATTCCGACATGTTCGGACGCTTGATAGGTCGCAAGGCCGCTGTAGCTGATCGACCCGAAGCGCTTGCCGACGCGCGCCTCCGCCGACACGCGGCGGTTGGGGCGCCAGACGACACCCGCATCGTAATAGACGCCGTCGGTGCGATAGGCGATCTGGCGCGGCGCGGCGCTGTTGGTCACGAAGCGGCCATCGCCATCGACCACCGGCTGGCCCGCCGCATTGGTCAGCGCCGGGCGATTGCTCGTCTCGATCCGTTCGTAGCCGACACCTGCGGTCAGCGCGACATAGGGCGATACCGGCAACAACGCGTCGCCGCGCACGCGCCAGCCCTCGTAGCGACCATCGAGCTGGCCCGCATCCTCGCGGTCCCAGCCGGCGCTAGCGGTCAGGCCGACGGGCAGGACCTGGCCCGGCCGCACGCCCGCGCTGATCCCGGCGGACTGGTTGAAGGCGGTATCGTAATAATCGAAGCGCGGCTGGCCGGGGCCGACGCCGACGAAGCTGGGGCTTTCGACCTTCGTATAGCCCGCCAGATAGCTGGCGGCGACCGCCACCGGCCCGACGTTTGTCGCGTAGCTGGGGCCGGCATAGACCGAATAGATCTGGCTGATGTTGTCGACATTGCCGACCAGCACGCCCGGCGCCGCACCGCGGATGTCGGCACGCGCGCGCGTCGCGATGCCGCCCGCTTCCAGCGTCAGGCCGCGCGCGACCTTCGCGGAGACGCGCGCCAGACCGGTGTGGACGTCCGAATCGCCGATCCGGTCGTCCCAGGCGATCCGCCGTTCGTAGCGATAGGACAGCTGCCCGTTCACCCGCGCGGTATTGGCGGCCAAATCGATCCCGGCCGCGATGGTCGAATAGGTCAGCACATCGCCGTTGTTGAGGTCGGCGTCGAGCACCTGCCCCAGTTCGATATAGGGCGTCGCGGTGACGCGCCGTCCCTGCGCCTCGGCCGATCCGGCAAATGCACAGGCACCCAGCGCCAGCCCCAGAGAGATAGACCGCATCACTTGCCCCCCTCCTGACCGTAATAGGTGCCGTAGCGTCGTCCGCCGGGCACGAACGACACGGCGTTGAGCACCAGCGCGATCTCGTCGCAGCCATCGAGCCGCTGCACCGCCTCGCGCAGTTCGTTTTCGGGCGTGTCGTCGGCGCGCACCACCAGCATGACCTGCCCGACCAACATCGCCAGCACCGCCGCGGGCGAGGCGGCAAGCGCGGGCGGCGAATCGAAGATCACGATGCGGCGCGGATTGGCGTCGAGCAGGCGCGATAGCACCGTCCGTGTGCGCGCGGAGGCGAGCAGTTCGGTGTCCGTCGCCGTCTTCGTCCCCGCGGGCAGGATCGACAAGCCGCCGATATCGGTGCGGATGACGAGATTTTCGACATCGATCCGGCTGTCGGCCAGCGCGTCGAGCAACCCCGGCTGTTCGGCGAGGCCCAGGCGCGCCAGCACGTCGGGCTTGGCGAAATCGGCGTCGACCAGCAGTACCTCGGTATCGCGCTCCATCGCCATCGAGAGCGCGAGATTGACCGCGCAGAAGGTCTTGCCGTCGCCCGGTCGCGCCGAACAGACGAGCACGGTCCGCGCCTTGTCGCCCTGATGGCCCTGCGCAATGCGTTCGCGCGTGATCAGCAGTTGGCGCTTGATGAGGCGAAATTCCTCGGCGAGCGGCCCCACCGGCGCGCCGGGCACGATCATCCCGGCTTCGGCCAGCATGCCGCGATCGATGCCGGCGATGTCGCTCAGCTCGGGCGTTTCGTAAAAGGCCGGCGGCAGCTCCTGCCCCACGGGCGCGCGCAATTCGGGCGGGATGGCGAGGAAGGTCGGATCGTCGATCGGCGCCGCCGCCTGCCATGCCGGCTCTTCGGCGACCGGTGCCGGCTCCACGTCGGGCGCGGGCATGGGTGCCGACACGGCGTCGTCCTGCGCCGGATCGCCGGCGTCCTTCACCGGCGCGCGGAACCCCGCGCTGAAATCATAGGCGCGCGCGGCCCGTTCGAGCAGCGAATCGCGGCGGATGGGCTTGTGCATCATATCGTCCCCGTCACGCCGCCAGACCGCGTTGCAGCACTTCGACGCCGAGCAGCAGCACATAGGCCGCCACCAGCCCCGCGGCACCGCCCGCGAAGATTTTCAGGCGCTTCGCCCGCTGCTCCGCCTGAACGCGCGTCACGACTTCGCCGATCGCGCCGATCACCGGCATGCCGGTCGCCTTTTCCAGCCGTGGTGCGGTGGCAAAGGTCGCGCGCAGCTGACCCATCGCGAACGCCGCACCGATGCCCGCGCCCAGCCCCGCAATGAGGACGCCGGTGAGCAGCAGCATGCGGTTGGGCGCGGTCGGCGCACGCGGCACCGTCGGCGGGTCGATGACCGAGAATTTGACGTTGTCCGTCCGCGTCGCCGCCTGCCCGCGGAGCGCAACCTGCTGGCGCTGGGTGAGCAGCTGATCGTATTGATCCTTCAGCACCTGATAATCGCGGTCGATCTGCCCTTGTTCGGCGGCGACCGCCGGGTCCTGCGACAGTTTCGCGGTCAGCTGGTCGAGATCGCCCTGCAACTGCGCCTTGCGCATCCGCAGCCCCGCGACCGCCGATTGCTTGTCGGCGAGCATCGATTGCAGCGACTGGTAGACCGGATTGGGCGTGCCCGCAGGCCCGGCACCCGCCGGCTCCCGCTGCGCCGCCGCCTGCGCGACGGCAAGCTGGCGCTTTAGCGCGATCACGTCGGGATGCTGGTCGGTATAGCCCCGCGCCCGCGCATCGGCGAGCTGACCCTGGATGGCCGCCAGCGCCGCACGCGCCGGTCCAGCGGCGATGCCGCCGGTGCCCGCAACCGTCTGCGGCGTACCCGCCATCTGCGCCTGCAACGTTGCGAGGCTCGACTGCGCGGTGGCGAGATCGCCATCGACCTGCGCCATCTGCGCGCGCGACGCGCCGATCCGGTCGGCGACCGTACCGGTCCCGGGCAGCGATCCGAGGTAGCGCGTCTGGAAATCGGACCGCTTGGTGTCCGCATCCGACAGCCGCTTCTGCAGCTGCGCCAGCTGCGCATCGAGGAAGTCGAGGCTCTGCGTCGTCTGGCTGCGATCGCGGCCCAGGTTGGTTTCGACGAAGATGTCGATCAGCTTCTGGGTGATCTGCTGCGCCAGCTTGGGGCTGGCCGCGGTGGTGGTGATCTGGAACAGATTGTCCTGCTGGCTTTCCACCTTGATCGCCTGCGCGAGGCCCGCGACGCGATCGGCGACGTCGCGGTCGCTCGACACGGTCTGCGCAAGGTCGGTGCCGCGTACCACCTTTTCCAGGTTCACCGCGCTGACCAATGTCTGGCGGATCGTGTCGACGTCCTTCTGCTGCGTCTGGGGGGCGGCATCCATCGACGCAGGCAGGATCGACTGCATCTGCACGAACACGCGCGCCCGCGATTCGTAGCGGCTCGGGATCTGGCTCACCACGAACCAGCCGAGCACGCACACGCCCCAGGCGACCGCCAGCGCCAGCCAGCGCCGGGTCCAGATCGCATGGAGCGCGAGGCGCGCTTCGTCGTAGAGGCCGTTCATCCGATCAGAACATCGATTCGGGGATGATGATGACGTCGCCGGGCTGCAGGCTGACGTTGGCGCTCGAATCACCGCGCTTCAGCAGATCGGCAATGTGCAGCTGATATTCGTGCTGTTCGCCGGTATCGCGATCGTGCCGGATCAGCTTCGCCTTGTTGCCGGCCGCATATTGGCTGAGGCCGCCGACCGCGATCATCGCATCCAGCAGCGTCATGTTGGCGCGATAGGGGATCGACGCAGGCTTTTCGGTCGCGCCGATCACGCGCACCTGCTGGCTGTAGGTGCCCGAGAAATTCTCCACGATCACCGACACGCGCGGGTCGGTCACGTACTGGCTCAGCGCCTTCTTGATGTCGGCGGCAAGCTGCGCGGGCGTCTTGCCGACCGCGGGCATGTCGTTGATCAGCGGCGTGGTGATGCGGCCATCAGGGCGCACCTGGACCTTGGCGGTCAGTTCCGGCTGGCGCCAGACGAAGACGTTGAGCTGGTCGAGCGGGCCGATGACATATTCCTCGCCCGGCTGTTCCTTCGATGCGACATAGCTGGCGGGCGGCAGTTCGGGATGGCTGGCGCCGCCACCGACGCATCCGCCGAGCGCGCTGGACGCGGCGCCGATGGCGAGCAGGACACGGACGGACTTACCGGAACGCATGCAATGTCTCCTGACGCCCATGGACCGCCACGCACACGTGAGATCAAGGGCTTGAGCGATGGCTATGGCGCGAGAGAGGTGAAGATAGCGTTAGTGACGCTGCAGGGAAGGCCACCGTCGTCCCTCTCGCAACAGAATGACGGCGCGGGTATGCTGGCCGGATGACACGGCTTTTCCTGCCCACCGGCCTCATGCTGGCGCTTACGCCGGTGGCGGCGGGTGCGCAATCCGCCCCGCCGTTGACCGGCCTTCAGATCGTCGCCGTCAGTTCCGCGACGCAGTCCGAACGGATCGCCCCCGACCAGACGCACACCAACCGGCCACATACCGGGCCGATCAGCGTCGTCGTGCAGGAAATCGGCATCGGCCGGGCGCGTGTCGTTCGCATCGACGGTGCGGTCGCGGCCCCACCCTCCACCCAGCGCCCCTTGTGCGGCAGCGCGGTGACCGCGGGCGCCTGCCGCCCCGGCGAGCCGATGACGGGCGTGGAGATCACCTACCATCTCGGCCCCTTGCGCAAGGGCGCGACGGTCGCGTTGCAGGACACGTCCGCCAACCTGCCGGCGGTAACGCTCGACACGACGATCACGATCGACTGATCCCGCGCAGACCAATACCGACGCGGTAGCATTAATTCCTCCCCCGCCAGGGGGAGGTGGCATGCCGAAGGCATGACGGAGGGGGAGGACGCGCAAACCGATATGTCGCTTCCCCCCTCTAGCACGGCTTCTCCGTTCCCCTGGCGGGGGAGGAATTGGCGGCGGCATACCTGAATGCCGATTTCCCCTAACCCGCGACGATCTCCACCGCGGGCGGATGCCCCAGAAAGCCGGACGGACTGGCGCTGGCACCATAGGCCCCCGCCATGAAGATCGCGATCAGGTCGCCCGCGTCGGCATGCGGCAGCGCGATCCGGTCGCCCAGCCGGTCGAGCGGCGTACACAGCGGCCCCACCACCGACACCGTCTCGTCGCCCACGCCGCCCACGCCGCCCACGTCGCGCGCCAGCGCAAGCGGATAGTTGCGCCGTACCACCGTGCCGAAATTGCCCGACGCGGCGAGCTGGTGATTGAGGCCGCCATCGGTGACCAGGAACGTCTCGCCTTGGCTCTCCTTGCGATCGACGATCCGCGTCAGATAGACGCCCGCCTCCGCCACCAGCCAGCGCCCCAGCTCGATCGCGAAGCGGGCCTGTCCCAGAACGGCGGGCCGCGTGGCCAGTGCCTCGCTCAGCGCCGCGCCCACCGCCTCGACGTCCAGCGGCACGTCGCCGGCGAAATAGGGCACGCCGAACCCCCCGCCCAGATTGACCAGCGGCGGCGCGGCGCCCGCCTCGTCGGCGAGTCGCGCAGCAAGCGCCAGCGTCGCGGCCTGCGTCTCGGCGATCGCGCCGGCATCCAGCGCCTGACTGCCGGCATAGATGTGGAAGCCCCGCCAGTCCGCCCCGCTCGCGACGATCGCGCGGACCAGCGCTCCCGCGCGGGCGGCATCGACGCCGAAAGGCGACGGTCGCCCGCCCATCCGCATGCCCGAACCGCGCAATTCGATGTCGGGATTGACCCGCACCGCCAGCTGCGGCGCGATGCCGAGCTCCTCACCCAGTCGCAGCGCCCGCGCCGCCTCGCCGTCCGATTCGACGTTGAGCGTCGCGCCTGCCCGGATCGCCGCGCGCAACTCGACATCGCGCTTGCCCGGCCCGGCGAAGCTGATCGCCGACGCGGGCTTCACCGCCAAGGCCTTCTCCAGCTCGCCCCCCGACGCGACGTCCAGCCCGTCGACCAGCGACGCAACCCGGTCGAGCAGCGCGGGCAAGGGGTTGGCTTTGATCGCATAATGCAGATCCACGTCGGGGAAGGCCGCCCGGAACCGCGCCACCCGCGCCGCGACGATGCCGACGTCATAGACGAAGACGGGCGTCGCCTCCGCCCAGTCGTCCGCAGGTCGTCCTGCGATCGTCAACCTGCCGCGCTGCCCGGCAAATTCGGGCGGCAGCGTCCCCATCGGCTTCATGCTCTCGTCTCCGTCCGGATCGCCGCCCGGTCCAGCTTGCCGTTCGCGTTGCGCGGCAATTCCTCGCGCCAGTCGTAGCGCGCCGGCTGCATGAAGCTCGGCAGCAGCCCGCGCAACCGCGCGCGCAAGGCGTCTTCGCCCGCCGGATCGCCCGCCAGCACCACCACAATCGCCTGACCGGTGCGCAGATCGGGCACGCCGACCGCCACCGCCTCGCGCGCCTCACCACCGGCGAGTACCGCTTCCTCCACCTCCAGCGGACTGATCCGGTTGCCCGCGCTCTTGATCATCTCGTCATCGCGCCCGACGAAACGCAGCAGGCCGTCCGCGCCCTCCAGCACCGTGTCGCCCGACCAGACCGCCATGCCACCGCTCGCCATCCACGCGGGCGCCGGACGAAAGCGCTGCGCAGTCCGCTCCGCATCGCGCCAATAGCCCTGCGCGACCAGTGGCCCGGCGTGGACGAGTTCGCCCGGCTCGCCGACCGCGCGCGTCCCGTCCGCCTTCACCACCGCCACCTCGGCAAAGGGGATCGCCCGGCCCATCGCATCGGGATGCGCATCGATCAGCGCCGGGTCGAGCCATGTCGACCGGAACGCCTCGGTCAGGCCGTACATCGCCACCAGGTCCGCCTGCGGGAAGCGCGACCGCAGGCCGCGCACCAGCCGCTCCGTCAGCGCGCCGCCCGAATTGGTCAGCCGCCGCAGCCGCGCCGCCGTCTCCGCCGGCCAGTCCGCCTCCAGCAGTTGCACCCACAACGGTGGCACCCCGGCCAGCGTCGTCGCCTGCGTGCGCTCGACCGCCTTCACCACGTCGCGCGCGGTCAGATAATCGAGCGGTGCTACCGCGGCCCCGGCATACCAGCTCGAAAGCAGCTGATTTTGCCCATAGTCGAACGACAGCGGCAACACCCCCAACACGCGATCCGTGGGCGACAGGCGCAGATAATGCGCGACCGACACCGCCCCGATCCACAGGTTCGCATGGCTCAGCATCACGCCCTTCGGCCGCCCCGTCGACCCGGAGGTGTAGAGGATCGCCGCCAGCGATGCCGGATCGCGGTTCGACCGTCCCGGCCCGGCATCCGCCATCGGCACCGCGTCCGCCTCGACCAGCCGGCAATCATCGGGCCGGTCACCAGCCTCCAGCGTAGCCGCGCGCGCCGCCTGCGTCACGAGCAACGCCGCGCCACTGTCCGCCAGGATGTGCGCCACCTGCGCCCGGCGCAGCGCCGGGTTGACCGGCACATGCACCAGCCCCGCCCGCGCCGCAGCGAGCGGCATGACGCACGCCAGCGCCGTCTTGGGTAGCCATGTCGCGACCCGCGCCCCCGGCGCCAATCCAGACGCCGCAAGCCAGCCTGCGACGCTCGCCACCGCCGCCTCCATCTCAGCGAAGCGCCACGTCCGCGTGCGCTCGATCAGCGCCGGGGCGTCGGGGTCTCCCCGCAGGAGATGGTCGATCGGAAACGGTGTCGGGTCTGGCGCCATATCCCCTCATAGCGTCACGTTATTGCCGAATGCAGCCCCAGCCTCTAACGCAGCCGCGCACGTCCCCGATCGAAGGCCGAACGCTTTGCTTCCCGAAGGCTACACCCAGGTCGAAACCACCGTTCGCGCCGTCCTTGCCGATGTGCTGGGCCTCTCGCCCGAGCGGGTCGCGGACTTCCGGGCGACGACGCCGCTGTTCGGCGCGCTGCCGGAACTCGATTCGATGGCGGTCGCGGGCGTCCTGACCGAGATCGAGGATCGGCTTGGCATCCTGATCGAGGATGACGAGGTCGATGGCGACATGCTCGAAACTTTCGGCGCGCTCGTCGAATTTGCCGCGGGCAAGGCGCTGGTCTAGCGTCGGGCGGCATGGCGCCGCGCATCGATCATTACGACTGGAGCGGCGGCCGCGAGGTGCTGCTGCGCTTCGGCCCCGACACCGGGCCGGTGGTCATCCTCGCCCTGCCCCTCTTCGAAGAAGCCAACCGCACGCGCACCTTCGCCGTCGGCCTGTTGCGCCGACTAGCCGAACGCGGGATCGCCGGCCTGCTGCCGGACGTGCCGGGACAGGGCGAGAGCGTGGTGCCGCTTGCGGGACTGTCCGTGCCGCGCATGGCGGAAGCCCTGACGGCTTTGACCCATCGTTGCCTCGCCAACGACCGTCGCGCCTATGCGGTCGGCATACGCAGCGGCGCCCTGCTCGACACCCTCGCGCCGTGTAGCGGCCGATGGCATCTTGCACCCCAGGACGGAGACTCGCTGCTACGCGACCTGCACCGGACGTGGCGGGCGGCGGGTAACGACGGCGATCGGGAGGCAATGATGCACGGCGCAGATGCCGTCGAGGTTGCAGGCAACGTCCTGTCGCCGGACCTGCTCGCGTCGTTGGCCGCCGCCACCCCCTTCGATCAACCCGGCACGCCCCGCCGCGTCGTGCGCCTGTCATCCGATCCCGCCCCCGCCGACCGTCACATCGACGCAGCCCCACTCTGGCGCCGCGTCGAACCAGGCGACGACCCTGCCCTCGCCGACTTGCTCGCCGACGACATCGCCGCCTGGATCGCCGCATGCGAAGCCTGATCGCCTTCCCCTGCGCGGGCGACACGCTGATCGGTACGCTCGACGCCGCACCCGGCACGACCGGCCTGCTCATCGTCTCCGGCGGCAACGAAATCCGCTGCGGCGCGCATCGCGGCATGGCGCTCCTCGCACAGTCGGTGTCAGCGGCGGGCCATCCGGTGTTTCGCTATGACCGCCGCGGCATCGGCGACTCGACCGGCGAAAACTGCGGTTTCCTGTCCGCTCGAGACGATCTGATCGCCGCAACCGCCGCCTTTCGCGCCCACGCCCCACAGGTCGACCGCATCGTCGGCTTCGGCAATTGCGACGCGGCGAGCACGCTCGCGCTGTTCGGCCGCGACGCCGGCATTGATCGCCTGTTGCTCGCCAACCCCTGGACGATCGAGGACAACGACGCCCTGCCCCCTGCCGCCGCGATCCGCGCGACCTACCGCCAGCGTCTCACCGACCCCACGGCATGGCGCCGCCTGCTCACCGGCCGCATCGACCTCGCCAAGGCAATGAAGGGCCTGCGCAAGGCCGCCGCCTCATCGCCGCAAGCGCTCGCCACCCGCGTCGTCTCTGCGATCGAAACTTGGGGCGACGCGGCGACCATCTTGCTCGCCAGCGGCGACGCCACCGCGAAAGCCTATGCCGCTGCCGCGCGCCACCTGCCCGCGACGCGGATCGACACCGGCTCGCACAGCTTCGCCCGGGCGGAAGACCAGCGCGCGCTCCGCAACGCCGTCCTCTCCGCCCTCGCCTATCGTTAGACGCAACGCGACCAACTCAGCGTTATCCCTGCGCAGGCGGGGATTCCGATTAAATCGCACTTCAAGAGCCGCCAACGACCCCAGCCTACGCTGGGGAGACGTTTCGCGGCGGAAGCGGCAGCGAAGCGCTTACTCCGCCGCCTCTGCCATCTCAGCGAACTCCGCCGCCGCCAGAAACCGCTCGGCATCCAGCGCCGCCATGCAACCGGTGCCCGCCGCCGTCACGGCCTGCCGGTACACCTTGTCCGCCACGTCGCCGCACGCGAACACGCCTGGCACGCTGGTGCGCGTCGAGCCGGTCTCCACCGCGATATAGCCATCGTCGTCGAGCGCCAGATGGCCGCGGAACAGCTCGGTCGCCGGATGATGGCCGATCGCGACGAAGCCGCCCTGCACATCGAGCCGCGAATGCTCGCCGGTCTGCGTATCCTCCAGCTCCAGCGCGACGAGGCCCGCGGTGCCGCCACCGTCGACGAACTCGCGGACTTCCTTGTTCCACAGCACTGTGATGTTGGGATGCGCGTGCAGCCGCTCCTGCAGGATGCGCTCGGCGCGTAACGTGTCGCGGCGGTGGATCAGCGTCACGTCATCACTGTGGTTGGTGAGGTAGAGCGCCTCTTCGACCGCAGTGTTGCCGCCGCCGATCACCGCGACCTTCTTGCCACGATAGAAAAAGCCGTCGCAGGTCGCACAGGCGCTGACGCCCTTGCCCTTCATCGGCTCCTCGCTCTCGATGCCCAGCCATTTGGCCTGCGCGCCGGTGGCGATCACCAGCACCTCGCCTTCATACACGTCGCCGCCATCGCCGATCAGGCGGAACGGGCGCTTCGACAGGTCGACCTCGACGATCGTGTCCCACATCAGCCGCGTGCCGACATGTTCCGCCTGCTTCTGCATCTGCTCCATCAGCCAGGGCCCCTGGATGACGTCGGCAAAGCCCGGATAATTCTCGACGTCGGTCGTCGTGGTCAGCTGACCGCCGGGCTGGATGCCCTGCACGACGATCGGCTGCATCCCCGCCCGCGCGCCATAAATCGCGGCGGACAGTCCCGCAGGCCCCGAACCGAGGATCAGCATGCGGGTGGTATGAGTGGTCATGGAAAAGTGCCTGTCGGATGAAAGAGTCGTGGACCGATCTAGGCGATCGGCCCACGATTTTGAACCATCCGATAGGCAAAGGCGCGCTATTAGAAGCGCGCGGTCGCCCCCACGACGATCTGCCGACCGAGCAGGTCGTAGCGGAACAGCGTATTGCTACGCAGCAGGCCCAGCACGTTGCGCGAGTCGGGAAGCAGCGGCGGGTCGCGATCGAACAGGTTGTTCACCGACACCCGCAGCGCAAAGCGCTTGGCGATATCGAAGCTGGTGGACAGATCGATGTAATCGTACGTCGGCACGCCCGTGTAGAACCGGCGGAACTGCGCCGTGTTCGCCGGAATGCCGGTGTCGGCCGGCGCGTTGTAGCTAAGCGTCATGCCCGAGATGTGCCGCCAGTTGAGCGACACGCTCGCCACCTTGTCGGCGCTGGTCCAGGTGGTGCGCAGGCCGTGCGACCAGCGCGGCATGCTTTCGCCACAGCCCGGCCCGTAATAGCCGACGCAATTGCGCGGCGTGGCATCGGGCGTATCCTGGCTGCCGACGCGGGTCGTCAGCGTCCCGTTGAACGACGTGTCGAGCGACCCCGCCCCCGCCAGGCCCAGCGTATACTGCCCCTGGAAGTCCCAGCCATGCGACTGGGACTTGTAGCTGTTGCTCGTCCCGCGCGCATAATAGCCGGTCGTCGGATTGCCGCCCGGCGCGCTGTTCAGCGTGTAGGTGCCGGGGTTTCGCACGATACCGCGACAGTAATATTGCAGCCCCGTGGTCAGACACCCGTTGAGGAAGTCGTTGACCTGGAAGAAGTTGATCGAGTCATTCAAGTTGATGATAAAGCGATCCGCCGACACCGTCAGCCCGCGGACGAAGCGCGGGCGCAGGATCACGCCGAACGTCTTGGTATAGGCGGTTTCGGGCTTCAGGTTGAACCCGCCGTTGCGCACGGTGCAGCCGGTGTTAAGCGCCGAACAGTCCAGCGTCGCGCTGCCGTACAGATTGTCGGGCAGGCCGGTGCGACGGCATTGCTCGATCGACGCCGTGGGTGCGACCCGCACGTTGGGGTTCGACGAATTGGGATCGCGGGTCGATGCGCACGGATCGTTCGGACCCGACGTCGTATAGTTGACGTTGCTCGCCTGATCCGCCTCGATCACCGTCGGCGCGCGCTGCGCCTTGTTGAACGACGTGCGGAAGCCGATGTCGGCGATCGGCGCCCAGATGCCCTCGACCTTCCAGGTGTTGAAGGTGCCGTTCAGCCGGTTGTACTTCGACACACGATAGCCGCCGTTGACCTGCAACAGGTCGGTGTACGGCTTGTGCTCGATCAGCGGCGCCTGCACCTCGACGTTCGATTCGACGACGTTCTGCGTGAAACGCGCGTCGGTGCCGCCGTTGCTGGCGCGGAACTGGGCATCGGCGCTGCTCTTGTACAGTTCGGCGCGGAATTCGCTGGCGAAAGCGACCGCGACGCCCTGCTCCGCGAGCGGCGAGGTGATGCCGTACTTTCCAAGGTCACCGTTCAGGACCGCGAGCGCCTGCCACATCAACGACGTGCTGTTCTGCGACCCGTCGGTGCTGGTGAACATATAGTCGTTCAGCGCCAGGTTGCTGTTACCTGGGATGAAGGCGTTGAACGGCACGCAGGCGCGGTCGGCACCGCTGACCACCGACGCGCAGGTCGGCGTGCCGTTGACGTTCACCACGTTCAGCGACCGGTTGACGCGGTCGTAATCCGGTTGCGACGGGTAGATCGTCTTGGCGCGCATCATCGAATAGACGCCCGCGATGTCGTACCGCCAGGCATCGTCGAGCACCTTGCCGCGCAGGCCGCCCGCAATGCGCACGCCCCGGTTCTCGAACCCCGTCTCGACCAGCGGCAGCGCATCGAAGCGATAGCGGACGTCGAGCGGCACGAGCCCGGTCGTCCGCGTACCGCACAGCGTCGTGCGCTGCGACGCCGACAGGAACGGATTATCGCAGTTGGTCTGATACGCCGGCGCGCCATAGGCGCTGTACGAATAGACGCGGTTGGGTAGCGTGTTGAACGACCGGTCGCGATAGAACATCGCGGTCGAGTACAATTCGATGTCGCTTGAAATCCTGGCGTTCAGGAAGGCGCCGGTGTTCAGGCGATTGAACGGCCGCTGGAATGCCAGTTCGTCGAACGGATTGGTCGAGGTGCCGGGACCGGAGTTATACGGCACGAACCGGCCCGACCCGCTGGGATCGTTGACCAACGTACTGCCCACACCGATCCCGCCCGGTACGATCGTGCCCGCCTGCGTATAGGTACTCCGCGTGCAGTTGAGCACACCGGTCGCGATCGTCTGCGTGACTTCGCACGCCGACAGCGACCGGTCGCCCAGGTTCACCTGGTCCGACTGGCGATAGTTGAGGTAGCCCGACAGGCTGACCGCCCCGTCCAGGAAGGTCTTGCCCGCGGTGAGCGTCACGTTCGCCCGACCGCCGTCGTTGGTCCAGCCCTGCTTGGCCGGGAAGAAAGCCCGACCCGCCGCTTCGGTCACCGGATTGGCGCGATTGTCGTGGTTGAAGAAGCTGTAGTTGCCGGTCAGCGCGATGCCGTTGAAGTCCTTCTTCAGCACGAAGTTGACGACGCCTGCGACCGCGTCCGATCCATAGACCGACGAGGCACCGCCCGACAGAACGTCGATCCGCTCGACCAGCTCGTTGGGGATCAAGCTGACGTCCATGCCGTTCTGGATGCCAAGCCGCAGCCCGTCGACCAGCGTCAGCGTGCGTTCGAAACCCAGGCTGCGCAGCTTGATACGCTGGCGGCCGTCGGAATCGGCGTAATTCTGTTCGGCGTTGGCCTGCACCTGCGGCAAACGGTTCATCACCTCTTCGATCGTCGTCGCGCCTTGGGCAGCGATGTCGGCGACCGTGACGGTGGTGATCGGTGCCGCGGAGCGGTTGTTCGGCCGCGCGATGCGCGTGCCCGTCACGATGATGTCCTGCGATTTGTCTGCGTTGACCGAATCGTCGCGTGCCCGATCGGCGGCGAGCTTCGCAGAAGCGACCGGATCGCCGATCTGGGTCGCAGCGTCCTGATCGGTCGTGACCTGGGCGTGCGCCGGCATGGCGAGCAACGCCGCCAGACAACAGGTGGAGGCGAGTATCCCCTTGTACATCATCATATTCTTTCCCCTTCGTGATCCGGGGATGATTGCATTTCGCCGCGACCGATCAGCGCGAATGTCCGTGTGTCATCGCCACGGATCACCCGGTTACAGCCAACAATAAAGGACAGCATAGCGCCCCTTATTTGCTTGCGGTTTGTTTGAAACCACCCCTCAGAACCATCGTGGTCTCACTCCTTTCAGATCAATACAATACCAATTTGCGCAAAGCTGCTTCAAATTGTGAGGTTTGGCCACGCGCCGGCCGGCAGGCGTGTGATAAGATATCGGATGGCGTGTACATAAGCGGTGGCATGCGGCATGCATCCAACCGCCGGGCGGGACGTTGGCGTCCGGACGAGCGGAGGGACTGCGACGTGAGCGACGACCAGACGATCAGCACCGAACCTTACACCGGTCCCGCCGGTGGCTGGGGATCGATGAAGTCGGTTGCGGAGATTAACCTTCGCGAGAAGGTGCGGCCGGAAACCGCGCGCGAGCTGACCCGGCTGAACAAGCCCGGGGGCGTCATGTGTGTCTCGTGCGCTTGGGGGAAGCCGGCGCATCCGCATATCGCCGAATTCTGCGAAAACGGCGCGAAGGCCACCGCGTGGGAACTGACCACCTATCGCACCACCCCCGAATTCTTCACGCAGCATACCGTCAGCGACTTGCGCGGCTGGAAGGATTACGATCTGGAACAGGCCGGGCGCCTGACGCATCCGATGAAATATGACTCCGCCACCGATCGCTATGTCGCGGTCAGCTGGGCGGAGGCGTTTGCTGATATCGGCACGCATCTGAAGCGCTACGATCCCAAGAAGGTGATCTTCTACGCGTCCGGCCGCGCGAGTCTGGAAACGAGCTACATGTGGGCGTTGATGGCGCGCCTGTACGGCAGCCAGAACCTGCCCGATTCCTCCAACATGTGTCACGAGACGACATCGGTCGGCCTCAAGTCTGCAATTGGTTCGCCCGTCGGCACGATCCATTTGTCGGATTACGACCAGTGTGACGCTATTTTCTATTTCGGCCAGAATCCGGGGGTGAACTCACCCCGCTTTCTTCACCCCTTGCGCAGTTGCGCCAAGCGGGGCGTCGAGATCGTGGTGTTCAATCCGCTGAAGGAACGCGGCCTCGAACGCTTCACCGATCCCCAGAACCCGATCGAGATGGCGACGCGCAAGTCGACACCGATCGCCACGCAATATCATCAGGTGAAGGCCGGCGGCGATATCGCCGCTCTCGTCGGCATCTGCAAATACGTCATCGAGGCGGACGACCAGTGCCAGCGGATCAATGCCCCCGCGATCCTCGATCACGCTTTCATCGCCGAGCATACCACGGGGTTCGAGGCGTTCGCCGACATGGTCCGCGCGACCGACTGGGCAACGCTGGAGCATGAAAGCGGCATCACCCGTCAAGACATGGAGGCCGCCGGGGCCGTCTACGCCAAGTCGAAGCGGGTCATCTGCGTCTACGGCATGGGCCTGACCCAGCACGTCCACGGCATCGACAACCTCCACACGCTGGTGAACCTGATGCTACTGCGCGGCAACGTCGGCAAGCCCGGCGCCGGCTTCGGCCCGGTCCGCGGCCACAGCAACGTGCAGGGCCAGCGCACCGTCGGCATCACCGAAAAGCCCGAGCTCGCCCCGCTCGACCGGCTGCAGCAGCTCTATGACTTCGATCCCCCGCGCGACAAGGGCTGGGACACGGTCGAGGCGTGCGAACATATCATCGACGGCAGCGCGCAGGCGTTCCTGGGCCTGGGCGGCAACCTCGCCCGCGCGGTGCCCGATACCGCACGGATCGAGCCGGCATGGCAGACGCTAGACCTCACGGTCAGCATCGCGACCAAGCTCAACCGCACGCATCTGTTGCCCGGCAAGACCTGCTACCTTCTCCCCTGCCTGGGCCGGATCGAGACCGACGAACAGGCGACCGGACCGCAGGCGGTGACGATGGAGGACAGTTTCAGCCGCATCTATGGCAGCCGCGGCCGCGCGACGCCGGCGGCGGAGACATTGCTCAGCGAACCCGCGATCCTCGCCGGCATCGCCAAGGCGACGCTTGATCCCAACCCGAAGGTGGATTGGGACGCGTGGGTCGGCGATTACGGCCTCGTCCGCGACGCGATCGAGGCGACCTATCCGGACAAGTTCGCCCGCTTTAACGAACGAATGTGGATCCCCGGCGGCTTCTGGAAGGGCGTGCCGGCCGCCCACCGCCAGTGGCTCACCGACAGCGGTCGCGCCGAATTCAACGTACCAAGCGCGTTGAACGCCACCGGTTTCAAGGACGCCCCCGGCCGCTTCCGCCTGATGACGCTGCGCTCGAACGACCAGTTCAACACGACCGTCTATGGCTATCACGACCGGTTCCGCGGCATCAAAGGCACGCGCGACGTCGTGCTGATGAACCGCGCCGACATGGCGGAACTGGGCCTGGCCGAGCACGACAAGGTCGATTTGGTCGGCGACGAGGGCACCAACGGCGACAAGCGCGTCGATGGCCTGCTCGTCGTGCCCTATGACATTCCGCGCGGCTGCCTGGGCGGCTATTACCCCGAATGCAACATCCTGATGCCGGTCACGCACAAGGCCGAACAAAGCCATGTTCCGGCGGGGAAATCCGTGCCGGTGCGGGTGGAGAAAGCGGCCTGATCCTCGCCGCGATCCTCGCCGGCGGCCAGTCGAGCCGCTTCGGCAGCGACAAGGCCGCCGCGCTGTGGGACGGCCGGCCGCTGCTGTCGCATGTCCGCGACGCCTGCGCACGCTGGGCCGACGCGGTGGTCGTCGTGGGGCGAGAGGGCGGAATCGCGGATCGCCCTGCCCCCGGCCTTGGCCCGCTCGGCGGCATTGCGGGCGCGTTGCACCACGCAGCGACGCAGGGCTTCGACAGCGTCCTGACGGTGCCTTGCGACACCCCGTACCTGCCCGAGGCGCTCGTCGCTTCGCTGCTGCGCCGCGCGCCCAGCTATTGCAGCGACGCGCCGGTCATCGGCCACTGGCCCGCCGACCTCGCCGACGCACTCGTCGACCATATCGCGCGCGATGCCCGACGCTCGGTGCGCGGCTGGGCGCAACAGATCGGCGCGCTGCCGATCGCCGCGCCGGGGCGGATCGCCAACGTCAACACACCCGAGGATCTCGCCGCGCTGTGAGCGTGTCGCGGCCCGAGCCGATCCGGGTGCTCCACGCCGATGGCCGCGCCACGAGCGGACTGCGCGACGTCGCGGTCGAGGCCCCCGTCGCGATCGAGGTCGACGGCCTGGGCTATGCGGTGATGATGATGACGCCGCGCGATCTCGACGTCTTCGCGCTCGGCTTCATGTTGACCGAACGCCTCGCCGACACCGCCGCCGACGTCGAGGATATCGACGTCTTCGCGGCAGAGGCGGGCTGGATCGTCCGGATTGCGCTTGCCGCGCACTGCCGCCCCCGCATCCGTGATCGCGTCCGCCATCGCAGCAGCGATACGGGATGCGGCCTGTGCGGGATCGCCAGCCTGGAACAGCTTGCCCGGCCCGTGCGCCAGCGGCCGCCCCGCCCTGCCGTCGAGCCGGCCGCGATCTTTGCCGCGCTGGCGGCGATTCGCGCGCACCAGCGCCTCAACGCCGCGACTGGCGCCGTCCATGCCGCTGCCGCCTGCACCGCCGATGGTGCAATCGCAGCAATCTTCGAGGATGTCGGCCGCCACAATGCGCTCGACAAGCTGATCGGCTCGCAGGCGCAGGCGAGCGCAGGCTCGGCCTTCACGCTCGTCACCTCGCGCATCAGCTTTGAAATGGTCGACAAGGCGCTGGTCGCGGCGACGCCGCTGCTGGTCGGCATCTCCGCCCCCACCAGCTTCGCGCTGGATCACGCCCGCACCCACGGTCTGACGCTGATCGCGCTCGCGCGGTCCGACGCGATGCTGGTGATGAACGATCCGTTTTGCGCCTTCGCCTAAGCGCGCCAGTCCCAGACGTGATCGGACCAATAGCGCACGCTGGCGACCCAGTCGGCAATGCCACCCGTCACCATGTGGCGATATGCCCCGTCGAGCCATACGCTGTCGGACAGGACCAGAACCATCAGAACCGCCGCCCACAGCACGCCGCGATGCATCGGCTGCGGCTTGCGGACCAGCTTCACCTCGGTCGCCCGGCGCTCCGCCAGACGACGCTCGGGCCCCGAATGGGGCTGCTTGGCGACCCGCCGATCGGCGGTCCGACGTTCATTGGAAAAGTGATAGGGCATCGACGCGACCCGAACCGACCAGCGCCTACCATCGCACGGCAATGGTGAACAAAGCGTTCCGTCTGTCGATGGCGTCACACGCGCGGCGCTACCGATGTGGTAGCGGAGGAGGGACTTGAACCCCCGACCCCAGGATTATGATTCCCGTGCTCTAACCAGCTGAGCTACTCCGCCCCGCCGTGTGGAGGGGCGCCTATAGGAGCGGGATGCGGCCCCCGTCAAGCGAACATGTGACGGGAAAGTGCTTCCCATGGACCGCCACGATACCACCATGCCGCCAGCCCCGCGATTTCGACGTCGCGGGGGGCGAAATCGCGCGACAAAGCGGTCAGCAGCAGCTTCGCGATATTGGGCTGGACCTTGTTCTAGACGGTGACGTGCGGGCGCCAGCCCCCGGCGTCCTGCGGCGTCAGCAGGCCCGTAAAGGCGTCGGCCAGATCGCGCCGGATCGCGACCAGATCGGGCGATTCGATCCGATAGGCGACGCCGCGCCCCAGCGACATCAGCCCGCCGACGCGCGCCTGCGGCGCCCGCACGCCGCGGGTCAGGCCGGTCAGGCGATGCTTGATCTCCCCCTCTGCCGAGGGCGGCAGGTGATGGAAGAGCGTCAGATGCGCGGCCAGCACGTTGCGTTCGGGCGGAAAGTGCGCCGCCCGCTGCGCGTCGAACCAGCCTTGGTCGCGCCGCCCGAACAGGGCCGTCACGATGATGGGCGCCGGCTCGGTCAAATCTCCACCTGGCTGCCCAGCTCGACCACGCGGTTCGTCGGCAGGCGGAAGAACTCCATCGCGCTTTCGGCGTTGCGCAGCATCCAGGCGAACAGCTTTTCGCGCCACAGCATCATGCCCGGTCGTTCGGAGGCGAGCAAAGTCTGGCGCGACAGGAAGAAGCTGGTGTCCATCATCTTGAAATCGGTGCCGCAGCCATGGACGCGCTTGAGCGCCGCCGGCACGTCCACCTCCTCCATGAAGCCGTAGCGCAGGACGAGGCGGTAGAAGCCCTCGCCCATTTCCTCGCGCGTGGCGCGGTCGGTTTCCGGCCAATAGGGTTGCTGGACGATCTTCACGGTCAGCAGGATGATTCGCTCGTGCAGCACCTTGTTGTGCTTCAGATTGTGAAGCAGCGCATGCGGCACGCCATCGGCGCTGGAGGTCATGAACACCGCCGTGCCCGACACGCGGCTCGCCGAATTGATCGCGGAGGTGATGAACACCTTGGTCGGCATCGCCGCCTCGCGCAGCCGCTCCATCATCAGCGTCCGCCCCTTCGACCAGGTCGTCAGGAAGGTGAAGACGATCAGGCCGATCATCAGCGGGAACCAGCCGCCATCGGGCACCTTGGTCAGGTTCGCGGCGAAATAGGCGCCGTCGACCAGGAAGAACAGGCCGAGCAGCGGCGCCGCGGCATAGAGCGGCCAATTCCACAGCCGGGTTAATGCGACGCCGAGCAGGCACGTATCGATGAACATCGCCCCCGTCACCGCGATGCCATAGGCCGAGGTGAGGTTCGACGAGGTGCGGAAGAACAGCACCAGCAGGATTACCATCGTCATCAACAGCCAGTTGATGAGCGGGATATAGATCTGCCCCACCGTCGCCGCGCTGGTATGTTCGATGCGCAGCCGCGGCATGAAGCCCAACTGGATCGCCTGTTGCGTGACGGAGAAGGCGCCGGAGATCACCGCCTGGCTGGCGATGATCGCCGCCATGGTCGCCAGCAGCACCAGCGGCAGCTGCAGGCTGTCGGGTGCGAGCATGTAGAACGGGCTGCGCAGCGCCGCCTCGCCTTCGCGGAACAGCAGCGCGCCCTGCCCCAGATAGTTGCACATCAGCGCGGGCAGCACGAACCCCAGCCACGACAGGCCGATCGGCTTGCGCCCGAAATGCCCCATGTCCGCGTACAGCGCCTCCGCCCCCGTCACCGCAAGCACGACGGAGCCGAGCGCCAGGAACGCGCGGACCGGGTCGGCGAGGAAGAAGTGGATCGCGTGGTGCGGCGAAAACGCCCACAGGACGTGCGGCGTCTGGACGACGCTGAGCAGCCCCAGCACCGCGATCACCCCGAAATAGACGAGCATGATCGGCCCGAAGATCAGGCCGATTCGCGCGGTGCCGCTGCGCTGGACCCAGAACAGCGCGATTAGGATCGCGAGCACGATCGGCAGCACCAGCCCAGAGAAGGCCGGCGCCGCGATCGCCAACCCCTCGACCGCGCCGAGTACGGTCACCGCGGGTGTGATCATCGAATCGCCGTAGAACAGCGAGGTGGCGAAGACGCCGAGCAACACGATGCCGGTCGACCAGCGCTTGCTCTTCGTCCGCCCCGACACGAGCGCGAGCAGCGCCAGGCTGCCCCCTTCCCCATTGTTGTCGGCGCGCATGATGATGGCGACGTACTTGATCGTCACCACGATCATCATCGACCAGAACATCAGGCTCAGCACGCCCATGATGTGCAGCGGATCGAGCGCGAGCTTGTGATGCCCTGCGAAGGTTTCGCGGAAGGCATAGAGCGGACTGGTGCCGATATCGCCGAAGACGATGCCGATCGCACCGACCGCCAGCTTCAGCAGGCCATCGCTGTGGTGAACGGGGGTTTCATCCTCCGCGCGGGCGTCGGGAGGGGCTGCCGGTACGGGGCTGCTCACGAGCGGCTCGATCGGTCCGTCGGTACGCGACCGGCGTTGTTCGCAAGCTGTTGCATCGGCGCTGCCTTAGCATGGCCTGAACGGCGGGAGCAACGGCGGCGGAAGGCGACCAGAGGCCTCGCGCAGGCCATGAAGCGTCACCCTACATCGCGCGTTGCCCGGCCGCGCGAGCGCGTACCGCATTGGAAGCAAACGCGAGTTAGGGCCTGCGAAAGACCTCACGAATCACGAAATGCGACGCCAGCCGGGTGACGCCGGGCAGCCGCGACAGCGTTTCGCGGTGGATGCGTTCGAACGTATCGTCGCGCCGCACCTCGACGTGGAGCATATAGTCCGCCTCGCCGCTCATCAGAAAACAGTCGCGGATTTCGGGGACGTCGACGATCTGGCGCTCGAACGCGGCCATCGTCTCCTCGCGCTGGTCGCGCAGCGTCACGTTCACCATCACGACGCTGGGATTGCCGCGCGCCGCCTTGCTGAGAACGGCGCGGAAGCCGGCGATCAGCCCGCGATCCTTGAGCGATCCGACGCGCCGATGCGCGGCGCTGGGCGACAGACCCACCTTCTCTCCCAGTTCGGCGCTGGTGAGGTCCGAACTGACGAGCAATTGTCCGAGGATCTTCTGGTCGAGGGCGTCGAGCATGATCCTCGCTCTACAACTCCCATTCACGCAAGGAAATCCCGCAGTGGCCGCTGACAGGCAATGACATTGCAAGCCTCTCCCGCCCTGCGCGTAGTAAGAGCGCCGTCGGAAGAGGAGATTCCCATGCGCATCGGTGTTCCCAAGGAAATCAAAAACCACGAATATCGCGTCGGCCTGACCCCGCCGTCGGTCGCCGAACTGGTCGCCGCCGGTCATGAGGTGGTCGTTGAGACGAAGGCCGGCTCCGGCATCGATTTCGAGGACCAGGACTATATCGACGCGGGCGCGACGATCCTGGCCGATCCCGCCGCGGTCTTCGCTGCCGCCGACATGATCGTGAAGGTCAAGGAACCGCAGGCGAGCGAGATCGCGCTGCTCGAACCGCGCCACCTGCTGTTCACCTACCTCCACCTCGCCGCCGACAAGGCGCAGGCCGAGGGGCTGGTGAAGTCGGGCGCGACCTGCATCGCCTATGAAACGGTCACGGCAGCACGCGGCGGCCTGCCGCTCTTGAAGCCGATGAGCGAGGTCGCGGGCCGCATGTCTGTGCAGGTCGGCGCGCATTACCTCGAAAAGGAACAGGGCGGTCGCGGCGTCTTGCTAGGCGGCGTCCCCGGCGTGGCGCCGGCGAAGGTCGCGATTCTGGGCGGCGGCGTGTCGGGCGTCAACGCCGCGCAGATGGCGGTCGGCATGCGCGCCGATGTGACGATCTACGACATTTCGAACGATCGCCTCGCCGAACTCGACATGTTCTTCTCCAGCCAGATCAAGACGGCCTATGCGTCGAAGGCGGCGATCGCATCGGCGGTGAAGAACGCGCACCTCGTCATCGGCGCGGTGCTGGTGCCGGGCGCCGCGGCGCCGAAGCTGGTGACGCGTGAGATGATCAAGACGATGAAGCGCGGCGCGGTGATGGTCGATATCGCCATCGACCAGGGCGGCTGCTTCGAAACCAGCCATGCGACGACGCACGAAGACCCGGTGTTCGAGGTCGACGGCGTGATCCATTATTGCGTTGCCAACATGCCCGGCGCGGTCGCACGCACCAGCACCTTCGCGCTCAACAACGCCACGCTGCCGTTCGCGATCAAGCTCGCCAACATGGGCGCCGAAGCGGCGATGAAGGCGGACGCGCACCTCGCCAACGGTCTCAACGTCTATCACGGCAAGATCACGCATCATGCGGTGGCCGAGGCGCTGAACATGCCGTTCACCGGCTGGAACGGATAAGGAACAGGAATGTTGGGGTCTTCTGAAAGGAAGACCCCATGTCCACGACCGAGAATCCCAAGGACCACCCGACCGGCAACGCCGAAAAGAACCCCGACGACTGGACGACCGGCGACGAGGCGATGACCGGCGCGCAGGCGAGCTACCTCAAGACGCTGAGCGAGGAAGCCGGCGAAACGTTCGACGACACGCTGACCAAGGCGGAAGCGTCGAAGCGGATCGATGCGCTGCAGGAAGCGACCGGTCGCGGGAAGTAACGCGCCGCTTGCCTCGGTTAGCGCGGCAGTCGGCTACCGCGAGACACCTGATATTTGCTCGTCGCCCGTCATCGCGACCGTAGCGACCAGACACGGCGAAATTCGCGCTCGCCTCTCACATAACGGAGGCGAGCGCTTCTTATTAATCGCGGGCCAGCGTTGCCCCGCCGCCCCGCGTCATCGTCAGCATCGCCGGGTCCGCCGCATTATAGCGCCGCCATGGCACGGCGCCCTTGCCGTTGGGGTCACTCGTCTTGACGAAATTGACAAGATAGCGGCTCGCCACGGTCGCCGCGCCGCGATCGGTCGATGTGGTCGCCGCGCCATATTTGACGTCGGCCGTGTCGAAGAAGAACGGGATGTCGGTCGCATGCCCCGCCCCTGCACCGTCCGGCGTCGCCGCCGACGTCGCGACATAATCGAAGCGATAATAATAGACCGGCACGCCCTGCTTCGCGAGCAGCCCCGCGACCTCGCGTGCGCCCCCGATCATGACGCCATCCGGTCCGCCGATATCGTTGCTGGTCGCCCCCACCATCACCGGTACGTGCGCGAAGCGACCGGCGCGATAGGCGTCGCGGCCGTCGACGAAGGTACGGCCATCGGGCACCGGACCGCTGTACGTGCGCCCCTCGCCCTGCTGCTGCCCCAGGGTGGCGAGGTTGAGGCCGTCGACCACCTGCTCACCGGACAAAGCATGCAGTGCCGCCGAGGCCGCGGGGCCTGTACCGTCGATGCCCTTGGCGCGCGCAAAGGCGGTCGCCGCCGTCTCTGCGGTCGCTACGCTTGCGCCCTTATACGATCCGTCCCCGCCCGACTGGATGACCGCGGCGCGGAACAGGCCCCGCGCCGCGGGCGAAGTCAACATGGCGTGGACGGACATGCCACCCGCGCTTTCGCCGATGATCGTCACGGCATCGGGATCGCCACCGAAAGCCGCGACGTTCCGCTTCACCCAGCGCAGCGCGGCGAGCTGGTCGAGCAGGCCGAAGTCCACCTCGCGCGGTGTGGTGGCGAGTGCGGGATGCGCGAAGGTGCCGAAGCGCCCCAGGCGATAGTTGAAGCTCACCATTACGATGCCCTGCCGCGCCAACGCCGCGCCACTGTAGGTCGGCGGCGAGGACCCGCCGTTGACGAAGCCGCCGCCGTAGATCCACACCAGAACGGGCAGCTTGGCCCCCGCCTTGACGCCCTCAGGCCGCCATACGTTTGCGTAGAGGCAGTCTTCGGCCGGATCCGTGCCGAGCGGCGCTGCATCGCTGGGGAACGGCAGCTGCATGCAATCCGCCGCATAATGCGTGGCGTCGCGCGGCGCCGTCCAGGCCTGCACCGGCTGCGGTGGCTGCCAGCGCAACGCGCCCACCGGCGGGGCCGCGAACGGAATGCCCTTGAACGCGTCCACGCCCGCCTCCGTCGCGCCGCGTACCGGCCCACTGACGGTGCGCGCCTGCGGCACGGCTTGCGCCAGCGCGGTGCCGCTCGTGCCGGCGATCGCCAGGGCCAAGACAAAATGAAGGGGATTCAAGTTCATAGGGCGCTCCGGGTCACATCGCGGCGGGCGAGCCTCGCACGGCATGACCGGGCGGGCAACAGAGCGGGTGCAGATCGCCGCAGCGGGCGTTCGCGGCAGCGGGCCACAGCCAACGGTCCGTCGCAAATCATCCACATTGGTGGTTAATGTCGGAACGGCTCCATTCCTGACCAGTTAGACGCGGATGAGCGAGACACCCGAAACGTTGTTCGCCCTTGTCGAAGCGGATCATCTGACCCGCATCCACCTGAAGCTCGGTCTCGAAGACGTGGGCTTCGCGGTGAAGGAGCAGAACGACACGATCGCCCTCGTCGGAACACCCGACCCGACTGTGGCCGAAGACAGCCCGATCCTGCCTACGCGGCCGTCGACCGCCGACGACAGCGGTGCGGCTTAGCCGATCGTCGCGCCACCGGGGTCCTGCGCCAGGATCCGCCCCATGGCCTCGAACAGCGCATCCATCGCCACCGGCTTGAACAGGACCTCGTTCGCGCCCGCGGCCAGGCAGCGTTCGCGCAGGTCCAGCGCCGTGTCCGCAGTGATGACGATGATCGGCACATTGGCCTTGTCATCGGGGCGCGCGCGAATGTGCCCGATCGCAGTGATGCCATCCATCCCTGGCATGCGCAGATCGATGAGCAGCATGTCGAAGGTTTCGGCTTCGATCGCCGCCAGCCCCGCCTCGGCGTTCTCCGCCTCGACCATGCCGACGCCGGCAACGTCCAACATGTCGCGGACGACGCGGCGATTCATCCGGTCGTCCTCGATGAACAAGACGTTCATCGCACCATGGTCCGGCATCCGCGAGGGCAATGGGTCAACATGGCTGCGCGTCTACGCCTCATGCCGCCTGCGACACAAGCGTTGCGTCGCGGCTGGCGAACAGGACGGCGAGCAGATCGCTCGCCGCTATCGGTTTGAGAAGGTGCAGGACTTCGATTTCGGGATCGAAGGCCGCATGCGCCACGGCGGCATCCGCCGGCCACAACAGCAGCACTGTCGCTTCGCGGCCCGCCGCTGCGACCAGACGCCGCACCTCGGCATGGGGGTCGTCGCACGCGCGCAGCGCCGCAACGTCGACGACGATCCGGTCGACGGGGTCGGCGGCCAGCCGGTCGAATGCCTCGTCCAGCGTCGCGAGCGGTACGACGTCCGCCGCCCGCGTCGCGATCACCGTCTTCAGCATTGCGCGCGTGATCGGATGTGGGTCGACGATCAGGACGCCTGCCTGCGCCTGATTCTTCGGCTGCTCCGGCCGGTCGGCATGACGTAGCGGCAGGTCGACCGTGAAGCAGGCGCCCTGCCCCGGCACGCTCGCCAGCGTCACCTCGCCGCCCATCGCCCGTGCAAGGTTGCGGCAGATCGACAGGCCAAGCCCCGTGCCGCCGAAGCGGCGCGTGGTGCTGGTATCCGCTTGAGTGAACGATTCGAAGATCGCCTGCTGCTGTTCGACCGCAATGCCGGTGCCCGTATCCGTCACCACGATTCGGATGCGCTCGCTTTCGCCCGCCGCGATCGCTTCGACGGTCAGCGTCACGCTGCCGCTCGCAGTGAACTTCAAGGCGTTGGACATCAGGTTGAACACGATCTGCCGCACGCGCAACGCATCGCCGACGATCCAATCGGGGCAGCGCGACAGATCGGCGTGGAAGACGAGGCCCTTCGCCGCCGCCTGATCCTGCCACAGGCGCAGGCAGTCCCGCAGCATCGCAGCGAGATCGAACGGCGCGTCTTCGATCGTCAGGCGACCGCTTTCGATCTTGGCGGCATCGAGGATGTCGTCGACCAGTGCGCGCATGGTCACGCCGGCCCCGTGGACGACGGTCAGTCGATCGCGCAGATCGCCCGCGACGCTGCCATCCGCCAGCATCACCTGCGTCATACCCAAAATGCCGTTCAGCGGCGTGCGAATTTCGTGGCTGGTCGTCGCAAGGAATTCGGACTTGGCGGCCAGCGCCTTTTTCAGGTCCGCGTTGACGGCACGCACACGATCGCGACTCCGCCGCAGCGTGATGACGCCGATGCCGAGCATCAGCAGCACCGCCAGCACGCCGACGGCGAAGCCGACGAACACGGTCTGCTGCGTGCGGACACGCGCCTTTTCGAACGCGACGCTCCGCCGGGCTTCGTCGCGTTGCAGGTTGGCGATCCGCAGTTCCTGGTTCGCAAAATCGAAGCGCGCCGCCATCAGCGCGGCATTGGTTGACCGGGCAAGCGTGGTCGCCTCGTCGTCCAGCCGCTTCAGCGCCATCAGATGCTGTAGCGCAAGGTCGGGCGCGCCGCTCGCACGGTAGATCGTATATGCAGTCCGGTGCGCCTCACGGTCGATCAGCGTCGATTTGGCAAAATCCTGGCCCGCGAACCGCTCGCCGATCAGCCGCGCCGCCGTTGCCAGATCGTGGCGCTGATACGCCGCCTGCGCCGCCAGCCCGATCAGGACCGTGCGATAGGGCTGACCGGCGCCGTCCTGCCTCGACAGACGCAAGCCTTCGTCGATCGCGCGCTGCGCGCCCGCGACATTGCCCATCGCCAGCCGCGTCTCCGCGATATTGCCGAGAACCAGCGACCGCAGCAGCGGGCTGCGCATCTGCGCGGTCAGCGCCAGTGCCTTGTCGAACTGCGCCTCCGCCTCGCGCAGCCTTTTGAGCGACTTCAGCGCGCCGCCGCGGTTGTTGTACAGCGACAGCGCCAGCATCGGATCGCCGCGGTAGGTCGCAAGCGCCTGGTCGAAATAGCGTAGCGCATTCACATGGTCGTTGGCGCCGCTGTACAGCGCGCCGATCGACTGCAACGCCTTGGACTGGCTGCGCACCTCGCCCTGCCGGCGGAAGATCGCATAGGCCTTCTGATAGTCGCTCAGCGCATCCGCGACGTCCACCTGCGCGGTGTTGATCCAGCCCCGCGCCAACAAGGCGTCGCCATGCAGCATCGCGTTCGGCGCCAGCCGCGCCGACACGCGCACCGCATGTTCGATCAGCGGACGGGCGCCATCGACGTCGTTCAATCGCAGCAGCGCCTCACCCCGCAACCACTGCGCCGTCGCCTGCATCATCGCGCGTTGCGACGCGGTCGCGGCACCGGCGGCCATCCGTTCGGCTTCGCGCGCACGGGTCACGGTCTGATGCGGATCGGTGAGCATCGCCGCACGAGCGTCTGCGATCAACGCATCGAACCGGTCGCCGGCCTGGACCGCCGCCGCGGGCGTCGCCAATATCAAGGCAAGGGCAGCGAGCATCATGCGGCCCGACCGCGATGCAGGCCGGTACGTGGCCATGTCAGCGCCGCTGCACCTGCAAGCCACCGAAGGCGGCAAGCGGCTGCGGTCTGACGAGGCGATGAAGTCCGTCGTCCATATATTGGACCAGTGCGTCGAGCGGCACCGGCCGGCTGAGCAGGAATCCCTGCACCATATCGCAGCCCATCACCGTCAGCAGCGCAAGCGCGGCATGCGTTTCGACGCCCTCCGCCACCACCTCCATCTCCAGCGCATGGGCGAGGTCGATGGTGGATCGCACGATCAGCGGATCGCGATTGGAGCTGGTGAGCTGCGTCACGAACAATTTGTCGATCTTCAGTTCGCGCGCGGGCAATTGCTTCAAATAGGCCAGCGACGACAGGCCGGCACCATAATCGTCGATCGAAATGACGATGCCGAAATCCGCGAAGATCTGAAGGTTGGCGATTGCGCTGGCAGGATCGCGGATCACCGACGTTTCGGTGATCTCGAACCCCAGCCGGGCATCGCTGTCGCCCACCAGCACGCAGGCTTCGCGCACGAAGGCGTCGTCGGCCAGCAATTGACCCGAGATGTTGATGAACAACCGCAGATCGTGGCCGCGCGATACGAGGTCACGCTGATCGGCGATGGCACGACGGATCGTCCACAGCGTCATCGCGCCGATCAGATTGCACTGCTCCGCCGCCGCAATGAAATCATTGGGCATCACCAGCCCGCGCGTCGGATGGCGCCAGCGCACCAGGGCCTCGGCACTGGTGATCTCCTGCCGCCGGACGTGGACCTTGGGCTGATAGTGGAGGATCAGTTCGTCGCAGGCGATCGCCCGCTCGAATTCGTCACCCAGCGCGATCAGCTCCGCGGGCAGCGCGGATGGGGCGAGATCGCGCGACAGGCGGGTGCGGGCGAGCGCCGCCTCGGCCGCTTCGACCAGCGCCACCTCGTCGACGGTCGATGCGGGCGCGGAGGCGGCACCGAAATCGAGCGAGAACAAGACACTGGCATCGCCGATCAGGAACGGTTCGCGAAACCCCGCGGCGATGGCGGCGGTCCGCATATCGATCGCCGCAGGATCGTCGTCGAGGAACGTACAGGCCAGTTGATCGCGGCCGATGATCGCCACCGAGGCATCGGGCAGTAACCGACTGATTCGGGCCGCAGCGATCGACGCGATCCCCTCCGCGCGCGCGCAGCCGACCCGGCGGCGCAAATCGGCGAAGTTGGCGATGGCGACCAACAGGTGAAAGCGCTGCGAAACAGCCGCTGGCGTGGGCGCGCTGACCGCCCTATCCTTCGGAATTTGCTCGTTTTTCGTGCGGGGCGCGCGCGTCATGACGGGTCCGGGCTACGCCAGATCGCTGAAGATAGCGTTAATCCTCGCGATGCCCCTAAGCGCCTGAATGCCAGATTGAGTAATCCTTAATGTACTGTTAAGGTTAACGGGCATCCTCGCGGTGCGACCATAAGGGAGATAAGCATGTTGGAACTGTTCTTCGCGATCGTCGCCGCTGCCATCACCGTCGACATCAAGCCCTGGTAATCACGACCGGTTCGGGATGGCGGCGGGCTACGCCTCCAGCCATCCCGAACCGGATCCGTTGCGGCGCCCCATCGCGCCGGCATTTCTCTATCGATTGTACCGAACCTCGCCCCTGTTGGGTGACATCACGGCGCCGGCGCATCGTCCGCCAACAGCCGCCCTCCTTCATCGCATCGGCACGGCCCGACACAGGCCAGCGCACCGCGCTCAAGCCGCGATGCTGTCCGTCCCCCTGCGCTCACGCGCCGGATTGCTGAACACCATATCGTCGTCCACCGACCCGAAGCGCAACGCCAGCACGTCCAGCGCGTAATTCTGGTTGAGCTTCCACGGCTTGCGTGAGCCCTGCTTGGGCAGATCGCGTTCGGCGCGCTGGATATAGCCCGAGGTGAAATCGACGAACGGTTCGGTCGTCATCGTCGTATCGTCGGTATGCGGCGTCGCCTGGCGCACCCCGCGCTTTGTCATCGTGTTGAGCAGGCGGCAGACATAGGTCGCGACCAGATCCGCCTTCAGCGTCCATGAGGCATTGGTATAGCCGAACGTATAGGCCAGGTTCGGCACGTCCGAGAACATCATCCCCTTATATTGCAGCGCCTTGCTGAGATCGATCGGCATGCCGTCCTGGCTGAAGCGCACCCCGCTGAGCAATTGCAGTTCCAGCCCCGTCGCGGTGACGATGATGTCGGCGGGCAATTCCTTGCCCGATGACAGCCGGATACCCGTCGGCGTGAAACGATCGATCGTCCCCGTCTCGACCGACGCATCGCCGCGCTTGATCGCATCGAACAGATCGGCATCGGGCACCAGGCACAGCCGTTGGTCCCACGGATTGTAGCGCGGGGTGAAATGGGTATCGACGTCATAGTCCGGCCCCAGATGCTCGCGCACCATGCCGATCAACCGCTCCTTGAACTTTTGCGGCCGCTTCTTGGCGATGCGGTAGAAGATCATGCCGGTCAGCACGTTCTTCCAGCGCGTGGTGCCGTAGGCGAGCTTTGCCGGTAGCCGGTCGCGCAGCCAGTTGGCGAAGCGATCCTCCGCCGGACGCGACACGACATAGGTGGGCGAGCGCTGCAGCATCGTGACGTGGCCGGCGCGCTTCGCCATTTCGGGCACCAGCGTCACCGCCGTCGCGCCACTGCCGATCACGACGACGCGCTTGCCGTCATACTGCAGGTCTTCGGGCCAGAGCTGTGGGTGGACGATCCGCCCGCCGAAGCTGTCCACGCCTTCGAAATGCGGCGTGTAGCCGTTGGCATATTTGTAATAGCCCGAACACATGCACAGGAAATTGCAGGTGAAGGTCAGCGGCTCGCCGTCCGGTCCGGTCGCCTCCACCGTCCAGCGTGCATCAGCGGTCGACCAGGACGCCGCGGTGACATGGTGCCGGAAGCGGATATGGCGATCGATGCCATAGGTCTGCGCCGTTTCCTCGACATAGGCCCGGATCGAGGGGCCGTCGGCAATCGACTTGGCCGCGCGCCACGGGTGGAAGGCGAAGCCCAAGGTGTGCATGTCGCTGTCGGATCGGATACCGGGATACCGAAACAGGTCCCACGTACCCCCCAGCGCAGCCCGCCCCTCCAGGATCACATAGCTGCGGTCAGGGCAGCGTTTTTGCAGGTGATACGCCTGCCCTACCCCGGAAATTCCCGCGCCCACGACGACGACGTCAAAATGCTCGGCCACCGCTCTCTCCGCATACCCGTTATTCGGATTTGCGGAGAAGCTACCGTAGGTCGCGTCAATAGTCTCGCGAATATTTCAGGCGGACGTCCGATCCGCCCTGCGAGCCCGTCGCGGTCAGCAGGCTGAGCGTGCGGGTCAATGCGATCTCCAGCTGCGTCGCGGTATAGCCACGCGCGTCGGTGACGATCTCCACATAGATGTTGTCGGTGATGTATTTGCCCGCGGCGAGGCTGGTGCCGCGTCCGGTCGCCTGATCGGCGCCGAGCACGCGCAGCCGGTCGAAGCCCGTCGCCGAGCGCAGCTTGCCGAGCGGGTTGAGTCCACCGCCCGAGCCACGCAGCGAATTGAGCGCGCTCGCCAGCTGGATCGCCTCCGTCGCCGACAAGTTTTCGGGGTTAGTGCCGAACAGCAGGCGGCTCAGCACCTCGTCCTGCGGCAAGGCGGGCGTCGAGGTGAAGGTGATCTGCGGGCGCTGGCCGGTGCCCGTGATCTGGATCACCGCGGTGATGCCATTGACTGTCGTGGTAGCCTGGATGTTGATGTCGGGATCGCTCAGCGCGCCGCCGTTGAAGCGGATCGTGCCGCGATTGACCTCGAACCGCTTGCCCGCGAACGAATAGGTGCCGCGGACGAGATCGAGCCCACCGGTCACCACCGGCGCCGCCGATGTGCCGCCGACATGCAGCTTCATCTGCCATTCGGATTCGAGGCCCATGCCCGACACGAACAGCTGGTTGGGCGCACTGACGTTGAGGTCGAGGCGGATCGTGCTGACCGGTGCCGGCGTCGGGCGGTCAGTGGGCCGCGGGGTGACGATCTGGCTCTTGCGCCGCACGCCCGTCAGTTCGGGCACCTCGGCCGCGCCCTGACGGATGATCTGATAGCGTGCCTCGGGAATGGTAAGATTCCCCTGCAACAGCCCGCCATCACGGCCGTGCGTGAAGCGGATCGTGCCCGACGAGGTCGCCGCGACCGCATCGCTTTTCGCGAGCTGCGCATTGTCCAGCCGCGCGCGCACGTCGACCGGGAAGCCGGCATCCGCTGCCAGGCCGATCGTACCCTGCGCCTGCACCGTGCCGCTGCCCGCCCGCGCGGTGAGGCCGGTGAGTTCGAGCCGGTCGTTGTTGAACCGCGCCGCGACCTTCATCTGCGACAGGCGCGTGCCGAAGGTTTCATTATCGTAGGTCAGATTGTCGGCACGGATCAGGCCGTTGAGCTGCGGTGCCGAGACGCGACCGGAGAAGTCCGCGGCGACTGCGATCGGTCCGGACAGCTGTTGGTTGGGCAGCGCGGCTAGGCTGAACAGCACCGCCGACGGGCCGTTATAGCGGATGCCGCCACCAAGCGGCGCCTGCATCAGCCGCGTCGTCCACGACCCCGCGCCCGGCGGCAGCGGCCGCAGCGTCGCGAGCAGGCGCCCGATCGCCATCGGCCCACGCTTTACGAGCGCCCGCATCTCGCCACCATCGGGCAGCAGCTTGCCGATCACCTGCACGTCGACCGGCTCGGACACGGCCGACAGGCTGGTGCGCTGGAAATTGGCGATCGTCAGCCGCGCATCGGCCGCCGGGATCGCCTGCCCCTGCTGACGATAGTCGAGGCTGCCAGTCACGGCGCCCGATACGCCCAGATTCGGCACGAACGCCGACAGGATCGACAGGTTGAGCGAGTCGAGTCGTGCCTGCGCCGCGGTGACGCCGCCGCCGAACGATCCCGCAAGGCGTGCCGAACCGGCGTTGGTGCCCTGGCCGAAATCGATCCGCGTCGGCGCGAGCGTATAGACACCGCGAGCCGCCGTGATCCGCGCCGGCGTTCCGGTGCGGAACGGGATGCCGTTCGCCTGCCCCTGCGCCGCGACCAGATAGGCATCGGGCGACAGCCGTGCGTTGATCGCCAGACGCAGCGGCACGCCGCTCGATCCGTTGAGCACCGCCTGCGCGGTGCCGCGACCGCCGGCATAGTTCACCTTGGCGCGCATCGCCTGGATGACGAAGGCATTGTAGCGCGTATCGCCCACCTGCACGTCGGCAACCACCTGCGGTGCCTTGGGGACCATCACGACGCTGGCGTTGACGATGGCGCGACCGATGGTGAAGTCCGACTGGCCGGGAATGGTGGCGTTGAATGCGCGTGCGGCGACGTCAGCGCGCTGATAGCCGCCCTGATCCGCCAGACGCACATTGCCGGTGATGCCACGGCCGGCGAACTGCAGCGCGCCCGCGAACGGCCCCGCCGGTGTGGCGGCGATCCGCCCCTGTCCGACGATCCCGGCAAAGACGAGGCGGTTGACGTCCACCGTCAGCCGCGGGCTGGGCCGCACGAGCACATCGGCGGTGAAGGGCCCATAATCGGTGCCGCCCTTCGCGGTCACGGCATAGGCGCCGCCGCGCCCGACGATCCGCGCATCGACATCGATCAAGCCAACGCCGAGCCCCGGCCGTGCCGCGTGCAGCACGACGACAGGTGCATCGGCGGTGCCGGTGATACGTGCCGTGACGGGGCCATATTGCGCCGAATAGGCATCGGCATTGACCGCGACGGCCCCGGTGCCCGGGTCGAACCGTCCTTCGCCGCGGGTGATGCGGAACTGTGGCGCGTTCATCCGAAGGTTGCGGAAGGTGACGATGCCTTCGGGGCTATAGCCGATGTCGCTGCGGACGATCGCATTGCCGCCCAGGAAATCGCGCACGCCGCTGTTGAACAGCTGCTTGGTCTGCGCGACGACGCGGCCAGTGATGCCGAACCCGCCGCGCGCACCGGGCACCAGCTTGGCGTCGGTGGTCAGGTCGATGATGCCGATGCTCTCGACGCGGTAATTGTTGACCCGCCCCTTCAGCGCGCCGGTGTAGCGGCCCGTCTGCACGTTCGCGACGACCACCGCGGTCGCATCGATGTTATCGGACCGGATGCGCAGATTATCCGACAGGATATTGGGCATCGAAATGGCAAAATCGCCATTGATCCGCACATTGTTCGTCAGCCCACCGACGGCCGCATTCAGACCGGTCACGCGGCGCGCGCGCGCATTGACGGGCACCAGGATGCGATCGGCATTCACCCGCGCCAGCCCCTCGGCATAGACGGTCTCGACCGTCGTCGTGCCGAAGCCCAATGCCGCCGCGCTGACCTTATAATCCACCGTCGGCGTCGCAAAGGCGCCATCCAGCACCAGCCGCGCCATCACGTCACGACCGCGCAGGTTGGGTGCGATCGCGCCCGGCGTCAGCAGCCGTGCGTTGACCGCGAAATTGCCGAAGCGGCTGTTGCCCAGATCGAGCAGACCGCCCGCATCCACCGCCAGCGCGTCGGACTTCAGCGTCATCCGCGTATCCGCCTTGCGATCGTTCAGCGTCGTATCGATCGCAAGGTTCAGCCGCGGCGCGGTCAGCCGCTCGACCGGACCGGTCAGGTACAAGCCCGGGGTGGCAAAACCACGCAACTCGATATGGCCGTTCCTGGCGGTGATGCCGATGTCGGCGAGCTGCCCCTGCCCCAGCGTCGCCAGCGCGCGACCTTGCCACGCCTGCCAGCTCCCGCGCCCGTCGACGCTCGCGGTCAGCGGCGCCTTCAGCGAAGCCATCGTGGCCACCACGCCGCCGACGGGTGCCGACAGCTTGGCATTCACGTCGAGCATGTTGCGATCGGGGACCGCATTCAGCGTCAGCCGCAGTCGGTCGCCACCCGCGATGCCCGGCCCGCGCAACGCCGCGGCGTCCGCCACCAGCTGCGCGCGGCGATCGGCGATATGCACCGCGCCATCGATACGCAGCACATGCGTCTCGCCCGTCACCGGCTTCGCCAGCACCAGTCGGCCGATGTGCAGCCGATTCACGTCGATATCCAGATCGGGCAGCAGCGGCGCGTTGGGGTCGCTCGGCGTCGCCTTCAGCTCCGGCCGGCGCGCCAGCGTGACGAGATCGGTCGACAGCCCCCGCACATCGACATGGTTGCTGGCGAAGGCGAACGGCCGCCAGTCGACGTCGAGCCGCGGACTGGTGAGGAATACACCCTTGGGATCGCCGACGCGCACGTCGCTCAGCACCATCTTGCCGTAGAGCGACCCGTCGATCCGCCCGACCTTGATATTGAGGCCCGACGCCGTCGTATAACCGCCGATACGGTTGGCGACGAAGCGGCGGCCGGGATCGGTGTTGATCCCCAGCACGACGACACCGACCAGCACGACGAGCGCGAGGATCGCGACCAGCAACCACTTCAGGATTCGCTGCCCCAGCGGGCGCTTCGCAGCCACGATCACGGCGGAATCGGCAACGGCGGGTTCGGTGGCAGGCACGGGCGTGTCGTCGCTCATCAGTATGCCTGCCCGATCGAAATGTAGAGCGCGACGCGGCCATCGCCCGGCCGCCGGTTGAGCGGCGTTGCGACGTCGATGCGCATCGGCCCGAAATTGGTGTAGAAACGGCCGCCGATGCCCGCACCGAATTTCAGGTCGGTGCCCTTGGGCAGGCTCGATTCATAGCTGTTGCCGGCGTCGAGGAACGGCACGATCCCGAAATTGCCGAAGCGATAGCGCGCCTCGATCGAGAATTCGTTGAGCGAACGTCCGCCGACCGGATTGCCCTGCGGATCGAGCGGCCCGAGCCGTTGGTATCCATAGCCGCGCACCGACCCGCCGCCGCCGCCATAATAGCGGCGCGACGGCGCCAGCGCATCGCGATCGATGCCCTGGATCGATCCCGCCTTGGCGCGGCCGGCGATCACCAGGCTGTTCGACACGGGATAATAGAAGGTCCCCTCGATCATCGTGCGCACGTACGGGCGCACGCCGTCGCTCACCGCGCCTTCGGGGCTGAGGTTCAGGCGCAGGCGATAGCCGCGCGTCGGGTTGAGCAGGCTGTTCGACGTGTCCCATTCAACCTGCGCCGGCAGCGCGACGATGCCATAGTTGCGCCGCACCCGGTCACCCCGCGTGAAGTCGAAGACGCTTTCGTTCGTCGCGACCAGCTCGCCACCGTAATAATAGGTGAAGCGCTTCTGCCAGATCGGCGTCGACACATAGCTCCAGCGACCGGAAATCGTCGCGGTATAGGCTTCGAACGCGTCGTAATTGTTGTGGTTGGCGCTGGCGAAGGCGAGGAAGGTCTTGTCGCGCTTGCCCGCGTTCGAGCGGCGGAAAGTCGCCGACAGACCCTGTTCCTGCGTACCGGCGACGATCGTCCCGATCACCGCGCCCTCGGGCGGGAACAGGTTGCGGTGGGTCCAGCTGCCCTCGGCCTTGAAGCCCTGCCCGGTCGAATAGCCCGCGCTGCCCGCAAGGCTGCGGGCCGGCCCTTCGGTCTGCCGAACCATCAGGTCGACCGCCTCGGTGCCGTCGGCGTTGACCCGCCCGGTCTTCTCCGGCTGCACGGACAGGCTGGAGAACAGCCCCGTCGCGACCAACGCGTCGCGCAGATCGTCGGTCTTGCGGCTGTCGTACAGGTCGCCGCTCTTGAAGCGCGGGAAGACGTTGAGGTGGTCGAGACCGAACACCGGATCCCCGGTGGTCACCAACTGCCCGAAGCGCGCGCGCGGACCGGTATCGACCGGCAGCGTATAGGCGCCGGTCGCCTTGTCCGACTGGTCGTCGAGCAGGATGTCGCGGTCGCCGACCTTGACGAAGGGATAGCCCTGTTGCGGCAGGACCAAGCTGACGTTCGCCTCCGCCGCCTGGATGCGCGCGGCCTCGATCGGATCACCCACCTTCAGCGGCAAGTTGCTCGTGATGAGGTCGGCCGGGATGACCGGCTGGGCTTCGACCTTGATCGACGACAGGCGATACAGCCGCCCCGGGGTCGCCGTGACGGTGGCGCGCAGCCGGCCCGAAGGCTTGCCGTCCGTGCCGGGCTCCGCCTCGATCAGCGAAATCGCGGTGCCGTCATAATAACCGAGCGACTTCATCAGCCGCACCGCCAGCCCCTCGTCCTCGCGCGCCCGGGCTGCGACCTGTGTCGCATTCGCCGCCTTGCCCTTGCCCTCCTGCAAGGCGGACAACGACTTGAACTCGTCCTCCAGCCCCAGTTTCTGCAAGCCGGTCAGCACCGTGTCGTACCGGATTTCGGGCGCGTTGGCGCTCTTGACGTCGGCGGCGGTTTGCAGCGGCGTCGTATCGAATTGCGTCAGCGGGATCAGCGGCTGCGCCAGTTCGGGATTTTCCGCCGCGGCGGGGGGCAGCGTCGCATCGCCTTGAACGGCGCCCGCCTGTCCGGCGGCCTGAACCTGAGGCACAGCCGCCTTCGCGGCATCCTTCGGCATGGGCTCAAGCGGCGCGTTGATGTCGCCGCTCAGCGTCGGCAATGCGGCATCGAATGCGGAATCGGGGATGATCGGCCCGGTGTCGACCGCGGGATCGTTCGCGGTCGTCGGGATCGCCTGATCCTTGACCTTCGGCGCATCGGGCCCTTGCGCGGGCGCCGTGCCCTGCTGCTGATTGAACTGAGCCGATGCCGGCGTCGCGGCGAGCAGCGCGACGGCAAGCCAATAATGTCGTCCGGTCAATACTCGCACGCGGTAACGTTCCCCTTTTCGAGAGCGTTCGCGTTCGAATACACCCCCAAGCCCTCGGACAACGCCGAAGCCCGGTTTTGGTTGCCCGGCCTGAGGCTCTTTCTGTCAGCGACCCAGACTTATCCCGCCGCCAGCGATCACGTCAGGACTGGATTTGCCGCTTGATAGCTGCGGGGATCGCCTTGCCATACGGCGGCTTGATCCCCGCGAGCTTGGCGACGTCGATCCGCGGCTGCCGCAACACCGCCTTCGCGTGGCTGAAGGTACGGAAGCCGTGAATGCCGTGATAGCTGCCCATGCCCGACGGCCCGACGCCGCCGAACGGCAGATCTTCCATGGACACGTGGAAGACCACGTCGTTCAGCGTCACCCCGCCCGATATCGTCCGGTCGAGCACCTGCCGCTGTTCGGCGGCGTCCCCGCTGAAATGATACAGGCCGAGCGGCCGTCCCCCGCGGTTGATCCGGTCGATCGCGGCGTCGATCCCGTCGTACCGGACAATCGGCAGCACCGGGCCGAAAATCTCCTCCTGCATCAGGATCATGTCGTCGGTCACGTCCCGAACGATATGCAGCGGCATCTTGCGCCCGTTGGCGGTCGCGATGGCCTCGTTCGCCGGATTGACGACCTCGACGCGCGCGCCCTTGGCGCGGGCATCCTCGATCCAGGCGGTCAGGCGCTGGTGATGCCGGTCGTTGATGATCGCGGTGTAATCGGGATTGTCGAGCAGGGTGGGATACATCGCACCCGCCGCGCGGGTCAGGCCGTCGACGACCGCCTGCTCCTGCGCTTCGGGCACCAGCACATAATCGGGCGCGAGGCAGATTTGCCCGGCGTTCAGCATCTTGCCCATCGCGATCCGCTCGGTGGCGCGGGGCAGGTCGGCGCCCTTGCCGATGATCGCCGGGCTCTTGCCCCCCAGTTCCAGCGTCACCGGCGTCAAATTATTGGCAGCGGCGTGCAGGATGTGTCGGCCGATCCCGGTCGCACCCGTGAACAGCAGGTGATCAAACGGCAGCGCGGCAAAGGCTTGGCCGACATCGGCACCGCCGCTGACGAACGCCAGCTCGTCGGTCGCGAAATAGTGCGGCGCCACCTCTTCGAACAACGCGGCGGTGGCGGGCGTGAATTCGCTGGTCTTCACCATCACCCGGTTGCCCGCGGCAAAGGCGCCCGCGATCGGCCCCATCACCAGATTGACCGGGAAATTCCACGGCGCGATGACGCCGACGACGCCCTTGGGCTGATATTCGATCCAGCCCCGCGCGCCCAACAGGCCTAGCGGAAACTCCAGCTTGCGCTTTTCGCGGCGCATCCAGCGCTCGACGTGTTTCAGCGCATAGGCGATCGGCGCGATCGAGCCGGCGATGTCAGTGACCATCGATTGATAGGGGCTGCGATGGCCGAAATCTTCGCTCATCGCCGAGCAGAATCGCTCGCCATGATCGCGGATCATCGCGGCCGCGCGGCGCAGCCGGTCCTTGCGGGTCGCGGCATCGACCGGCAGCTCCGCGGTGAAGGCGCTGCGCTGCGCCGCGAGGATATCCGTCAGCGTCATGCCGCGCATCCGATCAGGCCTGCGACCGGGACCACGACTCCGTCCGCGCCGGGACGATCGATCTGCAACGCGCCGCTCGGTACGCGCGCGCCCGCCGTCAGCCCCTCCTGCTGCACCACGTCCATCGTCAGCCGCGCGCTCATCCCCTCACCCCGATATTCGGTGCTCGCCGCAAACCCCAGCGGCGCCGTGCCGCTGGCCGCGCTGCGTGCCAGATCCAGGGTCTTCCCCCCGACCGACACCCGCAGCGTCGCACGGTCCACGCTCGCCATGGCGACCAATTGGCGATCGGCGGTGCTCCACAGATAGGCCGCACATCCCTTGGCGGGCAGCGCCTGCTGGCCGATCGGCCCCAGCAGGGGCGACGCCGCGGACACAATGGGCGGAGCGGCCGGCGCGGCCGCCTGGAGTGCGAGGGCGAGCAACGGTGCGATCATCATGCCGCAAATGCTATCATGGCGAGCCACGCTGCGTAAGCTGCGATAGCGAGCAGCGCACCGAACGGCAGCGGCATATCCGCCGTGACCTTCGCGCCCCTCACCCGGGCAAATAGCGCGACACCGAGGCCGATCAGGCTCGCGATCACGAGCACCGCCGGCAGCATGCGCCAGCCAAGCCACAGGCCGATCGCGCCCATCAGCTTCGGATCGCCTCCACCCATCCCGTCGCGTCCACGCCAGCGGCGATAGCCCCAGGCGATCGCGGCGAGCGAACCATAGCCGGCAATGCCGCCGATCAGCCGCTCGTCCAGCGTCGGCGCAACACCCGCCAAGCCTGCGGCAAGACCCGTGACGGCGAGCAGACCGGTCAGCCGATCGGGCAACCAGAAAGCGCGTACGTCGAGCGCCGCGAGCGCCAGCAGCAGCCAGCCGAACACGGCGCCGGCCCCGCCGTCCCACCCCGGCGCGGCAAACCCCGCCAGCACGCCGATCACCACACCCCCCAGTTCCACGCCCGGATGCCACGGATCGATCGGCGCCCCGCATCGGCGGCAGCGGCCCCGCTGCACGACATAGCTCACCACTGGCACCAACTCGCGCGGGGTCAGCGTCGCCCCGCAGGCGTCGCAGGCGGAGCGTCCCCGCATCACCGACCGTCCCTCCGGCCAGCGGATCGCGAGCGCCGCGATGAAACTGCCCAGGATTGCGCCCATAACGCCCAGCCCCAGCGGCCACGGCGCCGCGGTCACGTCATTCCTCCGCAGGCTCCGGACCGCGGATGAGGTAGCGGTAGACCCCGAGCAGATCGATGCCGAGCAACACGACATTCTGCGATCCCAGCGCCCAGTCGCGCATCAGCATCGCGCCGGTGATCCACGCGATCGCCGACAGGCAGAACAGCGCCATCGCCCAGCCGGTATCGCGCCGCCCCCAATCGAGGGCCACGACGGCCGCAGCGATCATCCCGCTGATCGACGCAAACCACCGTAAAGGCTCGATAAATTCTTCCACCCCGCCACAAAGCGCCGGGCGGTGTTTGTATCCGTGCGGCGATCATTGCCCCTGATCCTCCCACCCTTTAGATCACCGGCCCAGTAGAAACGCAGGAGAGCCTATGTCCACCGATCCCGTCGTCATCCTCGGCTACGCCCGTACGCCGATGGGTTCGTTCCAAGGCGCACTGTCGGGTGCGACCGCCACGGAGCTCGGCGCGGCAGCGGTGAAGGCCGCCGTCGAGCGCGCGGGCGTGTCGGCCGAGGCGGTCGAGCGCATCTATATGGGCTGCGTCCTGCCCGCCGGCCTCGGCCAGGCACCCGCGCGGCAGGCCGCGATCGGCGCGGGCCTCGGCACCCATGTCGAAGCGACGACGGTCAACAAGATGTGCGGATCGGGCATGCAGGCCGCGATCATGGGGGCCGAAGCGCTCGCCGCCGGATCGGTCGACATGCTGGTCGCGGGGGGCATGGAGAGCATGACCAACGCCCCCTATCTGTCCAAGGCCCATCGCAGCGGCGCGCGCATCGGCCATGATCGCCTGCTCGATCACATGTATCTCGACGGTCTCGAGGACGCGTACGAACCCGGCAAGCTGATGGGCAATTTCGCTGAGGATACGGCCGCCGACTATCAGTTCACGCGCGCCGCGATGGACGATTATGCGATCCGCTCGCTCACCCGCGCACAGGCCGCGCAAGCCTCTGGCGCGTTCGATCGCGAGATCGTCCCCGTCGAGGTGAAGGGGCGCAAGGGCTCGACCACCGTCGCGCTCGACGAACAGCCCGCCAAGGGCGACATCGCCAAGATCCCGACGCTGAAGCCCGCCTTTTCGCGCGACGGCACGATCACCGCGGCCAACGCCTCGTCGATCTCGGACGGTGCCGCCGCGCTGGTGATGACCCGCGCCAGCGTCGCCGAGCGGCTGGGGCTGAACCCGATCGCGCGCATCGTATCGCATGCCGCGCACGCGCATGCGCCGGCCCTGTTCACCACCGCCCCCGTCTTCGCGATGCGCAAGGCGATGGAGCGCGCCGGCTGGGGCCGCGATGACATCGACCTGTTCGAGGTGAACGAGGCGTTCGCCGCCGTCTCGATGATCGCGATCCACGATCTCGGCATCGATCCCGAGCGGCTCAACATCCATGGCGGCGCCTGCGCGCTGGGCCATCCGATCGGTGCGAGCGGCGCGCGCATTCTCGCGACCTTGCTGTCGGCGCTGGAGACGACGGGCCAGAAGCGCGGCCTCGCATCGCTGTGCATCGGCGGTGGCGAAGCGACGGCGATGGCGGTGGAGCTGCTGTAACGGCGACGGTTTCGGGCGGGGCACGCTAGGCGCTCGCCCCGCCCTATCACCGCCGATCGGCAGGTCGCAGCATCGACCAAAAGCGCGGGCCGTCGCGTCCGACGCGCCATTCGTCGGTCATTACAAAGCCCACGCTCGCGTAGAAGCCCAGATTACGTTCGGTCGCGGTCTCCAGATAGCAGGGCGTTCGCCCGGCCGCCCGCTCCAACCCGGCCACCAGCGCACGGCGACCAAAGCCCCTGCCCTGCGCCGCGGGATCGCATCCGGCGATGTGCAGATACCAGAAGTCGCCCTGCGGCATATGCGCCTCTACCGCGCCGCTGACCTGCAAGGCGCGTGGTATGGCCGTCCCCAGGGCGTCCGCGAAGGGTATCAGATGGCGGACGATCTCGCCCCACCCCATGGCGGCCCGTCCCGGCCCACGCCACAGCGTCGCCGCCTCGCCGCCCTCGCTCACCAGCCGCATCCCCGCAGCACCGTCGCTGTCATACAGCAGCCTGAACAGCCGCGGCAGCTGCCGCGCCCGCGCCGCCGGATCGGGAAAGATATATCCGAACGCCGGATCGTCCTGAAAGGCGCGCGCCAGCATGCCGGCAACCGCACTCCGATCGCGTCCCGTCGCAAGCCGCATGACGTCAGGGCACCACTGTCGTGAACAGATAGGCGGCGAAGATGACGAGGTGGACGACCCCCTGCAAGATCGTCGTCCGCCCGGTCCCGAGCGAAATCGTCGTCACGAACAGCGACAGCGCCAGCAGCGTCATCGCCTTGGCGCCGATGCCGAGCGCCAGCGGCAACCCCAGCACCAGACTGACGATCGCGACTGCGGGGATCGTCAGGCCGATCGTCGCCAGCGCCGATCCCAGCGCCAGGTTCAGGCTGGTCTGCAACCGGTCGCGCCGCGCCGCATTGAACGCCGCGAGGCTTTCGGGCGCCAGCACCAGCCCCGCAATCATCACGCCGACCACGGCGAGCGGCAGGCCCGCTGAGATCACCGCCTGTTCGATCTTCGCCGACAGCCCCTTGGCGAGCAACACGACGACGACCAGCGCGACGAGCAGGACGCCGAACGCCGCCCATGCGGTCTGGTCGCTGGGCGGCGCGACATGCGCCTCCGGCTCGACATCGCCCGCGGGCAGGAAATAGTCGCGGTGCCGCACCGTCTGCACCAGCACGAACGTGCCGTAGAGGACGAGGCTGACCACCGCGACGAAGATCAGCTGCGAGGGGGCATAGGTCGGCCCCGCCGCACTGGTCGTGTAATTGGGCAGGATCAGCGACAGGACGGTCAGTGCCGCCAGCGTCGCCAGCGCTGCGCTGATCCCGCGCAGCGTGAAGCGTTGCTCGCCGTGCATCACCCCGCCGGTCAGCAGGCACAGCCCGATGATGAAGGTCAGGATGATCATGATCGCGGCGAACACCGTGTCGCGCGCCAGCGCGGACACGTCGCCCGATCCCGACACCATCAGCGACACGATCAGCGATACCTCGATCACCGTCACCGCGACCGCCAGCACCAACGTGCCAAAGGGTTCGCCGACGCGGTGCGCGACGACTTCGGCCTGATGCACCGCCGATACGACCGCCCCGATCAGGATCACCGCCGCGGCGATCAGCCCGATCGTCCCCATGGCATACAGCGACACAAGCACCGCCGGCACGCCCACGATCGGAAACGCCAGCGACCACAGGGGCAAGCCCAGCCACCCCTTGCCACCATGCGCCACCGTGCCGTCGTTCGCTGCCCCTGCCACGTCTGTCATCGCCTCCCAGATCGTTACGCAAGGCCAATGCTCCAGCGCCGCGAAAGCTCCCCATGACGAGGCCCTCGCGAGGGACGGCTTCACTTACCGCTGCTCTAGGTTGCACCTCGCGATCGGAGGCAATTGCGCGCCCGACCCGCGCTATCGGGACAGGCAGCTCAACACGGCGACGGAGGAGACCGGCCATATCGCGATGATGGCGACCGCTGCCGTCCTCAACCGCGACACGGTGCCTACCGCGCTACACGATCACTTGCCCATAACGATCAGAAGCGCTGGAAACAGGTTCTGTAGGATGTGAACCGAGGCGACGATGGCCATGGCGCGCCAGGCGCCGTGGGGGCGCCACGTGACGTAGAGCGTCGAGAAGATCAGGAACGGCCACCAGATCACCACGCCCCACCAGGGTGAGGACAGGCTGTGCGCGATGCCCCACAGCAAGGCACTGGCGATTACCGCATGCCATGGCCGCAGGAAGCGGAGCAGCAGGCTGAGGACGCCGGCCATAATCAGCGTCTCGACCACGGGGCTGAAGAGCGCGATCAGGAACAGCTTGGTGGCACCAGAGACGTCGCCGAAGTCGGGGCCGCTATTGTCGGGCGCGATACGGGCGACGATCCAGCCGATCAGCGTGCTGCCAGCGATCGTCAGCAGCCAGCCGACCAGGATCGCCAACCACGGCCGTTCGTCGCGAAACAGCACGCGTGGCAGGATCGCGAGCGGCCCCGCACCGCCGCGCCAGCCGGGGCTCTGGGCCGGTGCCGTTTCGATCCGGGTTCCTACCACGCATTGCTCCTGTGTCGTCGGCGCCGGTTATGGCGGACGGGGCGTTAACGACGCGTGTGGGCGGCGGGTCCTTGGGGGGCGCGACATAGCCATCCCCGCCTCGTCACCCCGGACTGGTTCCGGGGTCCACCGAGCCGCAAGGCTGCCGATAGAGCCGCTGGCCTTCCCCCTCGCCGCGGAGTGGACCCCGGACCAAGTCCGGGGTGACGCCGTGGGGAGGCAGCCCTCGCCCGACACACGCAACTGCTCACAATCTCTAACGAAAAAGGGCGCCACTTTCGCGACGCCCCTTCCCTTGCCGTCTCACAATCTTACGCCGCCGCGCCGGCGCCGTCCTTCTTCTTTTCGGCATAGACGCGGATCGGTTCCTTGCGGCCCTCGATCACGTCCTTGTCGATCATCACCTCGTCGACGCCGTCCATGCCGGGCAGGTCGAACATCGTGTCGAGCAATATGCCCTCCAGGATCGACCGCAGGCCGCGGGCGCCGGTCTTGCGCTCGATGCCCTTCTTGGCGACCGCAACGAGTGCATCGTCGGTGAAGCCCAGTTCCACCTGCTCCATCTCGAACAGCTTCTGGTACTGCTTCACCAGCGCGTTCTTCGGCTCCTTCAGGATCTTGACCAAAGCCTCGACATCGAGGTCTTCCAGCGTCGCGATCACCGGCAGACGGCCGACGAATTCGGGGATAAGGCCGAACTTGAGCAGATCTTCCGGCTCGGTCTGACGCAGATACTCGCCGGTCCGCTTTTCCTCCGGCGCGGCGACATAGGCACCGAAGCCGATCGACTTGCCCTGCAGGCGGTCGCCGATGATCTTTTCGAGGCCGCTAAACGCGCCGCCGCAGATGAACAGAATGTTCGTCGTGTCGACCTGCAGGAATTCCTGCTGCGGATGTTTGCGGCCACCCTGCGGCGGCACGCTGGCGGTCGTGCCTTCCATCAGCTTGAGCAACGCCTGCTGCACGCCCTCACCCGACACGTCGCGCGTGATCGACGGATTCTCGGCCTTGCGGCTGATCTTATCGATTTCGTCGATATAGACGATGCCGCGCTGCGCCCGCTCGACGTTGTAATCGGAGGCCTGAAGCAGCTTGAGGATGATGTTTTCGACGTCCTCGCCGACATAGCCCGCTTCGGTCAGCGTCGTCGCGTCGGCCATGGTGAACGGCACGTCGAGGATGCGCGCCAGCGTCTGCGCGAGCAGCGTCTTGCCGCAGCCGGTCGGGCCGACGAGCAGGATGTTCGACTTGGCGAGCTCGACGTCGGCGCCCTTCGCACCGTGGTTCAGGCGCTTGTAATGGTTGTGGACCGCCACCGACAGGACGCGCTTCGCCTGCTTCTGGCCGATGACGTAATCGTCGAGGACGTTGCAGATTTCCTGGGGCGTGGGGACGCCGCCGTCCTTCTTGCTGACGAGTGCCGACTTCGTCTCTTCACGGATGATGTCGTTGCACAGCTCGACGCACTCGTCGCAGATGAACACGGTCGGTCCCGCGATGAGCTTGCGCACCTCGTGCTGCGACTTGCCGCAGAACGAGCAATAGAGGGTGCTCTTCGAGTCGCCACCGCTCAATTTCGTCATTCACACTTCCTTGTCGCGGGGCTTTCCCCGCTGGTGAGGCCGGTCATGGTAGACCGGCCGGTACGCATATCACAACGTCGAAAAGTCACTAAAGTCACGCCCAGGCGTGTTCTCAGGCCGCTTGGGCGACGTCTTCGGCCGGGGTCGGACGCTTGTCGAACACCTCGTCGACAAGGCCGAACTCCTTGGCTTCATTGGCTTCCAGGAACGTGTCGCGGTCCATGCGACGCTCGATCTCCTCGAGCGGCTGACCGGTGTACTGCGCGTACAGGTCGTTCATCCGCTTGCGGATACGCAGGATTTCCTTGGCCTGGATTTCGATGTCGCTGGCCATGCCCTGCGCGCCGCCCGACGGCTGGTGGATCATGATCCGGGCGTTGGTGAGCGCGACGCGCATGCCCGGCTCACCGCTGGCGAGCAGGAAGCTGCCCATCGACGCCGCCTGACCGATGCACACCGTGCCGACGCGCGGACGGATATACTGCATCGTGTCGTGGATCGCCATGCCCGCCGTGACGACACCGCCCGGCGAGTTGATGTACATGAAGATGTCCTTCTTCGGGTTCTCGGACTCGAGGAAGAGCAGCTGCGCGGTGATCAGGCTGGCCATGCCGTCCTCGACACCGCCGGTGACGAAGATGATCCGCTCGCGCAGCAGGCGGCTGAAGATGTCGAACGAGCGTTCGCCGCGGTTCGACTGTTCGATCACGATCGGCACGAGGCCAGCCTGGGTCTGCTGCAAGCCAAGGCCTGCGCGCCCCAGATGGTTCGCGAAATCGCCGGTCTCGAACGGATTGTGCATGAAAGTCTCTCTTATGCCCTTGAGGCCGCCAACATCGGCGCTCGCGCGGGGGAGTTCAAGCCCCGCTTTGGGGCGCCTTGTGTCCCAGATAGGCAAGGCGGCGCACCTCACGCCGGCCGCGCACCACCGTGTCGAGGATCAGCCCCGCAAAGCCGCACAGCGCGGCGATGATCATCAGCCCGGTGATGAGGACCGCGGTGGGGAAACGCGGCACCAGATGCGTGTGCATGTACGTGATCGCCAGCGGTACGCCGAGCACGATCGCCACCGCCGCAAACAATGCGCCGATCGCGCCGAAGAACAGCAACGGCCGTTCGATCCGGTAGAGGGTCAGGATGGTGTTGAGGATGCGGAAGCCGTCGCCATAGGTGCTGAGCTTCGACGCCGACCCTTCCGGACGCGCATAATAGGGCGTTTCGATCTCGGCACAGGGCATCTTGAGTTCGAGCGCGTGGACGCTGATCTCGGTCTCGATCTCGAAGCCCGACGACAGGGACGGGAAGCTTTTGACGAACCGACGCGAAAAGACACGATAGCCCGATAAGATGTCGGTGAAGCTGCGCCCGAACAGGCGCGCCAGCATGCCGGTGAGCAGCGCATTGCCGAAGCGATGGCCCCGGCGATAGCTTTCCTGCACCTGGCTGACGCGGCTGCCGACGATCATGTCGCATTGCTCGGACAGCAGCCGCGCGACCAGCGCCGGTGCCGAGGCCGCGTCATAGGTCGCGTCCCCATCGGCCATCACATAGACGTCGGCATCGATGTCCGCGAACATCCGGCGGACGACATTGCCCTTGCCCTGGATGCGCTCGGTGCGCACGACCGCGCCAGCCTCACGCGCGACGGCGATCGTCGCGTCGGTGGAATTGTTGTCGTAGACGTAGATGGTCGCATCCGGCAGCGCGGCGCGAAAGCCGGCCACCGTCTGTCCGATCGCGGCGGCCTCGTTGTAACAGGGCAGCAGGACTGCGATCGTCGGCTGCGTCACGATGCTCATGCCTCCACCCTCACGGAGCCGTATACCCAGATACTCGTCATCCCGGCGGACGCCGGGATCCATGGATACGGAACATCGGGAGCGGGTCCACCGCCAGCCGCGCGCGTCCATGGATCCCGGCGTTCGCCGGGATGACGAAGAAGGGAAGAGGGCCGCAGCCCCCTCCCCCGATCATGATCAGCCTTCGGTCTTCGCCGCGGCCTTCTTCGCGCGCGGCTTCTTCGCCGGCGCGTCGGCGGCTTCCGTGCCCTCGGCGGCTTCGGCCGCTTCCGGCGACGATTCGGTCACCGCGGTTTCGGCCTCGACCGGAGCGGCGGCCTTCTTGGCGCGCGGCTTCTTGGCGGGAGCCGCCTCGTCACCGGCAGGCGCTTCGACCGCGCCGGCGTCTTCGCCCTTGGCGGCCGGCTTCTTCGCCGCGGCCTTCTTGGCGGGCTTGGCTTCGCCGCCTTCGTCCTTGGCACCCGCGTCGGCCTTCTTCGCCGACTTGCGCGGCTTGTGGTTGTCGTGGTCGTGGCTGTGCGTGCCGGTCGCGAAGCCGTCTTCGCTCTCGATCGCGGCTTCCAGCTCTTCGCGGGTCGCGTCGCGATCGGTCACTTCGGCCTTGCCGAACAGGAAGTCGACGACCTTGTCCTCATACAGCGGCGCACGCAGCTGGGCGGCCGCCATCGGCTCCTGCTGGATATACTGGATGAAGCGACGCTGGTCCTCGCCGCGATACTGCTGCGCGGCCTGACCGATCAGGCGGTTCATTTCCTGCTGGGTCACTTCGACGCCATTCGCCTGGCCGATTTCCGACAGCAGCAGGCCCAGGCGCACGCGGCGCTCGGCGATCTTGCGGTAATCGTCGCGCTCGGCTTCCATCTCGGCCATCGCCGCGGCGGGGTCTTCCTCGTGCGTCGCTTCATGCTCCAGCTGCTGCCAGATCTGCGCGAACTCGGCTTCGACCATCGACGGCGGCACTTCGAAGTCGTGACCCTCGGCGAGCTGGTCGAGCAGCTTGCGCTTCATGTGCGTGCGGGTGAGGCCGTTATGCTCCTGCTCGATCTGACCCTTGATCAGGCCACGCAGCTGCTCGAGGCTCTCGAGGCCGAGGTTCTTGGCCAGATCCTCGTCGATCTTGCTTTCGCCAGCGACCTGGATCTTCTTGACGGTGATGTCGAACGTCGCGGGCTGGCCGGCGAGTTCCTTGGCGCCATAGTCTTCCGGGAAGGTGACGTTGAGCGTCTTTTCCTCGCCCAGCTTCACGCCGACGAGCTGATCCTCGAAGCCCGGGATCAGGCGACCCGAGCCGAGCTCGACGCCCATGTCGGTGCCGGTGCCGCCGTCGAACGCAACGCCGTCGCTGGTCTTGCCGACGAAGTCGACGGTGACGAGGTCGCCCATCTCGGCCGCCTTGTCCTCGGCCGCATCGTCCCACTTCTTCGACTGGTCGGCGAACTTCTGCAGCTGCTCGTCCACCGCTTCATCGGCGACGGGGACGGTCAGACGCTCCAGCTTCAGCGCGTCGATCGCCGGGGTCGGCACGGCAGGCAGCACTTCCATCTCGACGGTGACGACGGCGTCCTTGCCCGGCGCATAATCGTCGTTCAGCGCGACCGAGGGCTGCATCGCGGGGCGCAGCTGCTTGTCGGCGATCAGCGACTGTACGCCTTCCTGGATCGCGCTGTTGAGCGCGTCGGCGGCCAGCGCCTCGCCGTGCATCTTGCGCACCAGGTTCACGGGCACCTTGCCGGGACGGAAGCCGGGCATCTTCACCTGCGGCGCGACGCGCTTCACTTCGGCATCGACCTTGGCATCGATGTCCTTCGGCGTGATGGTCAGCGTGTAGGTGCGCTTCAGGCCCTCGTTCAACGTCTCGACAGTCTGCATATCCGGCCTTCAATCTTGAGAAATCTGACGAAAAATCTTTAGCTGCCGTCCCGCGCTCGGAGCGGCGGGACTGGTGCGGGCGAAGGGACTCGAACCCCCACATCTTGCGATGGCAGGACCTAAACCTGCTGCGTCTACCAATTCCGCCACGCCCGCACGAAGGACCCGCCGATAGGAATCCCATCGAAGCGGTACTTCGAAGGGCAATCCCTTGGGCGCGCGTCTATACCAGCACGGCGCGTGCAAGCAAGGGGCGCCGCAACCCGCTGGGCTGCGGGACGTTTGGCCGGGTGAAGGAGAGTGTCACCATGGCCACCCAGCCCCCACCCGAAACGCCCGCCCAGCCCAGCCAGCCGGTCCAGCCGAGCGCACCGCCGCCCGAAATCACGCCGCCGACGCCCGACGTCGACATCCCCTCGCCCACCACGCCCGCCGGCGATCCCGGCACGTCGCAGCCGGCGGAGATCTGATATGACCGATCGGCACAACGACACGGTCGAGGCGCTGCCGGACGACGCGCCCGAGAACAATCCCGACGCGTTGCGGGCGGATACGCGCAAGGACGAGCGCAGCGATATCGAACAGGCGGTCGAAGCACGCGCCGATGCGGTCGCGCGCGGCGAAGGCGGCCCGGAACCGGTGCGCTTCACGGACACCGGCGAGTTCGACGGCAACAGCGGTACTGGCGGCGAGGTCAAGAACCAGGACCTGACGCAGCAATAAGGCAACTGGGGCGGTCGACATTCCGACCGCCCCTTCGTCAGGTCACCGCCCCCGCCTCAAGGCTTGACCGCAATCGCCACCGGCACCCGCCGCGCGGTGATGACCTTCACCGCCGCCACAGGCACCTCGCCCTTGAACGATCCCTGGATCGTCGCGGTCGGCGATACGGGTGCGTCCATGATCTTCGTCACCACATCCATCCCTTCGACCACGTGACCGAAGGCGGCATAGCCCAGATTGTCGCCCGGTTTCGACGGATCGGCGTCAGGCGAGGCGCGCTGATCGCCGACGCTGATGGTAAAGTCTCCGCGCGCGGTGCCGGGCGCGAACCGCGCGACCGACAAGGCACCATCGGTGTGATGCAGCCCGGTCTGCGTCGTGGGCTCATGCTTGATCGGCGGAAGCACGCGCTTGGGATCGCCGTTGGCGCCGAACTGAACGAAGCCGAATTTGTCCGCGACCTTGACCGCACGGTAGAAGACGACGCCGTCCAGCCGCTTGCCGTCGACATATTTCAGGAAATTGCCGGCCGTGATCGGCGCGGCCCGCGTATCGGCTTCGATGACGATACGGCCCGCGGTGGTGTCGAGCGCGACGCGGGGGAGCGGCGTGGAGGGTGACGGCATCTGCTGGGCCGCGCCCGGCATCGCCATCAGTGCAAACGCCACGCAGGCGAGCCTCTTCATTTCCATGCCCCTGTCCTCGTCGAACACATCGCGACGTTACGCAGAATCCTGCGTCATTGCGAGCACAGCGAAGCAATCCAGAGCCGGACCAAGACGCCCTGGATTGCGTCGCTCCGCTCGCAATGACGAAGAACTGGCGGATACGATCTCACTGGCGGGTGCAGATCAGGCGAAGTGCTCGATCCCCTCGCCGGCCACCGCCACCCAGGCCAGCTTGCTCTCTTCGAAGATGGACAGCGTCGGGGTCGGCGCATCGTCATCGGCAAAGGCGCCGATCGGGATTGCCGGCATGTCCTCATAGCCTTCGTTGACGAACATCACGGTGGCACCGCAGCTCGGACACCAGCGAAACCAAGCACGACGACCGCTGTCGCCAACGCGCTCCCATGTCTGGAACGCGCCTGCCAGAGTCACCGCCTCGGCGGGAAAGCGCGCCTGCGCGGAGAAGGCGCCGCCGGTCAGCCGCCGGCACCCGCGGCAATGGCACACCGACACCCGCACCGGATCGCCCGTGCAGGTCGCGGACAATTGTCCGCACCGGCACCGGGCGACCCGCTCGATCATCAGCCGGCGAGCGCCTTTTTGAGCAGTTCGTTGACGACGCCCGGATTGGCCTTGCCGCCCATCGCCTTCATCGTCTGGCCGACGAAGAAGCCGAACAGCGCCTCCTTGCCGCCGCGATACTGTTCCAGCTGGCCGGGGTTCTTCGCCAGCACCTCGGCGATCACCGCCTCGATCGCGCCGGTGTCGCTCGTCTGCTTGAGCCCACGGTCCTCGACGATCTTGGCCGGCGCCTCGCCCGTTTCCAGCATCACCTCGAACACCTGCTTCGCCAGGCTGCCCGACAGCGTCCCGTCGGCGACCAGTGCCAGCAGTTCGGCCGCCTGGGTCGGCGACACCGGCGATTCGGCGATGCCCTTGCCGACGCGATTGAGCGCGCCGAACAGCTCCGACGTCGTCCAGTTCGCCGCCGCGACCGGCTTCGCGCCCGCGTCGAGCAGTGCGTCGAACCAGCGCGCCGCCTCGACTTCGGCGGTCAGCACGCCCGCCTGATAGGGCGAGATGCCGGCGGCTTCGTAGCGCGCACGCTTGGCGTCGGGCAGCTCGGGCAGGCTGGCGCGGCAGTCCGCCAGGAACGCCTCGTCCAGCTCCAGCGGCAGCAGGTCGGGATCGGGGAAATAGCGGTAATCGTGCGCGTCTTCCTTGGACCGCATCGACCGCGTCGTGCCGGTGTCCGGATTGAACAGCCGCGTTTCCTGCACGATCGTGCCGCCGCTCTCGAGCACCTCGACCTGGCGCAGCGCCTCATGCTCGATCGCCTGCATCACGAAGCGCACCGAATTGACGTTCTTCGTCTCGGTGCGCGTGCCGAATTCGTCGCCCGGCTTGCGGACCGAGACGTTGACGTCGGCGCGCATCGACCCCTGATCCATATTGCCGTCGCAGCTGCCGACATAGCGCAGGATCGAGCGCAGCTTGGTGAGATACGCCCCCGCTTCGGCCGGCGAACGCATGTCCGGCCGGCTGACGATCTCCATCAGCGCGACGCCCGAACGGTTGAGGTCGACATACGACCGCGTCGGATGCTGGTCGTGCATCAGCTTGCCCGCGTCCTGCTCGACGTGGATGCGCTCGACGCCGATCGTCTTGGTCGCGTCCGGATTCTTGTCGTCCGGCGCGATCTCCACCGCGCCCTCGCCGACCAGAGGATGGTAGAGCTGGCTGATCTGATAGCCCTGCGGCAGATCGGCGTAGAAATAGTTTTTCCGGTCGAACCGCGACCACGTATTGATCTGCGCGTCGATCGCCATGCCGGTGCGCACCGCCTGGCGGATGCACTCCATGTTCGGCACCGGCAGCATGCCCGGCATCGCTGCGTCGACCAGGCTGACCTGCGTGTTCGGCTCCGCGCCGAAGGCGGTCGCGGCGCCCGAGAACAATTTGGCGTTGGACGTGACCTGGGCGTGGACTTCCAGGCCGATCACGACCTCCCATTCGCCGGTGGCGCCCTGGATGCGATAGTCGCTCATGTTCGATTCCGATGATGAAGATAGTTGATCGCGGTCAGCGCGACGTTGCTGCCGAGCAGCGCGACGACCCAGCAGCCGGCCAGGATGCGCAGGATTGCGCCCTCAAAGCGCAGCACCGTGCCTTCGTGATGCGCGAAGACCGCGGCGATCAGCGCCAGGATCAGGAAGATCGCGCTCAGCCGGAATTCGCCGCGCAGGATCAGGCTGTTGCCGACCGACAACCCCAGGATGAACACCGCCAGCGCGATGAAGAACCGCGCGAGCACGTGGTGATCGAACGGATGGTTGTCGATCTCGGCGAGCGAAATACCGACATAGGCGCTGAGGATCGCCCCGAACGCGACGTTGAGCGCGGCCTGCGCCTCGCGCAGCATCGCGACGTTGCGTGTCGTGAAGGTCCGGTCGGTTACCACCACGATCCCGGCCGCGCGACGAAGCCCGCACGCTCCTCGATCGCGAGCCCTGCGTTCAGCACGCCCTGCTCGTCCAGCGCCTTGCCGATGATCTGCAAGCCCAGCGGCAGGCCGTCCTTGTCGAGCCCGCCCGGCACGCTCATCGCCGGCAGGCCCGCGAGGCTCGACGGCACGGTGAACACGTCGTTGAGGTACATCGCCAGCGGATCGGCCGACTTGTCGCCCAGCGCGAACGCCGCCGACGGCGCGGTCGGTGCCAGCAGCACGTCGCACTGCTGCCACGCCCGCTCGAAGTCGCGCGCGATCAGCGTCCGCACCTTCTGCGCCTGCGTGTAATAGGCATCGTAGAAACCGGCCGACAGCACATAGGTGCCGATCATGATCCGGCGCTTCACCTCGGCGCCGAAGCCCGCGGCGCGCGTCGCGGCATACATGTCCTGCAGCCCCGCGCCCTCCGGCAGGTCGCGCAGGCCGTAGCGCACGCCATCATAGCGCGCGAGGTTCGACGACGCTTCCGCCGGCGCGATGATGTAATAGGCCGGCAGCGCGTACTTGGTGTGGGGCAGCGACACCTCGACGATCTCGGCACCCGCATCCTTCAGCCAGTCGATCCCGGCCTGCCACAACGCCTCGATCTCGGCAGGCATGCCGTCGACGCGATATTCCTTGGGGATGCCGATGCGCTTGCCGGCGAGGTTGCCGGTCAGCCCCTGCTCCCACTTCGGCACGTCGAGCTGCAGCGAGGTCGCGTCCTTCGCGTCAAAGCCCGCCATCGCTTCCAGCATGATCGCGCAGTCGCGCACGTCGCGCGCCATCGGCCCGGCCTGGTCGAGCGAGCTGGCGAAGGCGATCGTGCCCCAGCGCGAACACCGGCCATAGGTCGGCTTGATCCCGCTGATGCCGGTGAAGGCGGCAGGCTGGCGGATCGACCCGCCGGTGTCGGTGCCTGTCGCACCCGGGCACAGCCCCGCCGCGACCGCCGCGGAGCTGCCGCCCGACGATCCGCCGGGGGCGAGCGGCGCGTCGCTGCCCGGCTTGCGCCACGGCGACACGACATTGCCGAACGCGCTGGTCTCGTTCGACGATCCCATCGCGAACTGGTCCATGTTCAGCTTGCCGAGCATGCCCGCACCCGCGTCCCACAGGTTCTGCGACACGGTCGATTCATAGGTCGGCGTGAAGCCTTCCAGGATGTGGCTCGCCGCGGTGGTGGCTACGCCCTTCGTGCAGAACAGATCCTTCATGCCGATCGGCACGCCGGCCAGCGGCTTCAGCGTCTCGCCAGCGGCACGCGCGGCATCGGCGGCCTTGGCAGCGGCGATCGCATGGTCGGGCGTTTCGACCAGGAACGCGTTGAGCGGCTTGGCCTTGGCCACCTTCACCACGAAGGCATCGGCAACCTCGACCGCGGAAAAGCTGCCGGCGCGCACGCCGTCGCGGATCGCGGCGATGCCCAGATCGGTCAGGTCGGTCATTATTCGATCACCTTGGGAACGGTAAAGAAGCCGTGCTCCGCCTGGGGGGCATTGGCCATCAGGTCGTCACGGATGCCGCCGCCGGTCAGCGGATCGGCGTTCACCACGTCGTCGCGCAGGCGCAGCGTGTTGGGGATGACCGCGGTCATCGGCTCGACCCCGGCGGTATCGACCTCGCCCAGTTGCTCGATCCAGCCGAGCAGGTTGCTGAGTTCGGGTGCGAGGCGGCCGGCGTCCTCGTCGGTGATCGCAATGCGCGCGAGCGCGGCGACCTTCTTTACGGTGGCGGTGTCTACGGACATGCCGATGCGGCTACACCAAGCCCGCGCTGCGGCGCAACAGCTTCGGTTGCGGACGGATCGACCCGCCGCCCCTCGTTCGTGCTGAGCCTGTCGAAGCACGGGGTTCCACAGGCGACTCCAGTGCTTGCGGCCACCCGCCCTTCGACAGGCTCAGGGCGAACGGATAACGGGTACTCTATCCCTGTGCGGCGACATACTCCTCCACGGACCGCATACCGGCGCTCCCGCCGTCGATCCCCAGCTTCTTCAGCCGCAACGCCACCTCTTCACCGATCTTCTTCTCGGTTGCGTCGCGCTGTTCGGGCGGCATCGCCTTCAGATCGTCCTCGGTGATCTTCATCTCCTTCATCACCTGCCGCCGCATCCGCTCGGCCGGCGTCATCTTCCCTTCCTTGCGGAAGGCCTCCAGCGCCGCGTCGAGTTTGGCGCTGCCGGTCGCGGACGAGGGCGTCGACGACGCTAGCGTGGTCGCGCCCGCGGGCCGATCGCTCTTCATCTGGAAACGTTGCAGGGCTGCGGTCGCCGATTGCAGGTACGGAATGATTCCGGTTTCGTGCCGTGCCCGCGCGTTGGCGATCTGATCGTCCGCCACGGCGAACCAGTCCGTCGCCCGATCTATCGGCACCGACTCTCCTGACGGGCCCATCGGCCTTGCCTGCATCGCCAGATGCACAATGTCGCCGAATTTCACTGCCCCGCTCATCACGAGATGACCCGTCGCGATACGCAGCTCGCGCGGCGTCATGGCAGTAAAATCGTACCGCCCTTCTGGCAGCCCCTGCGCCGCGCTGACGTTGCGCGCCCCCTCCGCATAGTAGGCTTCGTAATCGGCCTGGCTGTGTTCGACATTGCTGTAATCGAGGTCGAACGCCGCGACCGCCGCGGCGGCACTGGTCCGGCTGTCCTGGCCCCTTGCCGGGGCCGACGCCTGGGTCGTCAGCACGGCCTCGAAATCCCCACCGCTTGCGACGGTACGCGGCACGGCGATCGTCCGATCGGCTCTGGTCACGGCAGCAATCATCATGGTCCATCCCCCCCCGGTGACGTCGCATCCCGTCTACGCCGGAATGATGAACAAACCGTACCGTTTCGGACCGAATGCCGGTCCCACCACCCTGCATTGCTCCGCCGCCCCGCATCGGGCAGAGCACGCCCATCGAACCGGGAGCCTCGCTTGGCGCGCAAATTTCTCTATGTCTTCGCCGTCCTGATCGCGCTCGTGATCGCCGGGGCGATCGCCTATCGCCTTGCGGGCAACCGCATCCTGCGCATGGCGCTGGTGCCGTCCGAGACGTTCCAGGCGCAGGCGAGCGTCGATCCGCGCGTCTACGCAGAGCGTAAGATGTGGATCGCCCGGCCCGACATTCCCGGCAATCCCGCGCGGTGGACGCCCGCCGGCTACACCCCCGCCGCCGCCGGGCAGGCCAGGGCCGCGGTCTTCTTCATCCACCCCACCTCGTACATCGGCCGCGCGCACTGGAACGCCGCGCTCGACGATGCCGAGACCAACGCCCGCGCCGCGATCTTCCTGCGCGGCCAGGCGAGCGCGTTCAACGACAGCGCCGACATCTGGGCACCGCGCTATCGCCAGGCGACATTCGGGGCGTTCCTGACCAGCGAGGCCAGCGCCACTCAGGCGCTCGACCTCGCCTATCGCGACGTCGCCGCCGCCTTCGACGCCTTCGTGCACCAAGTCGACCCCAAGCGCCCGATCATCCTCTCCGGGCACAGCCAGGGCGCGCTCCACCTCACCCGGCTGCTGCGCGAAAAGATCGCCGGCACGCCGATCGCGCGCCGGATCGTCGCGGCCTATGTCGTCGGCTGGCCGGTGTCGAAGACGACCGACCTCGCCGCGCTCGGCCTGCCCGAATGCAGCCGCCCCGATCAGGCCCGCTGCCTGCTGTCGTGGCAGAGCTTTGCCGAGCCCGCCGACCCGTCGCTCATCACCGACCTTTACGACACGACGACCGGCTTCGACGGCCGCCCGCGCAAGGGCACTCCGATGGTCTGTACCAACCCGTTGACCGGCACCGCAGGTGCCGCCGCGCCGGCCAGCGCCAACCGCGGCACGCTCTACCCAAGCGCCGACCTCAGCACGGCGACGATCCAGCCGGGCAAGGTGCCCGCGCGCTGCGACCCGCGCGGTGTCCTGCTGATCGGCACGCCGCCGGACGTGGGGGGTTACGTCCTCCCCGGCAACAATTACCACGTCTACGACTACAGCCTGTTCTGGGCCAATGTCCGCGCCGACGCCGCGCGCCGCCTCGCCGCGTTCGGAGCCGCCGCATGATCACCCTCGACCGCACCGATTTCCGCGCGGCCTTGCCGCAGGGTGGTCGCCTGATCGGGCTCGATCTCGGCACCAAGACGATCGGCACGGCGCTGTGCGACGCCGGCTGGAGCTTCGCGAGCCCCGCGGACCTTATCCGCCGCACCAAGTTCACCGCGGACAAGGCCGCGATCGCCAAGCTGATCGCCGCCCAGCACGTCCGCGGCATCGTGCTCGGCCTGCCGCTCAACCTCGACGGGACGGAAAGCCCGCGCAGCCAGTCGACCCGCGCCTTCGCGCGCAACTGCGCCGATCTCGCCCTCCCCATCCTGCTGTGGGACGAACGCTGGAGCACGGTGGCGGTCGAACGCACGATGATCGAACAGGATATGAGCCGCGCGAAACGCGCCGAACGGATCGACAATCTCGCCGCCGCGCACATCCTGCAGGCGGCGATCGATGCCTTGGTGATGGTGCGGGCGCCGACGAACTGATCGATCCGACGACCGCCGCCAAAACTCCTCCCCCGCCAGGGGGAGGTGGCGCGGCGAAGCCGTGACGGAGGGGGAGGTAAGGACGCCGATCGGTACGACGCGCGCATGAACCTCCCCCTCCGTCAGCGCTCGCGCGCTGCCACCTCCCCCTGGCGGGGGAGGACTGATCGGCGCAGCACCCTTTTTGTAATCGACTGAGCCGATCCAACTTATCGAAACGATCCCCGGGACCCTCCGCGTCCTTACCGCGTTGCAGCATAAGGGAAACGTTCCGTGGGACGTCCCTCACCTATCTCCATTCCAAAGGTTTCCATCATGCCCACCGCCACCCAGGGCTATGCCGCCCAGGCTGCCGACACACCGCTCGCGCCCTTCAGCTTCGAACGCCGCGATCCCGGTGCCAAGGACGTCGCGATCGACATCCTGTATTGCGGCGTCTGCCATTCCGATCTCCACACCGCGCGCGGCGAGTGGGACGGGACGCTCTACCCCTGCGTCCCCGGCCACGAGATCGTCGGCCGCGTCACCGCGGTCGGCAGCGAGGTGACGAAGTTCAAGGTCGGCGACATCGCCGGCGTCGGCTGCATGGTCGACAGCTGCGGCCACTGCCCCTCGTGCAACGATGGCGAGGAGCAATATTGCGAGACGACGGGCTTCGTCGGCACCTACAATGGCCCGGACGAGGTGATGGGCGGCCACACCTTCGGCGGCTATTCCGACCATATCGTCGTGACCGAGGATTTCGTCCTCCACATCGGCCATGACGAGAAGGACCTCGCCGCGGTCGCGCCGCTGCTCTGCGCCGGCATCACCACCTATTCGCCGCTGCATCACTGGAAGGTCGGGCCGGGCCAGAAGGTCGGCATCGTGGGTCTCGGCGGCCTCGGCCATATGGGCGTCAAGATCGCCGCGGCGATGGGTGCGGAGGTCTATGTCTTCTCGACCTCGCCGGGCAAGCGCGACGACGCCAAGCGCCTCGGCGCCAAGGACCTGATCGTTTCGAAAGACGCCGACCAGATGGCCGCGCACGAGGGCTCGTTCGACTTTATCCTGAACACGGTCGCCGCTCCCCACGACCTCGACGCGCTGCTCGTCCAGTTGAAGCGCGACGGCACGATGTGCCTTGTCGGCGTGCCCGCGGAGCCGCACCCGGCGCCGTCGGTCGGCAACCTCGTCTTCCGCCGCCGCGCGCTGGCCGGTTCGCTGATCGGCGGGATCAAGGAGACGCAGGAGATGCTCGACTTCTGCAAGGAGCATGGTCTGACCAGCGATGTCGAGATGATCCGCATGGAGCAGATCGACGAGGCTTACGAGCGGATGGTGAAGGGCGACGTCAAGTATCGTTTCGTCATCGACATGGCGACGCTGAAGGCTGCCGCCTGAACCGCGTCGCCCGCCCGTCCGGTTCGTGCCGGACGGGCGGTTTGGGCTAGCGCTCTACGCCGGCACCATAAGGGCGGACCGCCAGCTGTTCGTGCATGCGCGCAGGCTGGTCGAGCCAGAAGGGCGCGAGCTTGGCGCTGTCGACGCGCTCGACGCCGACGGCGAACCCGCGCGCACTCTGCCCGGCGATGCCTGCGCCGGCATCGTACAGCGCGTTGACCGCGACGACGGGGACGAACAACGTCCGGCCGCCTGCGGTGAGCGGGACGATATCCGCTCGCGCCTGCGCGACGACCAGACGGATCCGCCGCTCCTCGCCGGGGCCCAGCGCGAAGGGCGGGGTCGCAGGGCGGACGACGGGCTGGTCGAACACCGGCGCGATCTCGTCGCCCTGCCCCGGTGTCGCACCGATCAGCGCCGCGCCGATGCGGATCGCCTGAGCTGGCGCGCTGCCGTCGTTCCGGACGACCAGCTCGGCCTCCACCGTCGCGCTGAGCAGATTCAGGCCGGCGCGGCGCGGGTGAAGGCTCAGCGACAACCGCCCGCGATCCCCGACGGGTGCGGATGGCGGCGCAGGTGCGGGCGTCGGCGGCGTGGCGGGTGACGCAGCCGGCGTGCGCGGCCGGACCGGTTGCGGTTTCGGAATGGGCGCAGGCGCAGCAGGGGTGATCGGCTCATCCGCGGCGTCGGCGCGGCGGCGACGCCACCACCAGGCCCCTGCCCCACCGAGACCCAACGCCACTGCCAGCCCGATCAGCCAGCCGTAACCGGAACCGCTATCCGGTACGGTCGCCGGTACGGTCGTGGCTGCGGGCGACGGCGTAACGGCCTCGACCGGCGTGGGCGATGCTGTGGAAGTCGCGGTCGCCGTTGGGGTCGGGGTCGGCGCCGCTATCGCAGTCGGCGTGGCGGCCGGCGTTGGCGATGCGGTCGCCCGCGGCGTCGGGGTCGCTGTAACACGCGGCGTCGGCGTCGGTGTGGCACGCGGGGTCACGCGCGGTGTCGGCGTCGCCCGCGGGGATGCCGTGGGGGTCGGCAAGGGCGCGATGACCGGAGCCGGCGTCGGGCTTGGCGTGGGCGTCGGCTGCGAGGGCGGCAGGCTGAAATTGTCCAGCCCCGGCAACGTCTGCGCCGCCGAGCCATTGCCGGTCTGCGCGGCGGCCGGAGCGATCGTCGGCGCGATGGCGGTCGCCATCAGGAAGGGGATCGTGCGCCGACGCACACCCCGGAAACTCGTCATCGGTGCGGAACTCTTCCAAAGATAAGCCCCCGCTCCTGCGGCATGCAGCGACGACCGCCAGTCGCGCTGCGACGAACCGCCCCGCCAAGGCGACCGGCCGAACCGGCAACCAAGCTGCAGCTCGTGTTGGATCGCTGTTGGACGTCCGCCCTTTGACAGCATCCAACACCGCGCCTATATGAGCGGCTCACCACAGCTTTTCGGGACATGAAGCGCCGTCGCGCAGCGCTTCGTACGGATAGAGGGTTGCGGTTTCAGACGCCAAAGGCCGACGCAGTATCATGCGATCGGCTTTTTTGCGTCGCTTCGTGCGTCCGGTCCGGGGATTTCCGGGCACGACATTTCGGCGGGACCCATCCGGGTCTCGCCAGCGACTTGAGGACAGATAACGCTCATGGCCACCAAGGCGATCCAGGGCAGCACCGCCAAGCGGCGCATCCGCAAGATCTTCGGGGATATCCACGAAGTCATTCAGATGCCGAACCTGATCGAGGTTCAGCGCGAAAGCTATGAGCAGTTCCTGCGCTCCGACAAGTCGACGGGCCACGTCTCGGGTCTGGAAAAGACGCTGCGCAGCGTCTTCCCGATCCAGGATTTCGCCGGCACCGCCTATCTCGACTTCGACGATTACGTCCTCGAACCGCCGAAGTTCGACGTCGAGGAATGCCGCCAGCGTGGCATCACCTATGCCGCGCCGATGCGCGTCACGCTGCGCCTGACCGCGTTCGAGGTCGATCCCGATACCGAAGCCAAGTCGGTCATCGATATCAAGGAGCAGGACGTCTACATGGGCGACATGCCCCTGATGACGGAGAACGGCACCTTCTTCATCAACGGCACCGAGCGCGTCATCGTCAGCCAGATGCACCGCTCGCCGGGCGTGCTGTTCGACCATGACCGTGGCAAGACGCATGCGAGCGGCAAGTATCTCTTCGCCGCGCGCGTGATCCCGTATCGCGGCTCGTGGCTGGACTTCGAGTTCGACGCCAAGGACATCGTCAACGTCCGTATCGACCGCAAGCGCAAGCTGCCGGTGACGGCGCTACTCTATGCGCTGGGCATGACCAGCGAGGACATCCTCAACCACTTCTACAACCGCGTGACCTACGTCCGCGGCGAAGGCGGCTGGCGCATTCCGTTCGCGGCCGAGAACTGGCGTGGCGTGAAGCCGCTGTTCGACATCGTCGACGCCTCGTCGGGCGAAGTCGTATTCGCGGCGCAGCAGAAGATCAGCCCCCGCGCAGCCAACAAGGCAGCCAAGGACGGCCTGACCGAGTTGCTGATCCCGACTGAGGAAATCTACGGCCGCTATTCGGCCTATGACCTGATCAACGAAGCGACCGGCGAGATTTACGTCGAGGCGGGTGACGAAATCGGCGCCGAAAACCTCGAAAAGCTCGACAAGGCGGGCATCGACCGCATCGAACTGCTCGACATCGACCATGTGTCGACCGGCGCGTGGATCCGCAACACGCTGAAGGCTGACAAGGCCGAAGAGCGCGAGCAGGCCTTGAGCGACATCTACCGCGTCATGCGCCCTGGCGAACCGCCGACGCTGGAAACCGCCGAAGCGCTGTTCGCCGGCCTGTTCTTCGATCCCGATCGCTACGACCTGTCGGCCGTGGGTCGCGTCAAGCTGAACATGCGCCTGGACCTCGACTGCCCGGACACGGTGACGACGCTGCGCACCGAGGATATCCTCGCCGTTGTGAAGACGCTGGTCGACCTGAAGGACGGCAAGGGCGAGATCGACGACATCGACAATCTCGGCAACCGCCGTGTGCGGTCTGTGGGCGAGCTGCTGGAGAACCAGTATCGCGTCGGCCTGCTGCGCATGGAGCGTGCGGTCAAGGAGCGTATGTCCTCCGTCGACGTCTCGACCGTGATGCCGAACGACCTGATCAACGCCAAGCCCGCGGTTGCCGCGGTGCGCGAGTTCTTCGGCTCGTCGCAGCTGTCGCAGTTCATGGACCAGACCAACCCGCTGTCCGAAGTGACGCACAAGCGTCGCGTCTCGGCGCTCGGGCCGGGCGGTCTGACGCGTGAGCGTGCGGGCTTCGAAGTCCGCGACGTTCACCCGACGCATTATGGCCGCATCTGCCCGATCGAAACGCCGGAAGGCCCGAACATCGGTCTGATCAACAGCCTCGCCTCCTTCAGCCGCGTCAACAAGTATGGCTTCATCGAAACGCCGTACCGCAAGATCATCGACGGCAAGGTGACCGACGACGTCGTCTATCTGTCGGCGATGGAAGAGGCCAAGCACACGATCGCGCAGGCCTCGGCCGAGCTGAAGGACGACGGCAGCTTCGCCGAAGACCTCGTCTCGGCACGTCAGGCGGGCGAGTTCCTGATGGCGCTGCCGGAAACGATCACGCTGATGGACGTCAGCCCGAAGCAGCTCGTTTCGGTCGCCGCGTCGCTCATTCCGTTCCTGGAAAACGACGACGCCAACCGCGCGCTCATGGGCTCGAACATGCAGCGTCAGGCCGTGCCGCTGGTGAAGGCGGAAGCGCCCTTCGTCGGCACCGGCATGGAAGAGACCGTTGCGCGCGATTCGGGCGCGGCGATCGCCGCCAAGCGTGCGGGTATCGTCGACCAGGTCGACGCCAGCCGCATCGTCGTGCGCGCCACCGGTGACGTGGACGCGGGCAAGTCGGGCGTCGACATCTACACGCTGATGAAGTTCCAGCGCTCGAACCAGTCGACCTGCATCAACCAGCGTCCGCTGGTGAAGGTGGGCGACGTGGTCAACGCCGGCGACGTCATCGCCGACGGCCCCTCGACCGAGTTCGGCGAACTGGCGCTGGGCCGCAACGCCCTCGTCGCGTTCATGCCCTGGAACGGCTACAACTATGAGGACTCGATCCTCATCAGCGAGCGGATCGTGAAGGACGACGTGTTCACGTCGATCCACATCGACGAGTTCGAGGTGATGGCGCGCGATACGAAGCTCGGGCCGGAAGACATCACCCGCGACATCCCGAACGTCGGCGAGGAAGCGCTGCGCAACCTCGACGAGGCGGGCATCGTCTACGTCGGTGCCGAGGTCGAGCCGGGCGACATCCTGGTCGGCAAGATCACGCCGAAGGGCGAAAGCCCGATGACGCCGGAAGAGAAGCTGCTCCGCGCGATCTTCGGTGAAAAGGCGTCGGACGTGCGCGACACCTCGCTGCGCCTGCCGCCGGGCGTTGCCGGTACGATCGTCGACGTCCGCGTCTTCAATCGCCACGGCATCGACAAGGACGAGCGCGCGATGGCGATTGAGCGCGAGGAGATCGAGCGCCTGAAGAAGGACTCGGACGACGAGCGTACGATCCTCAACCGGGCGACGTGGAGTCGCCTGCGCGAGATGCTGCTGGATCAGGTCGCGACCGCGGCGCCGAAGGGCGTCAAGAAGGGCTCGACCATCGACATGGACCTGCTTGACAGCGTCGACCGCCACGAATGGTGGAAGTTCGCCGTGCAGGACGACGCGGTCCAGTCGAACCTAGAAGCCGTCAAGCAGCAGTATGACGAAGCAGCCAAGCGGATCACGGACAAGTTCCATGACCGTCGCGAGAAGCTGGAGCGGGGCGACGAGCTGCCGCCGGGCGTGCTCAAGATGGTCAAGGTCTTCGTCGCGGTGAAGCGCAAGCTGCAGCCGGGCGACAAGATGGCCGGCCGTCACGGCAACAAGGGCGTCATCAGCCGCATCCTGCCGCAGGAGGACATGCCCTTCCTCGCGGACGGTACGCCGGTCGATCTCGTGCTGAACCCGCTGGGCGTGCCGTCGCGCATGAACGTCGGTCAGATCTTCGAAACCCACCTCGGCTGGGCGGCCCGCAACCTCGGTATGCAGGTCGCGGCGCAGCTCGAAGAGTGGCGTGAGGCCAATCCGGACGCCAAGGCGGGCGACATGCCCGACGCGGTCAAGACGCGCCTCGTCGAAGTCTATGGCGATCATTATGCCGAAGACATCCAGAGCCGCGAGCCGGAAGAGATCGCCGAGCTGGTGAAGAACATCCGCACCGGCGTGCCGATGGGCACCCCCGTGTTCGACGGCGCGCGCGAAAGCGACGTGTCGGCGATGCTGGAGCTGGCGGGTCTCGACACGTCGGGCCAGTCGGAGCTGTTCGACGGCCGCACCGGCGACAAGTTCGACCGGCGCGTGACCGTGGGCATCATCTATATGCTGAAGCTGCACCACCTGGTCGACGACAAGATCCACGCCCGGTCGATCGGGCCGTACAGCCTCGTCACCCAGCAGCCGCTGGGCGGTAAGGCGCAGTTCGGCGGCCAGCGCTTCGGCGAAATGGAGGTCTGGGCGCTGCAGGCGTATGGCGCTGCCTATACGCTGCAGGAGATGCTGACGGTGAAGTCGGACGACGTCGTCGGCCGCACCAAGGTCTACGAGGCGATCGTCAAGGGCGACGACACCTTCGAGGCCGGCATCCCCGAGAGCTTCAACGTGCTCGTCAAGGAAATGCGCTCGCTGGGCCTCAACGTCGACCTCAAGTCCATGCAGGACCTGGAAGACGAAGGCGGCCTCGCCGAGGCGGCGGAGTAAAGCCACGGCCTTCCCTCTCCCGGCGGGAGAGGGAGGGAGGCGCGAAACGCGCCGGAAGGGTGAGGGCAGCGGTCTGCCCTGCCCTCACCTTCCCACCAGCTTCGCTGGCGGGCCCCTTCCTCTCCGGATGGGAGAGGAGTTGAGTTTCAAAAGAGGTTCATACCCATGAACGAACTGACCAATTTCGCCAATCCGATCGCGAAGCCGGAAACCTTCGACCAGATCCAGATCGGTATCGCCTCGCCCGACAAGATCCGTTCGTGGTCGTTCGGCGAGATCAAGAAGCCCGAGACGATCAACTATCGCACGTTCAAGCCCGAGCGTGACGGCCTGTTCTGCGCACGCATCTTCGGTCCGATCAAGGATTACGAATGCTTGTGCGGCAAGTACAAGCGCATGAAGTACAAGGGCATCGTCTGCGAAAAGTGCGGTGTCGAAGTCACGGTGTCGAAGGTGCGCCGCGAGCGCATGGGCCATATCGAACTGGCCGCCCCCGTCGCGCACATCTGGTTCCTGAAGTCGCTGCCGAGCCGCATCGGCCTGCTGCTCGACATGCAGCTGAAACAGCTCGAGCGCGTGCTGTACTTCGAGGCGTATATCGTGATCGAGCCGGGCCTCACCCCGCTCGAAAAGTATCAGCTGCTGACCGAAGACGAACTGCTCGAAGCGCAGGACGAGTACGGTGAAGACGCCTTCTCCGCCGGCATCGGCGCGGAAGCGGTGCGCATCATGCTCGAGAACCTCGACCTCGAGGGTGAGAAGGTGCAGCTTCTGGAAGAGCTGGCCACGACCAAGTCGGAGCTGAAGCCCAAGAAGATCATCAAGCGCCTGAAGGTCGTCGAGAGCTTCCTGGAATCGGGCAACCGTCCCGAATGGATGATCCTGGAAGTCGTGCCGGTCATCCCGCCCGAACTGCGCCCGCTGGTGCCGCTGGACGGCGGTCGTTTCGCGACGTCGGATCTCAACGACCTGTATCGCCGCGTCATCAACCGCAACAACCGCCTGAAGCGCCTGATGGAGCTGCGTGCGCCGGACATCATCGTCCGCAACGAAAAGCGCATGTTGCAGGAAGCGGTCGACGCGCTGTTCGACAACGGTCGCCGTGGTCGCACGATCACGGGCGCCAACAAGCGTCCGCTGAAGTCGCTGTCCGACATGCTGAAGGGCAAGCAGGGCCGCTTCCGTCAGAACCTTCTGGGTAAGCGCGTCGACTATTCGGGGCGTTCGGTCATCGTGACCGGCCCGGAGCTGAAGCTGCACCAGTGCGGCCTGCCGAAGAAGATGGCGCTCGAGCTGTTCAAGCCGTTCATCTACGCCCGTCTGGACGCCAAGGGTCTGTCGATGACCCTGAAGCAGGCCAAGAAGTGGGTCGAGAAGGAGCGCAAGGAAGTCTGGGACATCCTGGACGAGGTGATCCGCGAACACCCGGTCATGCTGAACCGTGCGCCGACGCTCCACCGTCTGGGCATCCAGGCGTTCGAGCCGGTGCTGATCGAGGGTAAGGCGATCCAGCTTCACCCGCTGGTCTGCTCGGCGTTCAACGCCGACTTCGACGGCGACCAGATGGCCGTGCACGTTCCGCTGTCGCTGGAAGCGCAGCTGGAAGCCCGCGTCCTGATGATGTCGACCAACAACATCCTGTCGCCCGCGAACGGCAAGCCGATCATCGTGCCGTCGCAGGACATGGTGCTGGGCCTCTATTACCTCTCGCTTCAGAAGGAGAAGGAGCCGGGTGAAGGCATGCTGCTCGCCGACATGGAGGAGGTGCATCAGGCGCTCTTCGCCGGCGCGGTGACGCTGCATACCAAGATCGTCAGCCGCGTTCCGCAGACCGACGAGCAGGGCAATCAGTACCTCAAGCGTTACGAGACGACCCCGGGCCGCATGCTGCTCGGTGAGTGCCTGCCGAAGAGCCACAAGGTGCCCTTCGACACCGTCAACCGCGTCCTGACCAAGAAGGACGTCGGCGAGGTGATCGACGAGGTCTATCGTCACACCGGCCAGAAGGAGACCGTGCTGTTCGCGGACGCGATCATGGCGCTGGGCTTCCGTCACGCGTTCCGCGCCGGCATTTCGTTCGGCAAGGACGACATGATCATCGCGCCGGACAAGGATCGTCTGGTCGACGAGACGCGCGAGCAGGTGAAGGACTTCGAGCAGCAGTATCAGGACGGCCTGATCACGCAGCAGGAGAAGTACAACAAGGTGATCGACGCCTGGAGCCGTTGCGGCGACCAGGTCGCGAACTCGATGATGAACGAGATCAAGGCGGTCCGTCACTATGAGGACGGCCCGATGGTCGGCCGCGAGAAGGACATCAACTCGATCTACATGATGGCCCACTCGGGTGCCCGTGGTAGCCCCGCGCAGATCAAGCAGCTCGCCGGCATGCGCGGCCTGATGGCCAAGCCGTCGGGCGAGATCATCGAAACGCCGATCATCTCGAACTTCAAGGAAGGTCTGACCGTTCTTGAATACTTCAACTCGACCCACGGCGCTCGTAAGGGCCTCGCGGACACCGCGTTGAAGACCGCCAACTCGGGTTACCTCACCCGCCGCCTCGTCGACGTGTCGCAGGATTGCGTCATCATCGAAGAGGATTGCGGCACCGAGCGCGCGCTGGAGATGAAGGCGATCGTGCAGGGCGGTTCGACCATCGCGTCGCTCGCCGAGCGCATCCTAGGCCGCACCACGGCCGAAGACGTCGTCGATCCGAAGACCAATGCGGTGGTGATCCCGATCGGCACGCTGCTGGACGAAGCCATGGTCGCGCAGATCGAAGCCATGGGCATCCAGGGCATGAAGATCCGCTCGCCGCTGGTCTGCGAATCGAAGATCGGCGTCTGCGGTAAGTGCTACGGCCGTGACCTCGCGCGCGGTACGCCCGTGAACATCGGCGAAGCGGTCGGCGTCATCGCGGCGCAGTCGATCGGTGAGCCGGGCACGCAGCTGACGATGCGTACCTTCCACATCGGCGGCGCGGCGCAGCTCAACGAGCAGTCGAATCTCGAGGCGCCGGTCGACGGCACTGCGGTGTTCAAGGACCTGCGCCTGATCGTCGACCAGCGCGGTCGTCGCGTGGTGCTGTCGCGTTCGGGCGAGATCATGATCGTCGATATGGACGGTCGCGAGCTTTCGACGCACCGCATCCCGTACGGCGCCTATGTGATGTTCGACGACGGCCACATGCTGTCGAAGGGCGATCGCATGGCGGAGTGGGATCCGTTCACCATGCCGGTGATCACGGAAAACTCCGGTATCGTGAAGTATCAGGATCTGACCGAGGGCAAGACGCTCACCGAGCAGACCGACGAAGCGACCGGCATCGCCCAGCGCGTCGTGATCGAATATCGCACCTCGTCCAAGTCGAAGGAGGATCTGCGTCCGCGCCTGACCCTCACGACCTCGGAAGATGGTGAGGCCGCCCGCTATATGCTGGCGCCGGGTGCGGTGCTGTCGGTCGACGACAATGCCGAGGTGCAGGCCGGTGACGTTCTGGCCCGTGTCAGCCGCGAGTCCGCCAAGACCCGCGACATCACCGGCGGTCTGCCGCGCGTCGCCGAGCTGTTCGAAGCGCGTATCCCGAAGGAAGCGGCGATCATCGCCAAGGTTTCGGGTCGCGTGGTGTTCGGCAAGGATTATAAGGCGAAGCGGAAGATCGGCATCCAGCCGGAGGACGGCGGCGATATCGTCGAATATCTGGTGCCGAAGTCGAAGGTGATCGACGTTCAGGAAGGCGACTACGTCAAGCGTGGCGACAACCTGATCGGCGGTTCGCCGAACCCGCATGACATCCTGGAAACGATGGGCATCGAGCCGCTGGCCGAATATCTCGTCAGCGAAATCCAGGAAGTCTATCGACTGCAGGGCGTGAAGATCAACGACAAGCACATCGAGACGATCGTTCGTCAGATGCTGCAGAAGGTCGAGATCACCGACGGCGGCGACACCACGCTGCTGAAGGGCGAGCAGGTCGATCGCGAGGAAATGGACGCGATCAACGACAAGCTCGACGCGAACCAGGTCCGTGCGCAGGGCAAGCCCGTCCTGCTCGGCATCACCAAGGCGTCGCTGCAGACCCGCAGCTTCATCTCGGCGGCGTCGTTCCAGGAAACCACCCGCGTCCTCACCGAGGCGGCGGTCCAGGGCAAGCAGGACACGCTGATGGGCCTGAAGGAGAATGTGATCGTCGGCCGTCTGATCCCGGCCGGCACCGGCGCGGGCATGAACCGCCTGCGCGTCGCGGCCTCCTCGCGCGATGCGGCGCTCCGCGTCCAACAGCGTGCGTTGCAGGCGGCGATCGTCGCCCCGGCTTCGGCCGCGGAACTGCGCGCTGCCGAACAGCAGCGTTCGGTGCGTGACGATGCCGGCACGGGTCCCGATCCGCTCGCCGAAGTCGTCCCCTCGGGCGACGGCAGCGACGAAGCCGCGGGCGAATATCTGAACCGGGAGTAATCCCGGCTCAGGCCCCGGCCTGACCTGACAGAAAAGCCGCCGTCCGGGATGCCGGGCGGCGGCTTTTTCGTGGCCTGCGAATGGAATGGATCGGACGATCGCCCACGAGGGACGTCCGGATTACTCAGATCCGCTGCGGGCGATCGTCGAACTGCCGCTGCGCCGCCTCGACCATCGGCATCGCCGTTTCGGCCCAGTCGATCATCCCCTGCATAGCCGTCAGCAATCCCCGCGCCAGTGGGGTTATGGCGTACGATACGGACACCGGAACGGTCTGTTCGACGCGGCGGGAAACGAGGCCATCGCGCTCCAGCGACCGCAGCGTCTGGCTGAGCATCTTTTGCGAGACGCCATCGATGCGCCGCTTCAAGACGCTGAAGCGCAGCTCGCCATCTCCTAGCAGCAGCAGGATGAGGACGCTCCATTTGTCGCCGATCCGATCGAGCAGCTTCCGCGCGGGACAGTCACGCGCATAGACATTGCCGCGGTCGATCACTTCCAGGTGACCGGGTAACATAAAGGTGCCGTCTTGCATGGCATCGGGTCGTAGCCGAGATGGTCACTATCGGAAACCATCGAGGACGATGATCATGAAGGTGGCGGTGTTGGGCGCGAGCGGGCGCGCGGGATCGGAGATCACGAAGGAACTGGCGGCGCGCGGCCATCGGGTCACGGCGATCGCCCGGCACCCCGATCGCATTCCCGTGGCGGACGGCATCACGCCGTTCGCTGGCGACGCACACGATAGCGCCGCCCTCGCCACGCTGCTGCACGGCCATGACGCGGTCGTCAGCGCGCTCCATTTCGACGTGACCGCGGACATGCTGCTGTCCGCCTTGCGCCAGGCCGGGGTACGGCGGCTGCTCGTCACCGGAGGCGCGGGCAGCCTTGAGGTGGCGCCGGGTGTCGCACTGATCGACACGCCGGAATTCCCACAGGAGTGGAAGGCCTTTGCCGAGGGCGGCGTGGCCTTCCTCGACGCCCTGCGCAGCGAACGCGACATCGACTGGACGTTCTTCTCGCCCGCGGCCGAGATTTTCGAAGGCCCCCGCACCGGGCACTTCCGACTGGGTGGCGACACGCTGGTGACCGACGAGGCCGGGAACAGCCGGATCAGCTTCGCCGATTACGCGATCGCGATGGCCGACGAGCTGGAATACCACCGCCATCCGCACGCCCGCTTCACCGCAGCCTATTGAGACGACGAAGCCGACGGGCGCTTCTGCACGTCGAAAAGGTCGGTAGCGGCTGGCGAGCCGCACCGACCCGACCCGACCACAGCGCGTTTCATATCGTTTTTCAACGAATCACTTGCCGTTTTTCGATATCATGCGCATCATCCGCTTATGGAAGATGCGAAGTCCAAGCCCCCTCGCCTGCTGGTCTGGTCGGTCCGCGTCGTGCAGGCGTTCCGGATCGCCAATGCCATAGCGATCGCCTTTTTCGTCGCGGTGCTGATCGCGACGCTGCCCGGCGCCGAGCTGATCGAGCGGCTGCTGATCCGCAAATATCATGGCCGTATCGACACCGCGGCGGTGATCGCGTTCATGCAATTGACGATGCTGGTCGGCATCCCCGTCGGCGTGGCGGTGGAGCGACTGCTCAAGGCGTTGCGGGCGATCCTCCGCACGGTCGAGCAGGACGATCCCTTCGCGCGCACCAATGCCGCGCGGGTGCGGACGATCGGGTGGATGCTGCTGGTGATCCAGCTCGCCGACCTTGGCTATGGCCTCGCGCGCGTGGCGGCCAATGTGCTGCACATCGACTATCCCGACTGGCAGCCGAGCTTCACCGGCTGGCTCGCGGTGCTGATCGCGTTCGTCCTGGCGCAGGTGTTCGAACGGGGCGCGGCGATGCGCGACGATCTGGACGGCACCGTCTGATGCCGGTGCGTGTCCACCTGGACGACATGCTGCACGCCCGGCGCATGACGCTGACCGAACTCAGCGAACGCGTCGACATCACCCTCGCCAACCTCTCCATCCTCAAGACGGGCAAGGCCAAGGCGATCCGCTTTTCGACGCTGGAGGCGATCTGCACCGTCCTCGATTGCCAGCCGGGCGACATCCTCACGTTCACGCACCAGGGAGATGAACCATGACCTTCTGGAAGGGCCTTCGGACGAGCTATGGCGGCAGCCTCGCCTTCCTCGCCGCCTGTCCGCTGCTCGCATTGGTGCCGGTCGTCTTCGAACTGCTTCAGCATGTCGCCGAGGTGCATATCGGGATGTACGACAGCATCGCCGCCGCCAAGGCGCTGGAGCATCATCCGCTGCGCATGGCGCTGGGGATGGTGAAGGTGCTGGCGCTGCTGGTCCCCACCTATTGGATCACGCGCTTCGTCCACACACGCGACCCCCGGTTCACGGCGCGGCGCGATCCGCTGGCGATGCGACTGTTCGCAGGCGTGGTGGCGATCCACATCGCACTGTCGGCGGCGCAGCTGTTCGGCCTGCCGCAGACGCCGGCGGCGCTGCTCGCCGGTCTGGCGGGTGGCCTGATCGTCCAGTGCCTGCTGGTCGCCTGGACGGTCGCGGCGACGCTGGGCGATGCGTCGATCGGACCCGTCGCCTCGGTTCGGATCATGGCGCGGCGGCTGCCGTGGACGATCGCCTTTACGGTCGTAGCGATGCTGCCACTGATGATCCCGCACTATCTGCTGGGCGCTGCGGCGATCATGGCGCCACGCGTATGGCTTTGGCCGATCCTCACCGTCGATGCGTTGCTGGTCGGCTGGCTGTGCGCGGTCATGGCGGCGAGCAACTATGTCGCCGCGATGCGTGCCATCGGCCTTGCCCGCGGTGCGCTGCGACCGTCGGGGGTGGCGGACGTCGCAGGGCCGACCGCCCTGTCGCCCTATCCCGGCTAAGCGGCCGCTACCGGCGCCTCGCCCATGCGCCGCACGATCGTTTTAAACGCCCCGTCGGCGACGCGGATTTCGTTGAACGCCGGCGGCGTATGGCGCGTCCGTTTCGACAGTGTGCCCGCACCGATCATCCGCACGATCCGGCCGTGGCGCTCGATCGGCAGGTCGAAGGGATCGTGGACGTGGCCCGACAGCACGGCGTGGGCGCCGGCCTCCGACAGTGCGCCGAGCGCCGCGTCACCGCCATGCGTCTTGGCGGTCCCCTTGGCGCCGCCGTCGATCAGTGGGTGATGCGCGGCGACCAGGATGACGTTGCCCTTGGGCGCCTCCGCCATCATCGCCAGCGCGCGCCGGAGCGATCCCGAACTCACCCGCCCCTTCGACCAGTTCCAGCGCCATTGCGCGCGCGCCGTCGTCTTCAGCGGGACGATCGTCACGCCCGGCAGGTCGAGTTCGCGCTCGATCATCCGCTCGACCGCGGCATAGCGCTGATACGGCGCGAATAACCGGCGGAACGGGTCCCAGTAATAAGGGATGTCGTGGTTGCCGACCTCCAGCGTGACGGGCACGCCCAGGCTCGCCAGCCATTCGCCGCCGCGCTGGAATTCGCGGCGGGTGGCGCGCATTGTCAGGTCGCCGGTCATCACGACGGCATCGGGCGCTTCGTCGGCGACACACCTGCCGAACCAGGCGATGGCGGCAGGATCCTCCGCGCCGAAATGGACGTCGCTGACGTGAAACAACCGTATCATGCTGCGCTGCTAGGCCGGATCACGCGAGGTCGGCAAGCCGCGCCGGCTCGTGCATCGGGCAGCCGTTGAAACTGCGGCGATACTCGGCGGAGAAACGATAGGTGTCCCGGCGTGCGCGGTTGATGTTGCCAAGGGGCTGGTGCGCGGCAATGCCATGCCAGATGCTGTAGGACAGCGCCTCGTCGGTGGCGCGCGTCTGCTCGTCGTCCCAGCCGATCTGCGGCGGCACGTCGAGCGTGGCGACGGTGACGAACGGGCTTTGCGCCTGGTCCCATTCGACCGTCGCATCCTCTACCGGCATCGCGTCGAGGTCGGTGTTGAGCTGGACGCGAAGCTCCCACTGACCGCCGTGCGCGATCAATGTCTCGCGCACCGCCGCCCGCAGCGCATCGCGATCATCCGAGGTATCGACGGCAACCCCCGTCAGCGCCACGAGTGCGGGCGACACCGGGAACAGTGCGAACTTGGCGACATGGTCGCCGTAGCGGAACGGCGTCTGGCTGTAGAATGTCTCACCCAGCGGATGGAGGTGCGGCGCGCCCCCCAACGTCTTCAACGTCGCCGACGGATGGCCAACCGCCTCCAGCCCCGCCTCGATCCCGCGCAATACCTTCGACAGGACGACCTTACCCGTCTCCATCTGATCGGTCGTCTTGGCGAGCAGCTTCAGATTCTTGAGAAACGCCTGCGCATCGGGCGCGGCGAACACGGGCCCGTCCGCCATGACGAAATCCTGCGTCCGGTCGTCCTCGGATCCCGGCAGACGCGCGCCGTCCACATCCAGCACCTTGAGCGCCAGCCCGCGCGGCAGCCCGATCGCGTCGGGCAACAGATCGCCCGCGTTGGTCGACAGCCGCAGCACCGCCTCATGCGTGCCGGCGCTCGCGAAGATGCCCTGGGCGAGTTCGGCTGGCAGCCCCTGATGGATCGTCAGCGTGCCCCGCGCGATGCCATGCGCCTTGGCATGCACCGACCGAACCGCCCGGCCATAGTCGCGCGACGTCGTATCGAGGATGTCGCGGAAGGCGTCGGTCAGCCCCGCGATCGTCTCTGCCTCATCTGGATCGATCCGCTCGACATCGGGGCTGTAGCGAATCGGGGTATGGGCGAGCATTGGCATGTCCTTGAAAGTCCGCACCGCCAACCCGCCATGGCAGCGGCGCGTTCCCCCAGATTCTGCGGCAGGCCCACAATATTGATGCAGATTAATACGGGGCGGATTGTAATGCCTTGTGAGCGGGACCATGCTGTCCCGCGGATACTATCAGAGTGATAATGGCGATTTCCCACCCGACCCGGGCCAGCGATGCGGCGGATTCGCCTCTCGACCTCACCATTTGCGATCGCGAGCCGATCCACATTCCGGGCGCGATCCAGCCGCACGGACTACTGCTCGTCGCGAGCATCGAGGGCGACCATGCGGTGGTCGCGGGCGCCGGCGATCTGGAAACGCGGCTGCGCAGCGACTGGCTGGGGCAACCGCTCGCCACGCTGATCGGGCAAGAGGTGGGGCCGCTCATCGAAGGCCTGTCGGGCGGGCTGAATGCGCGGATGCCGCAGCCGATCGACGGGCGCGATGAGCGCTTCACGGTGGCGCTGCATCGGTCGAGCACGCATCTGCTGGTCGAACTCGAGCCGATCGAGGCGGATGCGACCACCGCCGCCGCGACGCTGGCGTGGCTGGACGCCGTGGCGAGCAGCTTCGAGCGCGCGACGGACAAGACGACGCTGTGCGCGCGGGCCGCTGCTGCCTATCGCACGCTGACCGGCTTCGATCGGGTCATGATCTACCAGTTCCTCGACGATGGCGCCGGCGTCGTCGTTGCCGAGGATCGTGCGCCGCATCTGCCGACGTTCCTCAACCATCATTTCCCCGCGAGCGACATTCCGAAGCAGGCGCGCGCGCTCTACGTCCGCAACCGGACGCGCGCGATTCCGACGGTGGACTATACCCCCGCCCCGCTGCGGCCGGCGGGCTTCACCGGAGTCGATCTGTCCGACGTCGCGCTCCGCCACGTCTCGCCGATCCACCTCCAATATCTGCGCAACATGGGCGTGGGGGCGTCCGCGTCGATCTCGATCGTCAAGGACGGGCTGCTCTGGGGCCTGATCGCGTGTCACAATGACGGGCCGCGCCAGCTGCCCGCGCCGACCCGCAGCGCGGCCGCCACGCTGGCGAGCGCCCTCGCCCGCCAGATCCGCACGAAAGAAGAGGCGGCGGCCTATCGCGAGCGATTGCAGCTTCGCACCGTCGAGGACGGCCTCGCACCTCGGTTGGGCAACGAAGGCACGTTGCCGCAGATCATCCGCGCGACCCGCGACGAATTGCGCGAGATGCTGGATGCCGACGGCCTGGCGCTGGTGACGCGCGATCACGTCGAGGCCAGCGGGCGCTGCCCGCCCGATGCCGTGCTGCGCGCGATCGCCCGCTGGGTGCATGAGCGGGGCAACGAGCCGGTGGCGACGCACGAACTGCCCGCGCTGATGGGCGTGGAGGACGATGTGCTGACCTATGCCAGCGGCATGATCGCCATGCCGCTGCGCCAGGAGGATGCGACGCTGCTCTGGCTCCGCGCCGAGCGGGTCGAGACGATCGAGTGGGCGGGCAATCCACACAAGGCCCCCGGCCACAGCGCCGGCCCGCAGGCGAACGACGCCGCCGCCCTCACCCCCCGCGCCTCCTTCGCCAGCTATGTCGAGACGGTGCGCGGGCGCGCGCGCCGCTGGTCGCAGGAGCAGGTGGAGGCTGCGCACCGTATCCGTCGCCGCCTGTTCGAAGGGCGCCAGCAGGTCCGCTTGCGCAGCCTGAACCGGGAGCTGACGCGGACGCTGCGCGAAAAGGAAACGCTGCTCGCGCAGAAGGACGTCCTGATGAAGGAGGTCAACCACCGCGTGCAGAACAGCCTGCAGCTGGTCGCGTCCTTCCTGCGTTTGCAGGCGAAGACCGCCGGCCCCGGCGCCATCGCGGACCATCTGGCCGAGGCGCAGGCGCGACTCGCGGCGGTCGCCCTGGTCCATCGCCGCCTGTATCGCGACGATCAGGTCGAGAGTGTCGATCTGTCGCGCTATGTCGAGGAACTGGTCGGTGACATGCGCACCTCGCTGGGGGCCGACTGGGGACGCTACCTGACGCTGGATCTGGCGCCGGTGCTGGTGCCCACCGATCGTGCGGTGAACATCGGGCTGATCCTCACCGAACTGGTGATCAACGCCACCAAATATGCCTATGACGGCGCGGCCGGTCCGCTCGCGATCACGCTGGAGCAGCATGGCGGTCGGCTGCGGCTGATCGTCGCCGACGATGGGCGCGGTCGCGGCGAGGCGAGCGGCGACGGCCAGGGATTCGGCAGCCGGATGATGGTCGCGATGGTGCAGCGCCTGTCGGGTACGCTCGATTATCACGACAACATGCCTGGCCTACGCGCCATCATGACCGCCCCGATCGCGGAAGAGTGAGGCGCACACCCACAATTTTATACTATTGAGATACAACGATATCTCCGATCATCGCAGTCAACACACCGAATTTCTCGATCGTTTCCGCACCGAAATGAGGCGCGGCTAAGCTTTACTTCACCTGTGCTGGTCTAGGATTGGTTCTCGTAAAGGTAATCGGGAACGTGACGGATGACGGTGCCATTGAGCCATGGCGATGCGCGTGGGACGGCGATGTCCGGGCCACGCATCGCGGGAGCGCGCGGCATCGACGCCCTGCCGCCCGTCATGCCCCACGATACGGCGCCGTCGCGCATGGCCCGTCTGTCGTCCTGGCTGACCGGCGGCACGGCACGCATGGCCGGGTCGGGCGAAGACGCCCGTCGTGAGGCGGGGCGGCGGCTTTTCGCTCAGATCGGCGATTTCCTGTCGGCCCACGATCTGTCGCCGACCGAAGCGCACTTTCGGATCGCCCGCCGCTATGTGCTGGGCGAGGACAACCGGCTGACGCGCGCGATCGACGACGAGCTGGCACGGGCCGGGCGCCTGAATCCGGAGTTCGTCGATGGGCTGGCGGGGCAGGCCGAGGCGGAGACCCATCGTCAGGCCGAACGCATGGCGTCAATGGCCGACACGCTGTCGCGGCGCCTGCGCGATTCGGAGCGCGTGATCCGTCAGGGACAGGCCTCGACGCGCGACTATGAGACGGCGTTGAGCGCGGAGGCGGACGGTCTGGATCGTGATCCGCGCGGCACCGTGGCGCGACTGATCGACCTGACCGCCGCCGCCGTCGCCCGCACCCAGCAGCTCGCCGAGCGGCTCGACGAGACCCGCCGCGAAACCGAGACGCTGCGCACCACGTTGAAGGAGGCACAGCGGGCCGCGGACGAGGATCACCTGACCGGCCTACCCAATCGGCGCAGCTTCGACGCACGCCTGCGCGCGCTGAGCGGCGACACCGACATCGACTGGGCCGAATCCCGCCACAGCGTCGCCATCTGCGACATCGACAATTTCAAGAGCATCAACGATCGCCACGGCCATGATGCCGGCGACCGCGTGCTGAAGATGATCGGCAAGCATCTCTGCCGCGAACTGGGCGTCGCCGCCTTCGTCGCCCGCCACGGTGGCGAGGAATTCGCCTGTCTGTTTGAGGACATGGATCCGGCCGACGCGATCGACCGGCTCGACATCGCGCGCGAGGCGCTCGCCGCCCGCACGCTCGTCAACCAGACGACGGGCGAGGGCATCGGGCAATTGACCTTCTCGGCTGGCGTGGCGGCCTTTTACGGCAATCCGGCCAGCGCGATGCGCACCGCGGACGAAGCCCTCTACCTCGCCAAGCGGCGGGGCAAGAACCGCGTGCTCCAGTCGCAGCCGGGCAATCGCTCAGACGAACTGGACGGCTGACGGACGTCCGTCGATGTAGACGCTGGCCGGGCGGTCGATCGGAAAGCCGTTGGCCACGGCATGCGTCACGATCAGGCGGATGTTGCTGTAGGTGCGCGCGCTGGTCTCGGCGGCACCCGGCTGGGCCATCCACGCATCCGACACGATGTAGCCCTTGGCCACCCGCTCCAGCGATCCCGCCTCTTCGACCAGCAGCTTCAAGCGCCGGCGGACCGTGGTTTCCGGCAGGCTCATCGCCTCGGCAAGCGCGGCGGGCCGCACCGCATGGTCTGGGCCGAAACCGAATGGCTGTCCTGCGGCGCGGCTGCGCTGCAGGTTCGCGTAGAGGACGGTCGAAAACAGCATCAGATCCAGCCAATTGCGATGGATGGTCCGATTGCTGTCGACCGCCGCCAGCATCACGTCGACCGACGCCGCAATCCCGACCTGCGGATCATAGGGCTTGGCGGCGGGCCGGGCGCCGCTCCACTCGCCGAGCTGTTCCAGCCCCTCGACGAAACAGACGAAACTGTCGTGTGCCAGTTGCATCATCGCGGCGATGTCGGGCCGCTCCAGCACCTCGGCGCGCACCAGCACGCCATATTGCCCGCGCACGCACAGACCCGCCTCCGTCAGCGCGATGACGTGGCGGCGTACCGTTTCGAACGAGCGCGACAGCGAGATGGCAAGCGAATGCGTGGATATCGCCTTGCCGCGCGGATTGCGACGCAGACTTTCACGCACGATCAGCGAGAAGATGGCAAAGCGGTCGACGTCGCCTTCGAAGCTGCGCAGGCCGGCCGCGTTGATCCGCGTCTGCATCTCTGCCAGCAAGAATGTCACTTTGCCGACGTTCGGCGCCATTGGTCCACGACCCCCCTTTCACCCCGGCTCGCGAATGACAGGTACGCTGGCAAAAGCGTAGCATTTTGGACTTATCTTACGCCAAAATGAGTAATGACGGTTAAATCTACGTCAATCTGCCGCTACCTCTTGGCATGCGCAGCCATGAACAGCGCGAAGGTCGCCTTGGCGCCGTCCACCACACCCTCACGCCATGTTGGCGGCGCCGTCGCGGCGCGCGCGTCGAGGCTTGCCAGCAGCGCCCGCCAGGCACCCGGCGCGTGACGCGCCGACAGATAGGCATGCGGCAGGCCCGCGGCGATGCCGCGCGCCAGCACCTGCCCGCCCAGCCGCGATCCCTCCGCGACATAGAGCGCGCCCCAGGTCGCGGCCTCTTGGCTCGGCAGGTCGAAGGGCAATGGATCCGGCATGCCGACATCGAGCGCGGCCAGGTCCGATACCAGCAAGGGCGTGCGCGGCGTCCAGGCGGGCAAGCCCCAGGCGGGGTCGGCGCGGGCCAGCACCGCCTCCACCCCCGGCACGGCGCGGGCATGGGCGGTGAGCATGCGGCGATAATCGTCGCGCTCGTCGAGGCGCATTGCACCGAAGGCGGCGTCCACCCGCTCGTGATCGATGGCGGTGGCGGCGCGGAGCGTGGCGACGAAGGACATGCCACGGCCCTGCCCCGCGCGCTCGCCCTTGTCGAGCGCGCGTAACGGCCGGGGCCATCCCGCCCGGTTCTGCCGACCCGGATTTTTCAGGCCTTGCGCCACCCCTCACGCGGGCTGGCGCAATTCGCGATGAGTCATGCTATCGTCATGGAAACTCGGCATGGCCGATGTGTCTTCCGCCGGACAAGTGGCCGCTTCCCGCGCGTCACCCATCCGTCCCGGTCCGGCGCAACGGGCAGAAACGGCTTGCGTGCCGCCTCTCCCGGCTCCATGCGCGCCGCGCCATTACTGAAAGGTCTTTTATGGTTGCCTGGTTCCAGGCGCTGATGCCGAAGCAGGGTCGCTTCTTCGAACAGTTCGAGGCGCACGCCGCCACGCTGGTCGCCGGTGCCGACGCCCTGCAACAGCTATTCAGCGGCGATGGCGCGATCGCGCAGCACATCGCGGAGATCGAGCATCGCGAACATGAGGCCGACGACATCACCCGCGCGGTGCTGCAGGACGTGCGTCGCGTCTTCGTGACGCCGTTCGACCGCTCCGCGATCACCGACCTGATCGGCGTGATGGACGATTCGATCGACCAGATGCATCAGACGGCGATGACGATCGACCTGTACGGCGTCACAGCCTTCGCGCCCGACATGCGCGCCATGGCCGATCTGGCCGCCGAAGCCGCGCGCGTCACCGCCGAAGCGATCCCGCTGCTGCGCAAGCTCGACAGCAACGCCCCCCGCCTGCACCAGCTGACCGAACGGCTGGTCGCGCTGGAGGGCGAGGTGGACAAGCATCACGCCCAGGGCCTGCGCGCGCTGTTCAAGGAATGCGGCGACAACCAGACGATGCGCTTCATCGTCGATCGTGAAATCTACAGCCATCTGGAAAAGATCGCCGACCGGTTCGAGGATATCGCAAACGAGATCCAAGGTCTCGTGATCGATCACGCGTGATCCGATGACGATCTCCTTCACGCTGCTGGTCGCGCTGATCGGCGTCGCGCTGCTGTTCGACTTTCTGAACGGGCTGCACGACGCCGCCAATTCGATCGCGACGGTGGTTTCGACCCGCGTCCTTAAACCGCATCACGCGGTGTTGTGGGCCGCCTTCTTCAACTTCATCGCCTTCGCCGTGTTCGGCCTCCACGTCGCGCAGACGGTCGGCAAGGGCATCGTCGATGCGCAGATCATCGACCCGCAGGTGATCTTCGGCGCGTTGATGGGCGCGATCGCGTGGAATGTCATCACGTGGCGCTACGGCATCCCGTCGTCGTCCAGCCATGCGCTGATCGGCGGACTGCTCGGCGCCGGTATCTCGAAGGCGGGCTTTTCCAGCGTCGTCTGGGCCGGCGTCGGCAAGACGGTGGCCGCGATCTTCCTGTCGCCTGCGGTCGGCCTGATCCTCGCGCTCATGCTGGTGCTGGCGGTCGCATGGTCGTCGCTGAAGCTGACCCCCATGGGCGTCGACCGGCGCTTCCGCAAATTGCAGCTGGTGTCCGCCGCGCTCTACAGTCTCGGCCACGGCGGCAATGACGCGCAGAAGACGATGGGGATCATCGCCGTCCTGCTCTATTCGCAGGGCATGCTGGGCGGTGAATTTCACGTCCCCTTCTGGGTCGTCCTGTCCTGTCAGGCCGCGATGGCGCTCGGCACCATGTCGGGCGGGTGGAAGATCGTCCACACGATGGGGTCCAAGATCACGCGGCTGACGCCTGCGCAGGGCTTCTGTGCGGAAACCGGCGGCGCGATCACGCTGTTCATGGCGACGATGGGCGGCATCCCCGTCTCCTCGACGCATACGATCACCGGCGCGATCGTCGGTGTCGGATCGGCGCGGCGCCTGTCGGCGGTGCGCTGGAACGTCGCCAGCCGGATCGTCGTCGCCTGGGTTGTCACCCTCCCCGCCGCCGGCCTGATTGGCGCCGCCTTCTACGAAGCGGCCGCTCTGCTGAGCCGGTAAGGCGCCGTTCAACGCGGGCGAGCCGGTCTCGCCCGCCGCGTTATCGTGAGCAAGGGCGTCCTCAGTCCGCCACCACGCGGTTCCGACCCCATGCCTTGGCGCGATACAGCGCGGCATCCGCCGCCTGGAAGATGGTCGAAGCGTCCACGCCGCGCATCGCGCAGGTCGCCACGCCGATGCTGATCGTGATCGCAAGATCCGGTGCGATGCCCCGGTAATCGCGCTGCTGCACCGCCGTCCGAATGCGTTCCCCAATGCGCGCCGCCTGCACGGCATCGGTGTCGGGCATCAGCAGCGCGAATTCCTCGCCGCCCAGTCGCGCGACCAAATGATCCGCGGGCGCCGCATGGCGCAGCACCTCGGCCACCGCGCATAGCGCCAGGTCGCCGACGACATGCGAATGGCGATCGTTGACCTGCTTGAAATGGTCGATATCGACGATCGCCAGCGACCAATGACGCCCCTCCTGCGCGCTGATCGTCGCGACGTCCGACAGCATGTCGTTGAAGCGGCGGCGATTGGCGACGCCGGTCAGCGGGTCCTCGTTCGCCAATTGCTCCAGCGCATCGGCCTGCCCGCGCAGGCGGTCGAGCAATTGCTCGCGCTCCTGCGCCACCTCTTCCAGCACATGGCTCTGCTGTCGCAGTTCGGCGGTGCGTGCATCGACCAGCCTCGCGAGCTGCCGTTCGCGTCGCGCCATCGCCAGCGTCCGCCAGCGGTGCAGGCACCACAGCGCCAGGATGACCAGCGCGGCACAGGCCAACTGGAACCACGAGCGTTGCCAGAGGAACGGCTCCAGCCGCACCGTGATCGTCTTGTCCGGCCCCCAGGCGCCACGCGCCTGCGCCGCCTGGACGCGGAAGGTGTAGGTGCCGGGCGGCAGGGTGGTGAACTCCGCCGTCCGCTGCGACTCGCGATCCACCCAGCCGGTATCGAAGCCGTCCATCTGCGTGCGATAGCGAATGCCCTGCGGCAACAGGTAGCTAAGCCCCGCATAAGCGATCGTCAGGCGGTGCGTTCCGGCCGGCAGCACGTACGCCCCGTCCGGCCCCGCCGTCATCGGCTGGCCATCGGCCTCGACGCTTTCGATCGCGACCGCGGGCGGCGACATGAAGCGGAAGTGGGCCAGCCGGCGCGGGTCGACGAACGCCACCCCCTCCGCCGTCGCGATCCAGATCGTGCCGTCGCGCCGCTGCAGGGTCGTCGGCCCCGACGCACCGTTGCTCTGCGCGCTGGCGAGGCCGTCCAGCGCGGTGAACAGATCGGGCGCGATACGGGGCAGCCGGCCGTCCGCGGCCAGACGCAGCGCCTTGAAGCAGACGTGAACGATGCCCTTGTTGCTGCCGATCCACGCAGATCCGCCGCGCCCGACCGTCATCTGGAACAGCCCGTCGACGGGCATGCCGCGTTCGATGCCGATATGGTCCAGCTGGCCGTCGCGGCGATGCCGGAACAGGCCGCGATCAGTGCTGATCCAGGTGTCGCCCGTCTCCGGATCATGGAAGAAACCGAAGACGCTGTTCGCCTGGCCCGCGCCCATGATGTCGATCCGATGTACGCCGCTGTGGTTCCACAGCCACGCGCCGCTCACCGTGCCGACCCACAGTCCCTCGGGCGTCTCCGACAGCGCATAGACGATTTCGGCCGGCAGATCGTGCGTGCGCGGCAGGCGGACGTGGCCGGCAGGATCGATCAGTGCGACGCCGCGCTGCGTCCCTGCCCAGACGCCCCCACCCCGCGCCTGCGCGAAGGCGCGGACGTGATTGGCCGGCAGACCCTGCGCCTGGGTGATGCGGCGGACGACCCGCCCGCCGCGCGCCTGCAGCACACCATCGCCGAAGGTGCCGATCGTTAGCAGGTCGTCCGGCCCGGCGGACAGGCTCATGACCGATACGCGATTGGCGGCCGGGCCCAGCGGCACCGGTCGCGGCACGCCCGACGCGGGCACGACGTCCAGCCCCTTGCTCGATCCGACCCACAGGCTGCCGTCCCGCGTCTCGGCGAGCGCCCGCACGTAATTGCCCGACAGGCCATCTTCGGCGCGCAGATTGGCGAACAAAGCCTTGCGCAGCCGAAACAGCCCGCCATTGGCGCCCACCCAGATACTGTGTTCGCGATCCTCGAACAGCGCGGTGATCCGCCCCTCGGGCAGGCCGTTGCGCGTCGAAAAGTGATCGACGCGCGTGCCCTTCACCCGCAGCAGGCCATCATTCTCGGTGCCCAGCCACAGGTCGCCGTTCGTGGCGTGCAGAAAGTCGCTGAAGCGTTTGCCGTCGGGTTGGCGGAACACGACGACCGCACGCCCCCCCTCTACGCGATACAGCGACGATCCCGCCGTCAGCCAGATGCGTCCCGCCTTGTCGCGGAAGGGCATCGCCTGTCCCGGCGGCAGGCCCAGTTCGGCCGACATGGCACGCAGGCGACCGTCGCGATCAGCACGATAGGCGCCGTCCAGCGTGCCCAGCCACGGTCGTCCGTCGGCGTCGATGGCGATCCGCAAGACGGTGATCGGCTTCCCCGCCGGCCCGCGCAGCACCGTGAAGCGACCGTCGGGATCGAGTCGTCCGATCCCCAGCCGGTCGAAGCCCACCCAGACGCGCCCCTCCTGGTCGACCGCCATCCGGTTGATCGCGGCCCGCGGCATGCCCTGCGCCCGCCCCCAGAACCGCCAGCGCCCGGCAGGATCGCGCCGCCCCAGATTGCCGCGCGTATCGCCCGTCCACAGGTTGCCGAACCGGTCGGCGGCGATCGTCGCGATGGCGCTGTCGGGTAAGGCGGGCGTCGACATGCGCGAAAAGGTCGTGAAGCCGACGCCATTGTACCGCGCCACGCCTTCCCACGTCGCGAACCACAGATATCCGTCCCCGGTCTGCGTGATCGCATGGACGGCGTTGTGCGGCAGGCCCGCGGACGTCGACCACGCATCCTTGGCGAAACCTTCGATCGATTCGCGATGCACAGCGGGCGGAGCAGCCGGCACGGCTGCCGACGCCACCGCCAGCATGCCGATCAGCGCGAGCGCCAACACCCGTCCAAACCTCACTCCGCGCCGCACTACCCACTCCGGTCGATGACGAACGCGATGTAACGCAAGGATATTAACAGGCTCGAACCGGACGCTTCATGCATGTGCCCATTTTGGCGGATTATCGCGACGCCGAAGCTGTCGGCGGGCAGTGCTTCGGGCTGGATGTTCGTAACCCGCTCATCCATGCATCAGTCGAAGGCGGCGAACGTCCACTCGCGGTCGTTACGCCTCTACGGGTAAGATATTGCGGCCCGACTGGTCAGTGATAACCTCGTGTCATGCTCGCGCTTGTCCTCGCCGCTATGATAGCGTCCCACGCCGATGCGCCTCCGCAGTTTCGTGACCCGCGTGTTGGTATGGCTGGCCGCCCTGAAACAGTGGCGGAGTACGCGCGCGATGCTCGTGCGTGCGGTTTTAAAGTCGTCGTACGCCGCTTACGGGATGCGGACTTGCTCACAAAACAAAACACCTTCCTGCCGAACACACAGATCGTACTGTTCGAAGAGCCATACGACCGCGCCGATCAGCGAGCGCTTTGCTTTTTGAAGGCCCGGAAGCGGTCATTCATCAGGTCCAATTTCCTTGGCCAGCCCCTACCGACGGAATTCAGGAGTCTGCCCTAACCACCGTCGAGTTGAAGATTTAGCGTAGGCTATTCGTTTTTTTTCGAAAGTGGATGTTCCGCTTTCGCCGCAATAGCGGACATTGGACCAGCGCCGCGAATTGACGCCGTTCGATTGCGAAGCTTTCCGCGTGTGCTATCTGGAAGCGATCATCAGGTGGCCCTACAGCGACTTCTGCATAAATATGTACCGTGGAGAAGATTTATGGCACCGCTAATTCAAGCAATGCAAGCGCCTCCAAAGGTCCAAATTGTCGATCCAGCAAGGAAGGCGAAGGCGACAGCGGCGAGCACCCGATACCGCGAATGCTTAGAGCGTAACGCAGAGAAAATAGATGACCATGTTTCCCCGCCGGACCAGATTGGCGCTTTAGTTGCACCTCACTGCTTTCAAGAAGCAACTTCCGCGGAGGAGGCGATATTGGATGTCGACCCAACCCCACCTACGATGCGCGAGCGCGTACGCTCCATTTTCAAGGGGCAACGGTTATGGAACGCCACTCGAACTGTCGTCAGGCTACGCGGTCAATCAAAGTAAGAGGCACCGGCGCTGCGCTGTGGTGCTCAATCTCTACGTCCGCTTTCCTCCCAAAAGGCGACATCCCCCGTTCCCCACTAGGGTTCGAGCCGGTTCACAGGAGGGAGATTGGAGCGGGTGAAGGGAATCGAACCCTCGTATTCAGCTTGGGAAGCTGCTGCTCTACCATTGAGCTACACCCGCGCAGGCGCCCGGTTAGCCGGGCCGCCGCGGGGATGCAAGCGGTGTGTCAGGTCAGCAGGTGCAACGTGTCGGGTGCGGCCCAGGTCAGCGCGCGGCCTTGGGCGGCCAGCGCCGCGGCGTCGACGCGGTTCCGATCGGTAACGACGATGCGCAGACGCGTGCCGTGGCGGCTGGCCGAGGCGACATTGCCGCTGCCGCCGAGCGCCGCTTGCAGCGTCGGCGGCAGGTCCACCGGCGCCGCGGCCGGGGTCGGCGCGGCAGCGGCAGGCGCGGCGCCCTCACCCGCGTCCCCCGCATCCAGCGCCGCGCGCATGTCCATCGCGAGCGCATCGGCGATACCGCCGACGATCACCTGTACCGACGTCCCGGACGGACGCAGCACGCCGCGCGCGCCGAGGCTGCGCAGGCGCGCTTCGTCGATCGCGGTGGCGTCCGCCACGCCCAGGCGCAGGCGGGTGGCGCAGGCGTCGATGCTGCGCAGATTGGCGCGCCCGCCCAGCGCCGCGACGAACGCCGCGGCCTTGGCATCCGCGGGGACGGCGGCGGCGGGTGCGACCCCCGCCTCCACCGGCTCGCGGCCTGGCGTCTTGAGGTCGAACCGCACGATCGCCCAGCGGAACAGCGTGTAATAGACCAGCGCATAGACCGCGCCGACGGGCAGCAGCATCAGCGGCTTGGTCGCCTTGCCGTAGTTCAGCACGTAATCGAACAGGCCCGCCGAAAAGCCATAGCCCATGCGCACGCCGAGCGCGTTCATGATCGCTTCCGACAGGCCGGTCAGCACCGCGTGGATCGCGTAGAGCACGGGCGCGAGGAACATGAAGCTGAACTCGATCGGCTCGGTCACGCCGGTCAGGAACGAGGTGAGCGCGAGGCTGAACAGCATGCCACCCACCGCCTTGCGCCGATCGGGCGCGGCGGCGTGGTACATGGCCAGGCAGGCGGCGGGCAGGCCGAACATCATGACCGGGAAGAACCCGCTCATGAAACCGCCCGCGGTCGGATCGCCGGCGAAGAAGCGCGTCAGGTCGCCGGTCTTGCCGTGATAATCGCCGACGACGAAATAGGCGACATTGTTGAGGATGTGATGCAGCCCCGTCACCAGCAGCAGCCGGTTGAGCAGGCCGAAGGCGAACAGACCGAAGCCGCCCGCGGCGACGACGCCGCGGCTCAGCGCATCGACGCCTGCGTTGATCCCCGCATAGCTCGGCCCCAGCAGCGCGCCGATCGCCAGGCCGGCGAAACCGGCGAGGATCGGGACGAGGCGCCGCCCGCCGAAGAAGGCGAGATATTCGGGCAGCTTCACGGTGGCGAAGCGGTTGTAGAACAGGCCGCCGACCAAGCCTGCGATGATGCCGATCGGCACCTGCAGCTTGTCGATCGCCGCGCCCTTCCACGCTGTCGCCAACGTCGCGGCGATGGCATCCGCGGTGCCCGGCGGTACTGTGCCCGGGGGCGGCACGAGAAATACCTGGGCGGTGTTGCCGATGGTCAGATAGCAGACGATGCCCGCCATCACCGCGGCACCGTTGCCATCGCGCGCGAAGCCGGTGGCGACGCCCACCGCGAACAGCAGGCCAAGATGCGCGAAGATCGCATCCCCCGCCGCGCTGACAAAGGCGATATTCAAGAGGTCCGGCTGCCCCAGCCGCAGCAGCAGGCCGGCGACGGGCAGCACTGCGATGGGCAGCATCAACGCGCGGCCGAGCGGCTGGAGGAAGCTCATCACGGAAAAGCGGGACTGGCTCATCGGGCGGCCTCCTCGGCGAAACGTCGGGCAAGGCCGCGGACCTCGGCGGCACTGGCGGCAGAGAGAGCGGCGGCGGCAAGGTCCTGCACCGCGGGCAGCGTTAGCCGCGCGACGAGCGCCTTGATCGCGGGCACACGTGCCGGCGGCACCGACAAAGTGCGCACGCCGAGGCCCACCAGGATGGGCGCGGCGAGCGGATCGGCGGCGAGGCCACCGCACACGCTGACCGGCACGCCCCGCGTCGCCGCGCCGCGGCAGGTCATCTCGATCAGGCGCAGCACGGCGGGGTGCAGCCCGTCGATCCCGGCGGCGAGCGCCGGATTGCCGCGGTCCATCGCCAGCACATATTGGGTGAGGTCGTTGCTGCCGATCGACAGGAAGTCGCTGTGCGCCGCAATCAGGTCCGCGGTTGCGGCGGCGGCGGGGGTTTCGACCATCGCGCCGAGCTGTACCGGACCGACGCCGAATTCGTCGCGCAGGGCATCGAGCGCAGCACGCACCGCGATCATCTCGTCGACGCTCGCGACCATCGGCACCATGATCCGGCACCGCGCGACATCGGGGACGGAGAGGATCGCGCGCAGCTGCGCATCGAGCACCTCCGGCCGGGCGAGCGCAACGCGGATGCCGCGCAGGCCCAGCGCGGGATTGTCTTCCGCAGGGATGTCCAGATAAGGCGCCGGCTTGTCGCCGCCAACGTCGAGCAGGCGGATCACGACGGGCCGGTCGGGCAACGCCGCGACGATGCCGCGATAATCCGCCGCCTGTTCCGCGACGTCGGGCGGCGTCGCCCGATCGAGGAACAGGAATTCGGTGCGCAACAGGCCGCAGCCCTCCGCCCCCTGCGCCGCGGCGGCTTGCGCATCGGCGAGGTTGCCGAGGTTGGCATAGACGTGGATCGCCTGTCCGTCCGCAGTCGTCGCCGGGCGGTCGCCCGCGGCGAGCGCCGCCGCTTCGTCCGCGGCGCGCTGCGCGATCGTCTCGCGCGCGGCGGCAAGGCATTCCTCGGTCGGATTGGGGATCAGGATCGCGGCATCGGCGTCGAGCATCAGCACCGCGCCATCGTCGATCGCGTCGATCGCCGTGCCGAGCGCCACGACCATCGGCACGCCCATGCCCGCCGCAAGGATCGCGACGTGCGACGTCGGCCCGCCGCCCGCCAAAGCGAAGCCCGCCACCTGCGCCGCCGACAGCGCGCCCAGCTGCGACGGCAGCAATTCGTCGGCAAGCACGATCGCCCCCGCGGGCACGCTGGCCAAGGCCGGCTGCGTGCCCAGGATCGCATGCACCACCCGCAGCGCCACGTCGCGAATGTCGTCCGCCCGCTCGGCAATGCGCGCGTTGCCGGAGGCGCGCAGCGCCGCGCCCTGCGTCTCCGCCGCGCTCAGCATCGCCGCGGCGGCCGACAGACCGTTGGCCACCGCCGCATCGGCCCGCGCGCGCAGATCCGGATCGGCCAGGATCGCGCGATGCGCCTGCAGCACGCCGCCGAGATGGCCGGGACGCGCCGCCTCCGCATCCAGCGCCCCATCGACGCTGGCGAGGGCGGCGGCGAGCCGCTCGCGCTCGACGACGACGCCCTCGCCGGCGCTGGGCACGTCGGGCAATTCGGCGCGCAGCCAGAAGGCGGGGCCGATCGCGAGGCCCGGCGCCGCCGACACACCGCCCAGCACGCCCGGCGGCAGCGTCGCCGGGGTGGCGCGCACCACCGGCCGGGCGGCGGGGGCCGGCGCCGCGCTATCCTCCACCTCGTGCGTCAACAGCGCCTCGATCGCGGCGATCACCGCCTCGGCACCGCTGCCGCGCGCGACGATCGTCACCGGGCTGCCGGTCGCAAGGCCCAGCGACAGCAAGGCGATCGGGCTCGATGCCGCGGCCGTCTGGCCCGCGGCGATGAGCTGGACGTCAGCACCACTCTCGCGCACCGCCGCGACGATCCGCGCGGCCGGGCGCGCGTGCAGCCCGTGCGGCAGGCGCACGATCGTCTCGTGGCGCACCCTCTCGCCCGACGCAGCGGCGGTGGCGGCGTCGGCTGGACCGCTGACGATGCGGACCAGCGGATCGCCGACCGCGACCAGCCCCTCGCCCGCCGCATCGGTCAGCGACACGGATGCGCCTTCGACGACGATCACCGGCGTGACCGCGGACGCGGCGCCGAGCACCACGGCGTCGAGATTGAAGCGGATCAGCGGATCGCCGCTGCGCACCGCATCGCCCGGCGCGACCAGCGGCGTGAAGCCCTTGCCGGCCATCGCGACGGTGTCGATGCCGATATGCATCAGCAGCGCGACGCCCTCACCCAGCCCCAGCGTCACGGCATGGCCGGCGGCATGGACGGTCAGCACGGTCGCGTCGCAGGGCGCGTGCAACGTGTCGCCGACGGGATCGATGCCCAGCCCCGGCCCCATCATGCCCTCGGCAAACACCGGATCGGGAATCCCGCCGAGCGGCAGCACCCATCCTGCCAGCGGCGCCTTCAGCTGCACGTCGATCATCCCGTCATCCCTCCGGCCGTTGCCGCCGTCCCGCTACCGCTCCCTGACGGGGCGATCATACCGATTGAATACCAATCGCAAAGTAAATCTGTAACATCAACGGGAGAGTGCAACGGGCCCGACAATTCCCGACGGCGCCTGCGCATCCGCCTGCACGATCAACACGATAGTCCGCTCGCCGCCACCAGCTGGCAGGGCGGCTGCAATTGGTCCGGTCGCCGCATCCGCCTTGTCGGCGATCCGTACGCCGTCGACCCACAGCGCCGCCCGCCCGGCGACCGCGGCAAAGGCGATGCGCCCCCCCTTGGCGGCGATCGCGCGGATCGGCGTCACGCGCGCGCGATAGACCTGCCAGCCCCCCTGCGGTTCGGGCGCGGTTGCGGTCCCGCTGCGGACGAAGCTCCAGCTGTTGTTGTCGCCATCCGCCGGCGCCAGGCTGGCATCGGGCTTGGCGCTCAGCCGCGGCGAGCGGCGCCACGAATCGATCGTGCGCACCATCGTCGCCATCGGCACCTGCACCCGCGGCGTCGCCGCCAGCCGGTCGATCCGCAGCGTCGCCGGCTTCAGGCCGGGTGCCATCGCGCGCAATGCGATCCGCCCACGCGACCCCGCATCCGCCTGCACGATCACTTGCGCCAGTCCGTTGAACAGCGATCGGGCATTGCCCTTTTCGGGCTCGTGGCTGTTGGGATCGCCATTACCCAGCCCGATGATCGCCGCGCCCTCGACGGCGAAGCCGACGGGCAGGTTCGCGGTCGGCACGTGCCGGCCCTTCGCATCCACCGCATCGACGGTGACGGGCTGCACGTCCTCGCCATCGCCCGCCATCACACGCCGCGCCGGCGTCAGCCGCAGCGCGACCGGCGCGCCGACCGTCTCATGCCCCGCCCGCGCGACCTCGCGCCCGCCGCGATACGCGATCGCCTCCAGCGTTCCCGGCGCATAGGACACGGTAAAGCTGTTCCCCATCAGCCGATCGACCGCCCCCTCGCCGACGACCCGGCCGTTCAGCGTCACGACGATCCGTTCGGCATTGGACATGACGAGCAGCTTGATCGGCTGGCCTTCCTTGCCCGGCCACGTCCAATGCGGCGCAATGCCGATGACGGGTGCGTCGTCGATCCAGCCGGCGCGGTGGATGTCATAGGCGGTCTTGCGAAAACCGCAGAGGTCGAGGATCCCGAAGAAGCTCGCGATCGTCGGCCAGGCGTAGGGCGTTGGCTCGCCATGATAGTCAAAGCCCGTCCACACGAAGCCGCCCGCGACGAACGGCCGGCCTGCGATCTTTGCCCAGCCGGCGCGATGCGTCTCGCCCCAGGCGGCGGCATGATCGTCCATCGACGACAGGACATGCGCTGCGGCATCGTCGGCAAAGGCGCCGCGCGTCATGAACGCGCTGGTATCTTCCGAACTCGTCATCGGCTTGGTCGGATTCAGGCGATGGAACTTGTCGTAATCGCCCGGATAATAATTGAACCCGACGACGTCGACGACGCTCGACACATTGTGCGGGTTGAAGAACGACCCGTTCATCGCCGCGGTCACCGGCCGGCTATCGTCGAGACGGCGCACCGCCGCTTCCATCCGCCGCACCATCTCGACACCCGCCGCGGTGCCCTGCATCGGCTCTTCGTTGAAGACCGACCACAGGATGACGCTGGGGTGATTGCGGTCGCGCCGCACCAGCCATTCCAGCTGCGCCATATAATCGGGCGAGGGATTGAAGTTGCGGTTCTCGTCCATGACGAGGAACCCCATCCGGTCGCAGAGTTGCAGGAAGGCGGTGGCGGGCGCGTTGTGCGAACAGCGGATCGCGTTGCAGCCCAGCTCCTTCATCCGCTCCAGCCGCCACATCAGCAGCGTGTCGGGCACCGCCGTGCCGACACCGGCATGGTCGAGGTGCAGGCACACGCCCTTCAGCTTGACGTGCGTATCGTTGAGAAAGAGGCCCTTGTCGGCATCGAAGCGGATCGTGCGGAAACCCACCTGCACCCGCCGCGCGTCGACGCTCTTGCCGTCGCGTTCCAGAGCCACCGCCACCGTGTAGAGCGTCGGCATCTCGACCGACCAGCGCTGCGGGCGCGCAATGGTCAGCGTCGTCGTCAGCTCTGCAGCGTCGAGCGATGGCACCGCCACCAGCTCGCTCGTCGCAGTCGCCACGGTCCGCCCGGCCTGATCGACCAGGCTCGCCACCGCGCGCACGCGCACCGGCGCGGCCTCGGTCGAGCGCGCGGTGACGGTCACCGGCACGCGCCAGGCGTCGCCGCCATCATGGCGCGGATCGCAATGCACGCCATCGGTTTCGATCGACACCGGTGCGCGGCGCGCCAGCCAGGCGTGGCGGTACAGGCCGGCACCTTCGTACCACCAGCCCTCCATCGCATCGGCATCGACGCGGATCGCCACGACGTTCAGCGCATCCCCGAACCGCGCGAACGGCGTGATATCGAGGTAGAGGCTGTTATAGCCCGACCAATTGTGCGCGACCGGACTGCCGTTCACCCAGACGGTTGCATTGGTCGCGATGCCGTCGAACTGCAATTCCAGGTAACGTCCCTCGTCGGCGGGATCGAGGCGGAAGGCACGGCGATACCAGCCGATCCCGCGCGGACGGTAGCCCTGCGACGGATTGGCGCTTTCGACGAACGGCTGGAAGCTCGCCCAGTCATGCGGCAGCGTGACGGGGCGCCATTCGCTGTCGTCATAGTCCATCGCCGCCGCACCGCGGGCGTTGCCCGCCTTGGCGCGCAAATACGTCTCTTCGTGCGTCGTCGCGGGCGGCACGATCACGTCGCCCTCATGGAACAGCCAGCCCGTGTCGAAGCCGATCCGCGACGGATCGATCACCGGCAGCGGATCGGGCAGCCGGTCGGTGGGCAGCGGCATCGGCAGCGCGCCATAGCCGGTTGCGCTCCTGGCGGCGGCGATGGCGGGCAATCCCGCTGACAAACCCAATGTCAGGCCGGCTCCGGCGGCTGTCCCGAGAAGCTGCCGCCGGTCGATCGTCATGCGTTTACTGCCTCATGCTCTTTCGCCGCGGCGCCCGGCACCGCTACGCCGCCGATCACCGTCTCGACCGGCGCCATCGCCGCGGTCAGTCGCGCCCAGTCGGCGCGCAATCCGGCGGCGAGCGTACCCCGCTCCGCCTCCAGGCCCAGGAAGGCCGCGGGATTGCCCGCCGCCATCCGCGCCGCCACCGCCGGCTCCAGCCCCAGCATGCCCATCGCATTTGCCACCGCGGTCGCCATATCGAGATCCGATCCGGCGAGCGTGCCGTCCTCATACGCGCAGATGCCATCCGCCACGCGGATCTGGCGCCCTTGCAGCACAAAATCCTTATGCTCCGCACCGACCGAGGACATGGCGTCGGTGACGAGCATCATCCGCTCGGGCCCGCGCGCACGGATCGCGATGCGCAGCACGGCGGGCGCGACATGCACGCCATCGACGATCAGCCCGCACCACGGCCGCGGATCGTCCAGCGCTGCGCCGACCAGGCCCGGCGTCCGCTGCACCATCGCCGGCATCGCGTTGAACAGATGGGTGATTCCCGTCAGCCCGGCGTCGAACGCCGCGAGCGCCGTGTCATAGGGCACTTCGGTATGCCCGGCGCTGACGCGCACGCCGGCCGCCGCCAAACGGCGGATATGTTCGATGTTCGCGAGTTCGGGCGCGATCGTCACCATCGTCACGCCGCGCCGCGGCTTGGCGAGCAGCGCGACCATTTCTTCGTCGAGCAGGCGGAAACGCCCGGCATCGTGGATGCCCTTGCGCGCGACGTTCAGGAACGGCCCCTCAATATGCACGCCGACGACGCCCGGCACGCCCGCGCCGATCGCCTGATCGACGGCATCCAGCGCCAGCGCGATCCGATCGGGCGTGTCGCTGATCAGCGTCGGCATCAGCGCCGTCGTGCCATAGCGCGCATGCGCCGCGGCGATGGCGCGCACGCCCTCGACGGTCGGCTCGTCGTTCAGCAGCACGCCGCCGCCGCCGTTGACCTGCGTGTCGATGAAGCCGGGCATCACCCAGCCCCCCTCCAGGTCGACCGCATCCGTCGCCGCGCCGTCGAGCGGGCGGATGCTCGCGATCCGGTCGCCGGTGACGACGATCTCGGCGCCGCGCCACACGGCATCGCCGACCACGACGTGGCCGTTGGTGAAGCGATGGGCGGTGCTCATAGCGTGCGCGTCACCTTGGCGAGGTGCGGCGGCGAATCGGGATCGAGCCCGCGATGCCGCGACAGCGCCTCCGCCAAACCATAGAAGCTCGCCAGCATCAGGATCGGCTGCACCGCCGGGTGTGCCTCCAGCGCCGGCAGGTTCGCGCGGTCGTCGCCGGCATGCGCCGCCAGCACCGCCGCGCCGCGTTCGCGGAACGTCTCGACCACCGCCATCACGTCCTCGCCCGCCGCATCGGACGTGGCGAGCGCCAGCACCGGATAGCCTTCGCCTACGATCGCCATCGGCCCATGACGAACCTCGGCGGCGCTGAACGGCTCGGCCTGCAACTGGCAGGTTTCCTTCAGCTTCAGCGCGCATTCCTGCGCCACGCCGAAGCCATAGCCGCGACCGATCACGAACATTTGCTTGGCCTCGGCGAGCACGTCCACGCCCGCGCTCCAGTCGAGCGTCACCGCCGCGTCGAGCTGTTCGGGCAGCGCCGCGACCGCCGCCTTCAGCGCCTCGTCGCCCGACCAGGCCGCGACCAGCGCGGCCAGCCCCGCCATCGCCGCGATGCACGACTTGGTGGCCGCAACCGATTTCTCCGGCCCCGCCGACAGCGCAAGCAGCGTATCCGCCATCTCGGCGAGCGGCGACGTTTCGTCGTTCACCAGTGCGACTACCTCCGCCCCTGCCTTGGCATGCGCCTCGACGGTCGCCAGCAGGTCTGGGCTGCGGCCCGATTGGGAAATCGCGATGCACAGCGCGCGGCGCGTCGACACCGGCGCATCGAACAGCGAGACGACCGACGGCGCCGCGGATGCGACTGGCACGCCGACCATCGTCTCGATCAGATACTTGCCATAGGTCGCGGCATGATCCGACGACCCGCGGGCGCAGGTGACGACGACGTCGGGCGCGTTCGCGCGCAGGCGTTCGCCCAGCGCGGTCAGCGCTTCGGCATTGCGTGCCACCAGCCGCGCGACGGTCGCCCCCGCCTCCAGCGTCTCGGCGCGCATCAGCGTCGTGCCGATCGTCGTGTCCGTCATCGTATCCGTCGTCACAGCAAGGCGCCCTTCGCTAAGGATCAGGTGTCGGCGAGCTCGGCCACGAAATCGTAGCTGTCGCCGCGGTAATAGGATCGGGTGAATTCGACCGCGCGGCCGTCGCGCAGGAAGGCGCGCCGCTCGATCAGCAGCCCGGGCGAGCCGGGATCGACGCCCAGCATGCGCGCATGATCGCCGCCGAACGGCACCGCGCGCAGCCGCTGCAACGCGCGGACCGGGCGATGCCCCGCCTCGGTCAGCGCCGTGTACAGCGAGGCATCGACCGCATCGACCGACGGCAGGCAGAAGCCGGCGATCGTCGACAGCTCCAGCGCCATCGGCACCTCGTCGGCGAAGCGCAGCCGCTGGAAGCGATAGACCGGGGCGCTGGGCGACAGCGCCAACGCCATCGATTCCTCGGGCGAAACGATGCCGGCCGCGCGCGAAATCCACGCGCTCGACGGCACGCGCCCGCGCGCCACCATATCTTCCGAGAAGGACGACAATTTGCTGAAGTTCTTCTCGACGCGCCCGGCAACGAACGTCCCCGCGCCGCGACGGCGGGTCAGCAGGCCTTCCTCGACCAGCCCCTCGATCGCCTTGCGCACCGTGATGCGCGATACGCCATATTCGACAGCCAGATCGCGCTCCGCGGGGATCGCATCGCCGCGCGTGATGACGTCCGTGGCGATCGCGTCACGGATCAGCTGTTGCAGCTGGAGATAGAGCGGCGAGGGATTTTCAGCGCGGAACCGCCCCACCTTGCTCATGAAACTCATCGTCGATCCCCTTTTCCGCAAGCGTCTTCGGCATCAGGCGTGCCACGCTACGCGGACCGGCGCCAGTGGCACCTTGCGCTACAATTGTCTTAGATTGGACTTGTCGTCAATCACCTGTCGCAGCGCTGCGACTCTATTGGCATTGGTCTGGCGCGGCAGCGGACCGAAGCCAAATCGGTCCTGCTCCACTGTCGGCGCAGGATCGCTTGCCGAACCATGCAGCGCGCCCGCATTGGTCGCATCCAGCAGCGCGGCTGCCGTGTCGGCCGCCACCCCCGCCCCCGCCATGATCGTGCAACGCCCCGCTGCGCGCGCAACCATCGCCGCGATCGTCGCCGCCCCCTCCATCGCGGTGCGCGCGCCGCCGGAGGTCAACACATGGTCGAACCCCAACGCGACCGCCACATCGACCGCCGCCACCGGGTCGGCCACGACGTCGATCGCCCGGTGCAAGGTGAGCGGCGGGCGATCCTCGCCAAGCCCCGCGATCCAGGCCCGCATCTCCCGCTCCGCAAGCTTTCCCCCAGCCGTCACGCCGAACACCAGCCCCTGCGCCCCGGCCGCGATGAGCGCACGCCCTTCGGCCAACGCCAGCGCCATATCCTCCGCTCGATAGTCGAACCCGCCCGCCCGCGGCCGCACCATCGCCCGCACCGGCACACCCGCCGGCACCGCCAGCGCCAGCACCTCCGCGACCAGCCCCGCTGACGGCGTCAGCCCGCCGAGCGCCAGCGCGCTGCACAGCTCGATCCGGTCACATCCGCCCGCGATCGCCGCCGCCGCGCCCACCGCCGATTCGACGCAGATTTCCAGCGCGACTCGGGAGCGCCCCACTGTTTGCGATACCATCACCCCGAAATCTCCTTTCTAACGGCTTTCGCCCTAAACGGCTGATCGTACGAGAGCGAAACGACACAATAGGTCAGCTACCCTACCAAAATAAATGTGACAGTTTTTATATATACCATTTGGGCTTTATTGGATATGTAGCAATGCAGCAGCAACGAGCAGGAAACGCGTAACTGTTTCGCCGTCGCTGCACTGTCGCCGGCTTTGCGGCAGTTGGGAACATAAGGGGGGGCATGCGGCCGGGCGTGTTCCATATTCAGGGAACAGCCTATGCGCCTGCGCCACGTGATCCTCGTCTCCACCATTCTTGCCGGATTCGCCGGCAGCGCCCACGCACAGGAAGCGCCGACCGCTACGCCGACGGGAAGCACCCAGACCTCGGGCCAGACCGACGCCGCGGGCGACGACATCGTCGTCACCGGTTATCGCGGGTCGCTGCGCGAAGCCATCAACGTCAAGCGGAACGCCAACGCCGTTGTCGACGTCATCACCGCGGAAGACGTCGGCAAGTTCCCCGATCGTAACGTCGCGGAATCGCTCTCGCACATCCCGGGCGTCAGCATCGACCGTCGCTTTGGCGAAGGCGAGAAGGTCGCGATTCTCGGCACCGATCCGGCGCTCAACCGCATGCTGCTGGACGGCCACGCGCTTGCCTCGGCAGACTGGGGTGGCAACGACAACGATCCGTCGAGCCGCACCTTCAACTATTCGCTGCTGGCACCGGAACTGGTCGACCGGCTGGAAGTCTACAAGTCGCCGGAAGCGCGTATCGAGGAAGGCAGCCTCGGCGGCACCGTGATCGTTCGCACCCGCCGTCCGCTCGACTTGGCAGCCAATGCGATCTTCGCCTCGGGCGGCTATTCGTACAACGACCGTTCCGACAAGGGGAATGTTCGCGCGTCCGGTCTTTACAGCTGGAAGAATGCCGACGAGACGTTCGGCATTCTGGTCGCAGCCACCTACGACAAGCAGAACCTGACCCGCGCGGGCGTCGAATTCTTCGGCTACGACAATGTCGCTCCGAACGGTACGGGCGCGTGCCCTTACAACAGCCCGTTCGTCAACTGCACCAACGGCACGCTGAGCCTGAAGAGCCAGGGCGCTACGATCAACGGCGGCACGATCGCCGACCTGTATAAGGCAACCTCGCCGTTCGGCATCAACTATGCCTATTTCCAGCAGCAGCGCCAGCGCGCCAGCGTCACCGGCACCGTCCAGTATCGGCCGCGTCCTGACCTGACGTTCACACTGAACGGCCTGCACATCGACGGCAACTACAACAATTATAGCCAGTCGATGTACACGATCCCCGGCGCATGGACCGGCAGCGTGCTGCAATCGGCGACGGTGAGCAACGGCGTGGTTACTGGCGCGACGTTCGGCGCCGCTCCCAATCAGAGCGCACAGCTCGACACGCTGGTCCGCCGGACGAAGCTGAAGACCGACAACGTCAATCTGTTCGCCGATTGGGAAGGCGACAATGGCGCCAAGATCGCCTTCGCGGGCGGCTGGTCGAAGGCAACCGGTGGGCGCAATCCGGAATATCTCTTCAACGTCCAGACCAAGCTGCCTTACAGCTATGCGTTCACGCCGGACTCGGCGACGGTCAACTTCACCGGCGACCTGACCAACCCCGCGAATTATTTCACCAACCCCAATAACAACCCTGCCCAGATCGAGGGGCGTCCGCTCATCATCAACGGCAAGCAGCTTGTCGGCGCCCAGATCGGGGGGCTCGATTACAGCGTGACGACCGACCGCGACATTTTTGGCGGGTACGACGCCACCGTGCCCGTCGCGTTGGGCCCGCTCACGCAGATCCTCATCGGATCGCGGGTCACTGACCACGTCAACCGCGTGGACGCTCGCGGTATCAACACTTACCTCACGTCCTCACGCACGGCGAACCAGCTCGGCGTGACGACGCTGACCACGCCTGACGGCACGTTCGACGGCAGCGGCGGCATGGGCAACGCGACCAAGTATCTGAACCTGCCGGATCAGGCCGTGATCGACATTCTGGCGAATGCGATCAACAGCCCGCTCGTCACGAAGGTCGGCGCGTCCACCAAGGTACGCGAGACCGTGATCGCCAGCTATGTTCAGGCGAATTTCGAACAGGGTCCGCTTCGCGGCAACGTCGGTGGTCGGCTGGTGTACACGCGCGATGTGTCGAACTTCGCCACCACGCCCAGCGCCGTTGCGAACCCGCAGCCGATCCCGACCCGTGTCGCGACCGACTATCTGAAGTTCCTGCCGAGCGCGAACGTCGCCTGGACCATCTCGCCGAAGGTCATCTTGCGCGGTGCCGTGGCCAAGGTGATCTCGCGTCCGCGCTATCAGGATCTGGCTGCCGCGACCTCGCTCAACGACATCACGCTCGACGGCGGCGGCGGCAATCCGAACCTGAAACCGTACGAGTCGGTGAACTACGAACTGACCGCGGAATGGTATCCGCGGAGCGGCACGCTGCTTGCGGTCGAACTATTCCGCCGCGACATCAAGAACTACGTCATCGCGTTCCGTCAGAACGTCGACTATTTCAACGCGCTGCAGAACCGGATCACCACGTACAACGTCAGCCAGCCGATCAACGGCGCGAAGGCGACGGTGAACGGCGTGCTCGTGTCGGGGCAGGCTGAAATCTGGGGCGGTTTCGGCCTGCAGGCGAACTATTCCTATCAGGATAGCAGCACCTCGTCGGTCGACGTCACGGGCACGACGCTGAATCTGCCGTATCTGTCGAAGCATACGGTCAACGTGATCCCTTATTTCGAAAAGGGTCCGTTCCAGGCTCGCGTCAGCTACAACTACCGCACCTCTTATTTCCGCACGATCGGCCGCCTCGGCTCGCGCGAGATGGTGGCGCCGTATAATCAGCTCGACGCGTCCGCCTCCCTCAACCTGCTGGACGGCGTCGTGCTCAGCGTGAACGCGCAGAACCTGCTCGACGAAACCTATCGCCAGTATAACGCGACCCCGGATCGTCCGACCGCCTTCTACAAGAACGGTCGCACGTTCTCCGCAGCCTTGTCGTTCCGCATGTAAGATATTGGCGCCGGCCGATCGACGGCCGGCGTCACCCTGTTCCTCCCCGACGAGCGCGCTCCCCTGCGCGCTCCGGCCTTCGGACCCCGGCTCGCTATTCAGCGACGCCGGGGTCTTTTTTGTGACTTTTTGATGCGCGGGCATGGACGCCGCGACGATGCTGCTTCAAGATACGTGCAATACCAAAACATGACCAAGGGGCAGGCATGACGCAGCACGTCGGTATCGCAACCATCGTCGGGGGAGCGGCGCTGGCCCTGCTCGCCTCCGCCACCCCCGCCATCGCGCAGACGGGCGCCGAGCCCGCGCTCGCGCTGCTGCCGATGCCGCAATCGGTGGTCCGCGGCACGGGCAGCTTCACCGTCGCCAACGGCGCGACCATCGCCGCGACCGACGCCGGCGCCATCGCCGCTGCCCGCCTGCTCGCCGACCACGTCCGCACCACCCGCGGCCTCGCGCTCACCCCCGGCGCCACCGGCGCGATCCGCCTCGTCCGCGACGCCAGCGTCACCGGCGACGAAGCCTATCGCCTCACGGTCACGCCGCAGGGGATCACCGTCGCCGCATCGGGCGACCGCGGCCTCGTCCATGGCGCGATGACGCTGGCGCAGCTGCTCAGCCCCGATGCGGCGTTCGGAAAGCCCGTCGCCGTCCCCGCCCTCACCATCACCGACGCACCGCGCTTCGGCTGGCGCGGGCTGATGATCGACCCCGCGCGCCACTTCCTCCCCATGCCGGCGCTGCGGGCGATCGTCGACCAGATGGCGAGCGTAAAGCTCAACACGCTTCACCTGCACCTGACGGACGATCAGGGCTGGCGCGTCGAGATCAAGAAATACCCCAAGCTCACCAGCATCGGCGGCTGGCGCCTGCCGCCCTGGACGGGTGGCCCGCAGCCGACCGAGAAGGACCGCGTCGGCGGCTTCTACACCCAGGCGGAGCTGAAGGAGCTGGTCGCCTATGCCGGCGTGCGCGGCATTACGATCGTGCCGGAGATCGACCTGCCCGGCCACGCCAATGCGCTCGTCGCCGCCTATCCGGAGCTCGGCATCCTCGGCGACCGGCCGCTGGTCAGCAACAATTGGGGCATCATGCCCTATCTGTTCAATCCGGGGCCGAAGGGCATCGCCTTCGTCAAGGACGTGCTCGACGAGCTGATGACGATCTTCCCCGGCACCTACATCCATCTCGGCGGCGACGAGGCGGTCAAGGACCAGTGGGAACGCAGCCCCGAGGTGCAGGCGCAGATGAAGGCGCTGGGCATCAAGACCGAAAACGGCTTGCAAAGCTGGATGATCGAACAGTTTGGCACCTACCTCCAGTCCAAGGGCCGCCGCCTGATCGGCTGGGACGAGATCCTGGAGGGCGGCCTGCCCGCCTCCGCCTCGGTCATGTCGTGGCGCGGCGAACAGGGCGGGATCGACGCCGCCAACATGGGGCATGACGTCGTCATGTCGCCGGGCAACCCGCTCTACCTCAACGGCTTGCAGAGCCGCCGCAGCGACGAGCCGCCCGGCCGTCTCGACATCACGACGCTGCAACAGGTCTATGCCTACGACCCGCTGCCCAAGGGCATCGCCGCGGACAAGGCGCACCACGTGCTTGGCGCGCAAGGCAATCTGTGGAGCGAATATATCGTCACGCCGGGCCAACTCCAGCATCTGATCTTCCCGCGCGCCGGCGCGCTCGCCGAAATCACCTGGTCGCCCAAGGTCCAGCGCGACCGGCCGGCGGACCTCGCCGCCTTCCTCCCTCGCCTGCAACGCCAGGACGATCGCTGGTCGCGCGCCGGCATGCGCGTCGCCGACAGCGCCTTTGCGGTCGGCTTCGACCTCACCGGCACGCGCGGCGATGCGCTGCGCAAGAACAGCGTGGCGCTCGCGCTGGCGACGCAGGTCCCCTATGGCACGATCCGCTACACCGTCGATGGCAGCGCGCCGACGCTGCGCTCGCCCGCCTATACTGCGCCGTTGACGCTGAAGCCCGGCATTATGGTGAATGCCGTCGCCTTCGACGCAAACGGCGCCCCGACCGCGGCGGTGCGCAGCTTCGACACGTCGCGCGCCGCCCTGCTCGCTCGCGCGAGCTCGGACATGGCGGCCTGCCCCGCCGGCGCACTCGGCCTGCGCGTGCCGCTCACCTCGGAAGCGACCGCCGACGCGCCCGTCTACAACATCAACCTGTTCGATACCTGCACGCTCTACCCCGACGCGCCGCTCGACGTCGCGCGTGGCTATAGCGTCGAGGTCGTGCGCCTCGCCCGCCATTACGGCCTCGCGCACGAACAGCGCATGGTGCGCGAACATTACAATGTGTCGGCGCATGGCGAGCTGCTCGTCCAGGTCGGCTGCATCGCCGCCGCCGCCGCGCAAAAGGCCGGCGACAAGACCGCCCACCCGATCGCGGTCGGCGCCTTCCCGCTGCCGGATCCGAAAACGGCGCCGCAGCGCTTCACGCTGTCGGGCACGCTGCCGACGATGACGGGCGATCGGGATGTCTGTTTCCAGTTCACCTCTCCGCTAACCGACCCCTTCTATACGGTCGGCAAGGTCCAACTGACGGAAGGTTCGAAGTGAAGCGCGCCCTCCTGACCCTGCTGCTCGCCACCTCGCCGCTTGCCGCGCGCGAGGTGGTGCCGCTCGATGGCGCATGGCAGGCGCGGCTCGACCCCGCCGATACCGCCGCCGTCAAGGCACATCCGAAGGAAGCGCGCTGGTTCGCCGCGCGCGTGCCGGGTAGCGTGCAGGAAGACCTGATCCGCCTGAAACGCGTGCCCGATCCCTTCATCGGCACCAATGAAGGCGCGATCCAATGGGCCGGCTTGTCGGCGTGGCAGTACCGCAAGACGCTGACCGTCACGCCGCAGATGCTCGCGCACCGGCACCTCGACCTCGTGTTCGACGGGCTCGACACGTTCGCGACCGTCACCGTCAACGGCCAGCCGCTGCTGACCGCGGACAATGCCCACCGCCGTTGGCGTGCCGATGCAAAGCCGCTGCTCAAGGCGGGCGACAACGAAATCCTCGTCACCATCGCCAGCCCGATCAAGACGCTCCAGCCGATGGTGCTGAAGGAAGCGCACCCGCTGCCTGGCGAATATGACAGCGCGTTCGGCGACGAGCCCAAGGGCGTGCAGACCAGCCCCTATATCCGCAAGCCGAAATATCAGTACGGCTGGGACTGGGGTCCCCGCCTCGTTGCCAACGGCATCTGGCGCTCGGTCAAGCTGGAGGCCTGGGACGATGCCCGCCTCGATCATGTCCGCGTTGCGCAGGACGCGCTGAACGACGCAGAAGCGCGCCTGACCGCGCACGCCACCGTCATCGCCGACACCAGCAAGCAGGTCACGCTCACCGCCACCGTCACCGGTCCCGACGGCAGCCGCCAGACCGGCCAGGCGACCGTCACGCTCGCGCCGGGCGAGAACCCGGTGTCGATCCCGCTGACCATCCCGCGCCCGCAGCGCTGGCAGCCGGTCGGCTATGGCGCGCAGCCGCTCTATACCGTCGCGACCACCTTCGACGGCGACACGCAGACGCGCACCATCGGCCTGCGCACCGTCACCCTCGATCGCAGGCAAGGTGCGTTCGGCTTCGTCGTCAATGGAACGCCGATCTTCGCCAAGGGCGCGAACGTCATTCCGTTCGACAGCTTCCCCGCCCGCGTCGACCCGGCCGAACCCGAAGGCCTTCTCAAGGCGGCGCGCGATGCGAACATGAACATGGTCCGCATCTGGGGCGGCGGCTATTATCTCGACGACGCCTTCTACGCCGCCGCCGACCGGATGGGCATCATGGTGTGGCAGGACTTCATGTTCGGCGGATCGGTGACGCCGCCCGACGCCGCCTTCCGCGCCAATGTCGCTGCCGAAGCCGACGAACAGGTCGCCAGGATCGGCGACCACCCCTCGGTCGTGATCTGGGCCGGCGGCAACGAAGTGCTGTCGGGCTGGGAAAACTGGGGCGACCGCAAGGCGTTCAAGAAGGCGGTCGGCGCCGACGAGCAGGAACGGATCGGCGCCGGCATGGCCGTCCTGTTCGACCGCGTGCTGCGCGACGCGGTGACGCGCAACAGCCCCGGCACCCCCTATATGCCCGGCTCGCCGTCGACCGATTATGAAGGTCCGGTGGATACCGACGCCAATGGCGACCGCCATTTCTGGGACGTGTGGTCGGGGTCGAAGCCGGTCGAGAACTACCTCGACAGCTGCCCGCGCTTCATGAGCGAATATGGCTTCCAGTCGATGCCCACCATGGCGACGATCCGCCTGTTCGCCGGGAAGGGGACGCTCGACCCCGAAAGCCCGGTGATGAAGGCGCACCAGAAGTTCCTGGCCGGCGAAGGCAATGCCCGCCTGAAGCTCTACCTCGACCAGCGCCTGCGTGCCCCCAAGGACTTCGCCGACTTCGTCTACCTGACGCAGGTCAATCAGGCGCAGGCGATCGACCTCGCCGCGCGCCACCATCGCGCCTGCCGCCCGGTGACGATGGGCTCGTTGTTCTGGCAGCTGAACGACGTCTGGCCCTCGATCAGCTGGGCCAGCATCGACCATCTCGGCCAGTGGAAGCTGCTGCAATATCAGGCGAAACGCTTCTTCGCGCCGCAGGCGATCGTCGCCGAACACCGCAACGGCGCGACCCGCGTCGTCCTGGTGTCCGACGCGACCGGCGCCATCCCCGCACATTGGCGCGTGACGGTACGCGACATGACCGGCGCGACGCTGGGCGTGCGCGAAGCGGACGCGACGCTAACGCCGCTGTCGTCGACCACCGTCGCGACGCTGCCCGACGCCGACCTGTTCGGCAGCGCCGATCCGGCGAAGAGCTATGCCGTCGCCGAACTGATCGTCGCCGGCGAGGCCGTCAGCCGCACGATCGTCGAACGCCTCATGCCGAAGGACATGGCCTATCCCGATCCGGGCCTGACCATGCGCCGCTCGGGCAACGACCTGACGATCACCGCAAAGAACCTCGCCCGCGCGGTGATGGTCGACATGGGCGACACGCCCGGTCAGGCAAGCGACAGCGGCTTCGACCTGCTGCCGGGCGAGAGCAAGACGGTGACGCTGACCGGCAAACAGACGCCAGTGCTCAGGACGCTCGCCCGCTGATGGCCCGAACGCTCTCCTCCCCACCCCGTCACCCCGGACTTGGTCCGGGGTCCACTCCGCGGCGAGGGGGGTGGCAAGAGGCTCGAACGCTGCCCCCGCGGCCCGGTGGACCCCGGACCAAGTCCGGGGTGACGAAGCGCGCAGGGCACCCCAACCGCACACCCTCTTCGCGTCTTCGCGTCGTCGCGCGAACCATCATCGGAGCGCCTGAATGATCCCCGCCCTCCTGCTGCTCGCGCAAGCGGCCGACCCCATTTCCGCCGCCATCGCCACGATGACGCCCGAACAAAAGGCCGCGCAGCTGCAAAGCACCGCGCCCGCCGATCCCGCCATCGGCCTGCCCGCCTACGACTGGTGGAACGAAGGCCTCCACGGCCTCGCCCGCGATGGCCAGGCGACCGTCTTCCCGCAGGCGATCGGCCTCGCCGCCACCTGGGACACCGATCTGCTGACCCAGGTCGGCACCGTCGTCTCGACCGAGGCGCGCGCCAAGTTCAATGCGCAGCCCGTCACCGCGAACCGGCGGATCTACCAGGGCCTCACCATCTGGTCGCCCAACATCAACATCTTCCGCGATCCGCGCTGGGGCCGCGGACAGGAAACCTACGGCGAGGACCCGTATCTCACCGGCACATTGGGCGTCGCCTTCGTGCAAGGGTTGCAAGGCCCCGACCCCGCCCATCCGCGCGTCGTCGCCACGCCGAAGCACTTCGCCGTCCACAGCGGCCCCGAAGCCGGTCGCGACAGCTTCGACGTCGATCCGTCCCCGCGCGATCTCGAAGCGACCTATTTTCCCGCCTTCCGCCGCACGATCACCGAAGGCCGGGCGATGTCGCTGATGTGCGCCTATAACAGCATCCATGGCGTCCCCGCCTGCGCCTCGTCGCCGCTGATGAACGAGCGCCTGCGCCGCGACTGGGGGTTCACCGGCTTCACGGTGTCGGACTGCGACGCGGTCGGCAACATCAGCAGCTATCACCATTACCGGCTCGACACCGCCGGCGGCGCGGCGGCGGCGGTGCGCGGCGGCACCGATGTCAATTGCGGGAGCGCCTATGCCGCGCTGCCCCAGGCGCTGAAGCAGGGCCTGATCACCCAGGCGGAGGTCGACACCGCGCTCACCCGCGCCTTCCGCGCGCGCCAGGCGCTGGGCATCGCGTTCGGCGGCACCAGCCCGTATAGCCGCATCCGCCCCGATCAGGTCGGCACCCCCGCCCATCAGGCGATCGCACTGGAGGCGGCGCGCAAATCAATCGTGCTGCTCCAGAACAACGCCGACCGCCTGCCGCTGAAGGCCGGCGCGAAGATCGCGGTCATCGGCGCCGACGCCGACGACCTTGGCGTCTTGCAGGGCAATTACCACGGCACTGCGATCCGCCCGGTCACCCCGCTCGACGGCATCCGCGCACGTTTCGGCGCCGCCAACGTCAGCTATGCGCAAGGCTCCGCGCTCGCCGACGGAGCCGCGGTCGTCGTCCCCGAAACCGCCTTGCGCGCGGGCGGCAAGCCCGGCCTGCGCGCCGATTATAGCGGCAGCGCGTCGGTCACCCGGCAGGACCGCCGCATCGACCTCGACTTCAACCGCGCGCCCGTCGCGCCCGGCCTGGCCGTCGGCCCGTTCAAGGCGAACTGGACCGGCGAGTTCGTGCCCCCCGGCCCCGGCCAATACCGCCTGATCATCGACCAGTCGCAATGCTGGAAGGATTGCACCACGCACGACAGTGCCCGCGTCACGCTGGGCGGCAAGGTGCTGCACGACGGCCCGCTGCCCAAGGGCCGCGTCGAGATGACGGTGGATAGCGACGGCTCGCCCCAGCCCATCGCGATCACGCTGGACCATGTGTCGGACGACGAAAGCTTCCGCCTGCTCTGGATGCCGCCGGCCCAGCCGCTGCTCGACCAGGCGGTGGCAGCGGTGCGCGATGCCGACGTCGCGATCGTCATCGCCGGCCTGTCGCCCGATCTGGAAGGCGAGGCACTGTCCGTGTCCGTCCCCGGCTTCGTCGGCGGTGACCGCACTGACATCGCGCTGCCGCTGCCGCAACAGCGCCTGCTCGCCGCACTGAAGGCGACCGGCAAGCCGATCGTCCTCGTCCTCAGCAGCGGCAGTGCGGTCAGCGTCGACCCCACGTCCGCCGACGCGATCCTCGCCAATTGGTATCCCGGCGAGGCCGGCGGCACCGCGCTTGCCGACGTGCTGTCGGGCGTCACCAACCCCGGTGGCCGCCTGCCCGTCACCTTCTACCGCGCCACCACCGATCTGCCCGCCTTCATCGATTACGCGATGAAGGAGCGCACCTATCGCTACTTCACCGGCACGCCCCTGTGGGGCTTCGGCCACGGCCTCAGCTACACGCGCTTCGGCTATGCCGCGCCGCGCGGCGCCGCCAGCGTCGCCGCCGGCCAACCGCTCACGGTGGAGACCACCGTCACCAACACCGGCCCGCGCGACGGCGACGAGGTGGTGCAGGCCTATCTCGTCCCCCCCGCCTCCACCCGCCCGCTCGGCAGCACGGAGGCGGTGCTGCAACGCCAGCTCGTCGGCTATCGTCGCATAAACCTGAAGCGCGGCAAGGGCATGTCCGTCGCCTTCACCCTCACCCCCCGCGACATGAGCATCGTCGACCACGACGGCCGCCGCCACGTCGCGCCGGGCGCCTACCGCCTCTACGTCGGCGGCGGTCAGCCCGGTGACGGCGGGGGCCAGTGGTTCGACTTCGCCGTGACCGGCACCGACACGGACCTGCCGAAATGACCCGGGACCTCTCCACCCCCACCCCGTCACCCCGGACTCGTTCCGGGGTCCACCCATCCGCGAGGGGCGGGCCAGAGGCTCTTGCCTCCCCCCCAGCCGCGAAGTGGACCCCGGACCAAGTCCGGGGTGACGGTGGAGAATTGAGCCGCCGCCATTTCCTCGCCGCGAGCGCAGCGACCGCGGCAAGCGCCGCCACCCCCGCCTTCGCCGCGCCCGCCTTGCCCAGCAAGCGCCCCGCCCCCGCCGACCGCCGCTTCACCAGCCCCGCGGTCGAGCGCGACCTCACCCGCGTCGCAAAACAGATCGGCGACCCAAAGCTGCGCTGGATGTTCGGCAACTGCTACCCGAACACGCTCGACACCACCGTCCGCATGAGCACCATCGACGGCAAGCCCGACGCCTTCGTCATCACCGGCGACATCCCCTGCCTGTGGCTGCGCGACAGTTCCGCGCAGCTCAAGCCCTATCTCCACCTCGTCAAAACCGCGCCCGAATTGCGCCGCCTGTTCTCAGGCCTGATCGCCCGCCAGGCACGCTGTATCCTGATCGACAGCTACGCCAACGCCTTCATGGAAGACCCGACGGCGAAATCGAACCTCGAATGGTCGCTGCACGACGACACCGTGATGAAGCCGGGCGTCGCCGAGCGGAAATGGGAGGTGGATTCGCTCTGCTACCCGATGCGCCTCGCCCATCAATATTGGCGCGCCACCGGCGACAAGACGCCGTTCGACGCGACCTGGGCCGCCGCCGCGAAGCGCAGCATCGCGACCTTCCGCGAGCAGCAGCGGATGGACGGCCACGGCCCCTACAGCTTCCGCCGCTCCGCCCCCCAGCCGACCGAGACGCTCCTGTGGGGCTATGGCAACCCCACCAGGCCCAACGGCCTGATCCATTCGGGCTTCCGCCCGTCGGACGATTCCTGCACCTATCCGATGCTGATCCCCAGCAACCTGTTCGCGATGACCGCACTGCGCGAACTCGCCACGGTGGCGCAGGAAACCGGCAACGACGGCGGCATCGTCCGCGATGCGACGCAATTGGCGCTCGAAATCGAAAGCGCACTGCGCCGCTTCGGCACGATGCGGCTGCGCGACGGGCGCGAGGTCTGGGCCTATGAGGTCGACGGCTACGGCAACGCGTTGTTCATGGACGACGCCAACGTGCCGAGCCTGTCGGGCCTCGCCTATCTCGGCTGCGTCGATCCCGCCGATCCGCTGTGGCAGCGCACCCGCGACGCCTGCTGGAGCGACACCAACCCCTGGTTCTTCAAAGGCACGGCGGGCGAAGGCATCGGCGGCCCGCATGTCGGCGAAGGCCAGATCTGGCCGATGTCGCTCACCATCCGTGCGCTGACATCCACCGACGACGCCACGATCCGCGCCTGCCTGAAGACCCTGCGCGACACCGACGGCGGCACCGGCTTCATCCACGAAAGCTTCGACCGGAACGATCCCGCCAAGTTCACGCGGAGCTGGTTCGCCTGGGCAAACGGCCTTTTTGCGGAGCTGATCCTGCATCTGGCGAAGACGCGGCCTGCCCTACTCATGGAGACCTTCTGATGTCCTCACCCTTCCGCGGCTTCGCCGCTCCCTCCCTCTCCCACCGGGAGAGGGAAGGAGCCCGCCCGGCGCAGCCGGGTGGGAAGGGTGAGGGCGTCACCCGCCGCACCCTGCTCGCCTCCACCGCTGCCGCCAGCCTCCCCTTCCCCGCCTTCGCCGCGACCGCAGCGCCGGCAAAGGCCAACCTCTTCATCGGCACCGGCGGCCACGGCCACACCTATCCCGGCGCGACCGTCCCGTTCGGCATGGTGCAGCTGTCCCCCGACACAGACGTCGAGCGCTGGGACGCGTGTTCGGGCTATCACCGCACCGACACGTCGATCATGGGCTTCAGCCACACGCATCTGTCGGGCACCGGCATCGGCGACATGCTCGACGTGCTCGTCGTCCCCACGCGCGGCCCCGTGAAGCTGCTCCCCGGACCACTCGACAACCCCGACGCCGGCTATCGCCAGCGCTTCACCGCCGAACATGCCGAACCCGGCTATTACCGCGTCGCGCTCGAAAGCGGCGTCCGCGGAGAGCTCACCGTGACGGAGCGGACCGGCTACCACCGCTACACCTTCCCCGCCGGCCCCGCACACGTCCTGATCGACATGTCGCACCTGATCCTCGACAAGAGCGACCATCCCCCGCTCGTCACCGACGCCAGCCTCGACATGGACGCGGCCGGTACGCTCACCGGCAGCCGCACCGTCAACCGCTGGGCCAAGGGCCGCCACATCCACTTCGCGATGCAGCTGTCGCGTAAGCCCGACCGCGTCACCTTCTATGGCGACGCCGATGCCGAACAGCCCAAGGGCGCGGCTGGCGTGAAGGGCAACCGCGTCAAGGCCGTCCTCCATTACGACGACGCCGGCGCCGCCCCGCTCGTCATCCGCTGCGGCATCTCCGGCGTCGACGTCGCCGGCGCCCGCGCCAACCTCGCCGCCGAGGGCAGGACCTGGGACTTCGACGCCGTCCGCCGCACCGCGCAAGGCCGCTGGACGCGCGAACTCGGCGCGATCGGCGTCGAAGGCGGCACCGAGGATCAGCGCACGATCTTCACCTCCGCGCTCTACCATGCCCTGCTCGCACCGACGCTCTTCTCCGACGTCGACGGCCGCTACATCGGCCTCGACCGCAAGACACACACGCTCCCGCAGGGCAATGCCGCCTACAGCACCTTCTCGCTGTGGGACACGTATCGCGCGCTCCACCCGCTGCTCACCATCGTCGCGCCCGATAAGGCGCAAAGCCTCGTCGCCGACCTCATCCGCCAGACCCAGCAAAGCCCCTACGGCCCGCCGTGCTGGCCGCTGCAGGGCGTCGAGACGGGCACGATGATCGGCTGGCACGCCGTCTCCGTCCTCGCCGAGGCGCAGAAGAAGGGCATCAAGGCCGATTACGCCGCCGCCTGGCCCGGCATCGCCAAACGCTCGTTCGACTTCTCTGCGCCCGACCTCGACAACAGCAAGGGCCGCGACCTTTACGACACGATGGGCTATGTCCCCGCCGACAAGCTGTTTGAAAGCGTCAGCCGTACGCAGGAATATGCCTATGACGACTGGGCCTCGTCGCACCTCGCCCGCGCCGCCGGCAAGACGGCGGAGGCCGACCGCCTGCTCAAGCGCTCGCGCAACTGGCGCAACGTCATCGACGGCTCGATCGGCTTTGCCCGCCCGCGCTTCGCCGACGGCAGCTGGTGGACGCCCTACGATCCGATCCAATTGGGCCACATGCCCAAGCCCTGGTGGCGCGACTATACCGAGGCGAACGGCTGGCAGGCGACCTTCCTTAACCAGCACGACATCTACGGCCTGATGGAGCATATGGGCGGCGAGGCGAAGTTCGAACGCCAGCTCGACGCCTTCTTCACCGCGCCCTCGACCTTGCCCGCCAACGCCCCGCCCGACATCGCCGGCCTCGTCGGCCAGTACGCGCATGGCAACGAACCCGACCAGCACGCCGCCTATATGTACGCCTACACCGGCGCGGCGTGGAAGACGCAAGGAATGGTCCGCCGCCTGTGCACCGAGATGTACAAGAACGATCCCGACGGCATCATCGGCAATGACGATTGCGGCCAGATGAGCGCGTGGTTCGTCCTGTCGTCGCTCGGCTTCTATCCGGTCGATCCGGTCGAGGCGGTCTATGTCTTCGGCTCGCCGCTGTTCGAACGCGCGCAGATCGCGCTGCCCGGCGGCAAGAGCCTGACGATCGAGGCGCCCGGCAACACCGCCGACACGCCCTACGTCCGGTCGATCACGCTCAACGGCCGACCGTGGACCAAGAACTGGATTTCCCACGCCGACCTGATGAAGGGCGGGCGCCTGGTCTTCACGATGAGCAAGACGCCCGTGAAGACCTTCGGCCAAGCCAAGGCCGACCGCCCACCCTCCAACGGCCGGCAGCTGGCGTGACGGCCCGCCCCACTCACTCCGTCACCCCGGGCTCGTTCCGGGGTCCACTCCGCGGCGAGGGGGTCGGTCAAAGCCTCCAGCCGTGCCCCCGCGGCCCGGTGGACCCCGAAACAAGCCCGGGGTGACGAACCGAATGCCGCCCACTCCCGCTCTACCCAATACCCGGAGCCACCCGTGACCGACCTCTCCCGCCGCACCCTGATCGCCTCCGGCCTCGCCGCAAGCGCCGCCACCGCCGCCCCCAGTTTCGCCGCGACCCCGGTCGCCGCCCCCAAGCCTTGGGGCGCTACGCCCTCGACGCGTCAGCTCGCGTGGCACAAGCGCGAACGCTACGCCTTCGTCCATTTCTCGATCAACACCTTCACCGATCGCGAATGGGGCTATGGCGACGAGAGCCCGAAGCTCTTCAACCCGACCGATTTCTCCGCGGACCAGATCGTCGCCGCGGCCAAGGCCGGCGGCATGACCGGCATCGTCCTCACCGCCAAGCATCATGACGGCTTCTGCCTGTGGCCGACGATGCTGACCGAACATTGCATCCGCAACAGCCCCTACAAGAACGGCAAGGGCGATATCGTCCGCGAAATGGAGCAGGCGACGCGCCGTCACGGCCTGTCGTTCGGCCTGTACCTGTCGCCCTGGGACCGAAACCACGCCGGCTACGGCCGCCCCGAATATATCGACTATTATCGCAAGCAGGTGGTCGAACTCTGCACCCGCTACGGCGAATTGTTCGAATTCTGGTTCGACGGCGCCAATGGCGGCGACGGCTATTACGGCGGCGCCCGCGAAACCCGCACGATCGACGCGCCAAAATACTATAATTGGCCCTCGATCATCGCACTGGTCCACCAGCATCAGCCGATGGCCTGCACCTTCGATCCGCTGGGCGCGGACATCCGCTGGGTCGGCAACGAAGACGGCATCGCCGGCGACCCCTGCTGGCCGACCATGCCCGACCACCCCTATGTCCAGTCGGAAGGCAACAGCGGCGTACGCGGCGCGCCTTTGTGGTGGCCGGCGGAAACCAACACTTCGATCCGCCCGGGCTGGTTCTACCATGCCGACGAGGATTCGAAGGTGAAGACGCCCGCGCGCCTGATCCGCTTCTTCGATGAATCGGTCGCGCGCGGCACCAACATGCACCTCAACCTGCCGCCCGATCGCCGCGGCCGCCTGCCCGATCATGACGTCGCGGTGCTCAAGAGCTTCGGCGATGCGATCCGTGGCAGCTTCGCGACCGATCTCGCGACCGGCGCCGTCGCCAGCGCCTCGGCGACCCGCGGCCCCGCCTTCGCGCCCGCCAAGGTGCTCGACGGGAACCGCGACACCTATTGGTCGACCCCCGACGGCGACACCACGCCGACGCTGACGCTCGATCTGCCGCCCGGCCGCCGCTTCGACCTGATCCGCATCCGCGAATACCTGCCCCTCGGCGTCCGCGTCACGCGCTTCGCGGTCGAGGCGGAGGTCGGCGGCGCCTGGCAGCGGCTGGCCACCCACGAATGCATCGGCGCGCAGCGGATCATCCGGCTGCCCCAGCCAATCACCGCCCGCCGCGTCCGCCTCGTCATCCTCGAAGCACCCGCCTGCCCGGCGATCAGCGAGCTGTCGCTGTTCCTCGCCGTCGCGCCCGTGGCCGTCGCCGCACCGCCCAGCCACGATGCCGCGGTCCTGTCGCCGCGCGATTGGAAAGTGGTCACCGCCACCGCGCCCGGCGCCGAAGCGCTGCTCGACGGCGACGGCTCCACCGTCTGGAGCCAGCCCGCGCCCACCACGACACCGGCGTCGTTGACGCTCGACATGGGCAAGACGCAAACGGTGGCCGGCTTCAGCCTCACCCCCTGGCGCCACCCCGACAAGGTCAGCGCCCCACCGCGTGGCTACACCGCCGAAACCAGTACCGACGGCAAGACTTGGACGCCGGCGGCGCAGGGCGAATTCCAGAACATCGCCTACGCCCTCTCGACGCAGCGCATTCCGTTCACCACCCCGCGCCCCGTCCGCTACCTGCGCCTCACCTTCGCCGCGACTGCGGTGCCGGCGCAAAAGCTGGCGATCGCCGACGTGGGCGCATTCACGCGCTAACTCCCTCCGTCACCCCACCCACTCCGTCACCCCGGCCGAAGAGCCGGGGTCCCGCTTCTTCTTCCGTCCGACGAACGAAAAAGCGGGACCCCGGGTCAAGCCCGGGGTGACGAACGGGAAACCGAAAAGACTAAATCCCCCCCGCCACCACCGCACGCCCGGTCGCCTCCAGCTCCCGCGTCAAATCCGCCAGACACCCCTCGACCAACCCCGCATCCGCGCTGCGCACGACGAAATTCGCCCCCGTCCGCCCTTCGCGGAAAAACGGATAGCTCCCGATCGACACGCCTTCGTGCGCCTTCTCGGCGTTGCGCAGCAGATCGGCGACCTCGCTCTCCGCGACCCAGCAGCCGATCGTCCCCGATACCACCGGCCGGCCGCCCTCCAGCGTGCCCGTCAGCGCATCCAGCATCCCCGCGGTGATATGCGGTACGCCCGCCATGATGTAGATATTTTCGACGTGGATGCCCGGCGCGCCCGACACGCGATTGGGGATCAGCCCCGCGCCCGCCGGCACGCGTGCCATCCGCGCCCGCGCCTCGGTCAGCCCGCCGCGCGTCGCGTAATAGCGTTCCAGCGTCGCCAGTGCCTCCGGATGGTGCTCGACGCCCACGCCCAGCGCCTCGGCGATCGCATCGACGGTGATGTCGTCATGCGTCGGCCCGATCCCGCCGGTGGTGAACAGATAGTCGTTGCGCGCGCGCAGCGTGTTCACCGCCTCGACGATCGCCGCGGTCTTGTCCGCCACCACGCGCACTTCGGCCAGGCGAATGCCCTGCACGTTCAGCCAGCTGGCCAATTGGGCGACATTCTTGTCCTGCGTGCGCCCCGACAGAATCTCGTCGCCGATGACGACCAGCGCGGCGGTCCAGATGCGTTCCTGCTCCATGTGACCCGCTTTACCTCGCAAAATGACGCTCGCCACGCTATATACGCGCGATGACCGAATATGTGACCGTCACCTCCGACGCGCCGGAAGGGCGCACCGGCGCGATCAAGCTCCATGGCCCCGCCGCCTTCGCCGGCATGCACAAGGCCGGACGCCTCGCCGCCGAAACGCTCGACATGCTGGTGCCGCACATGGTGCCGGGCGTCACGACCGCGGAGCTCGACCGGCTGATCTACGACTTCGTCACCGCGAACGGCGGCGTGCCCGCGACCCTGGGCTATCGCGGCTACACGCATTCGACCTGCATCTCGATCAACCACGTCGTCTGCCACGGCATCCCCAGCGACAAGACGCTGAAGTCCGGCGACATCGTCAACGTCGACGTCACGCCGATCGTCGATGGCTGGCACGGCGACACCAGCCGCATGTACCTGATCGGCGACGTGCCCCTGAAGGCGAAGCGGCTGGTCGAAGTGACCTACGAATGCCTGATGCTCGGCATCGAACAGGCCAAGCCCGGCAACCACATGGGCGACGTCGCGCATGCGATCCAGCGCCATGCCGAAAAGCACCGCTACGGCGTCGTCCGCGATTTCTGCGGCCATGGCCTGGGGCTGCTGTTCCACGACGCGCCCGAAGTCGTCCACGTCGGCAAGCCCGGCACCGGGCCCGAACTCAAGCCCGGCATGATCTTCACGATCGAACCGATGATTAACATCGGCCGCCCCGACGTGAAGCTGCTCGACGACGGCTGGACCGCGGTGACGCGCGACCGCTCGCTATCGGCACAGTTCGAACATTCGATCGGCATCACCGACGAGGGCTGCGAGATCTTCACGCTCTCCCCCGCCGGCTTCCACCAGCCGCCCTACGCCTAACCTCCTCCGTCACCCCGGACGTGTTCCGGGGTCCACCGGGTCGCAGGGGAATGGCCGGAGCCTCTAGCTCCCCCTCACCGCAGAGTGGACCCCGGAACACGTCCGGGGTGACGGAGTGATTGGAGCGAGCGGCGCCGAGAGACAGCGCCGCCCCGCCCCTCCCCTCACCTCACGTCCAGCATCACCACCGACTTCGCCGGCAGCGCGACCGACAGCAGGCCGTTCGCCCCCAGGCTCGCGCCGGTGAACGCCACCGGCTTCAGCGTGTCAGGCGCCTCAAAGGTATTGTGCGCATCCATCGTCGGCGCCGTCAGGATACGCCCCGTCACGCTCTTGCCCGCCAGCCCGGCCAGCTGGACGGTCACCGTCGTCGCCCGGTTGGGATCGACATTGGTCAGCCCGACATGGATCACGCCATCGGTGCCCCGCACCGCGCTCGCGCTCACCGCGCGCACCTCGTATTTGCCGCGCGTATACCAGTGCGAGGCGACCTCGACCGGCAGCACCGTGCCGTCCTGATAATCCTTGTACATGTCGAACACCCAATAGGTGGGCGTCCTCAGCATGCGGTTGCCGTCGGTCAGGATCATCGCCTGCAGCACGTTGACCATCTGCGCGATGTTCGCCCCGCGCACCCGGTCGGCATATTTGGCGAAGATATCGAGGTTCAGGCTCGCCACCACCGCATCGCGCAGGCTGTTTTGCTGGTAGAGGAACCCCGGATGCGATCCCGGTTCCTGATCGTACCAGGTGCCCCATTCGTCGACCAGCAGCGCGACCTTCTTCTTGGGATCGTATTTGTCCATGATGCGCGAATGCTCCTGGAGCAATTCGTCCATCTTCAGCGCCTTGGATATCGTCACCGCCCACTCGTCTTCGCTGAAGCCGGTCGCCGCGCCCTTATGCTCCCAGCTGCCGGGGACGGTGTAATAATGGACGCCGATGCCCTGGATCATGGTGCCCGCCTTGCGCATCATGACGTCGGTCCAGTTATAGTCGGTCGAATTCGCGCCGCTCGCGATCTTCATGATCGGCACGCCTTCGGGCGTCTTGACGAAGGTCGCGAACTTGCGCGTCTCGTCGGCGGCATAGTCGGGCAGCATGTTGCCGCCACAGCCCCACAATTCGTTGCCGATGCCGAACATCGGCAGCTTCCACGGCGTCTTGCGGCCGTTGGCGGCGCGCTCCTTGGCCAGCGTCGATCCGGTCGGCGAGGTCATATATTCGACCCACTCGGCCATCTCGCGCGGCGAGCCGGACCCGACGTTGCCCGACACATAAGCATCGGCGCCAAGCATCTCGGAATAGTCCATGAATTCGTGCGTGCCGACCGCGTTATCCTCGGTCACGCCGCCCCAATGGGTGTTGATCTTGACCGGGCGCTTGTTGCGCGGGCCGATACCCTCGCGCCAGATATATTCATCGGCGAAGCAGCCGCCCGGCCAGCGGACGACGGGCACGCGGATCGCCTTCAGCGCGTCGAGCACGTCGGTGCGATAGCCACGAACATTGGGGATCTTGCTGCCCGGCCCGACCCAGATGCCGCCGTAGATTCCGGTGCCGAGATGCTCGGCGAACTGGCCGAACAGGCGGCGATCGTATTTGGGCCCCGGATGGTCGCCGCGCACCGATACGATATCGGTCGGCCCCGTCGCTGTCGCCGTCGCATCCTGCGCATCCGCCGCGACAGGCACCGCCGCCGCCAGCGCAGAGCATAGCAGCAGCCTCAGCATCGTCTTCATGCATCTCTCCCCGACGCGTCCCTGCGCGCTGGGGCCATGACTATCGGCCTACACCCGACCCGTCAATTTGTTAGACAAAAGGAGTTTCAGCGCCGTCCGCGCCGGCTTTCGGCCTGCCGCGCCGCCGCGATCGTATCCACGACCAGCTCGTAATGCGCCGGCGAGTAACCGGCGGCCAGGAAGGCCTTCACCTCGGCCGAGGCGATCGCATAGCCGCGCTTCCAGCTCAGCACCGCGACCCGGCGCAGCGCCTCCAGCTTGGGATCGGCCAGCATCGGGCTGATCCGCACACCGAACACCAGCTCCAGCCCGCGTGACAGCCGCCCCGGCTGGCGCAGCGTCGACAGGCCGTCCCCACGCGCAAGGCCGATGACCGACCGCTCCAGCTCGCTCAGCACCGGGCGGTCCTCGGTCGGCGCCGTCACCCGCGGGGCGTCCGCGGCCAGCCCCTGCGCGCTCACGCGGGCATAGCCGGCGTTGCCCGGTTCGGCGAAAGCGAGAAAAGCCATGGTGTCACTCCCTTTTATCCGAGCCGCAGGCCTCCCGTCCGCGCCAAAGGGCACGGTGCGCGCTGCATCGTCAGTGTCGTTCAATCGAGATGGCAAAGGCTCTTCATCCGGCGCTGCGGTCCCTCGCAACATGAATGCCTCGTCATCTTCTATACCAAGCGGTATAAAAGCGGATCACGGCGCCGTCAACGGCTTTCGTACCGGTCGGTATTAAAAGAATGGCATCCTCACGGACCCTAGGGATTGCGTCGGTTTTCAGCCGCTCGCCCCGCCCCTGATGTCCGATGGGATACGCCTGCGATCCCAACGCGTTACCTGTCATCCCACGACAGGATGCACCGATGCCCGACACCAGCAAGGTCGATCCCGACCGCGACACGACCGGCAATCCCTTCGATCGCGATGCCGGCCGCTACGGCCTGGACTATCACCGCGACCGCGAATCCGACCTCGGTCGCCAGACCCCCAGCGGCACCGTCGCCGCCCGCCCCGGCGATCCGCATCCGCCGCAAGACCCGAACCTGCCGCCCGAAAACGGCCTGCGCGCCTCGTTCGACCCTCAGACGGGCGCGGTCCATGGCAGCGGCAGCGGCGCCGGCGGCGGCAATCCCGGCGAGGACTTCAGCAGCGACGCCGCGGCTGGCGACGGTTACCCACAGACCGGCGGCGAAGGACGCGACAAAGGCGGCGACACCGACCTCGGACCGCCACACTCCCAGGAATGATGGCGGCGGAGTGGTCCGGCTTCTAGACGCCCGAGCGTTGTCCCAACGAGAACGCGACCCTTATAGGGACCCAACCTCCGCAAACCCCACCCCGTCATGCCGGACTTGGTCCGGCATCCACCGGGCCGCAAGGGGACGGCAAGAGGCTCGAACCACCCCCTCGCCGCAAAGTGGACCCCGGAACAAGTCCGGGGTGACGGCGCGCGTGAGACGCACAAAATCAACGACGAAAACCGCCCGCTCGCGGCATCACCCGAAACGCACCCAACGCGCCAACCGCCCCTACTTCAACGGAACGATCACCTCATCCGGATGCGCAACGTTCAGTTCCTTGCGCACCATCTCATCGACCATATCCGGATTGGCATGGTCGGGGTCGAGCAAGGCGACGCGGTTCTGCAAAACCGTCCGCTTCTGGTCGAGCGAGGCAAATTGCACCTCCCGCCGCGCCAGCTGCTTCTTGTAATCGCCATAGGCCAGAATGCCGTTCGGCCCCAGCACGGCATAGGCACCGAAGAACGCCATGATCGTAAAGCCCAGCGCGGGCAGCGCGGCACGACGCATGACCTTGCGGAACGCGGTCGATGGGTTCGACCGCCCTCCGTTCGTGCCTTTCCGTGCCGTTACCGCCCGCGCCATGGTTTACATCCTCGCTTGCATCCCGTCCGGGATCAAGCCTTCAGAACGCTCCGGCCCGCATATCGTGCCGAGTCGCCCAATTCTTCTTCGATGCGAATCAGCTGGTTGTACTTGGCGAGCCGGTCCGACCGGGCCAGCGAGCCGGTCTTGATCTGGCCGCAGTTGGTGGCGACCGCCAGGTCGGCGATCGTCGCATCCTCGGTCTCGCCCGAACGATGGCTCATGACGGCGGTGTAGCGGTTGCGCTGTGCCATGTTCACCGCTTCCAGCGTCTCGGTCAGCGTGCCGATCTGGTTTACCTTCACCAGCAGCGAATTGGCATAGCCGCCCTCGATGCCGCGCTTCAGGCGCTTGGGGTTGGTGACGAACAGATCGTCGCCGACCAGCTGCACCTTGTCGCCGATCAGATCGGTCAGCGCCTTCCAGCCTTCCCAATCGTCCTCGCTCATGCCGTCCTCGATCGAGAAGATCGGGTAGCGACGGGTCAGGTCGGCGAGATATTCGGCCATCGCGCCGCTTTCGAGCACCTTGCCTTCGCCCGAAATATTGTAGCGGCCGTCCTTGTAGAATTCGGTCGCCGCGCAATCGAGCGCCAGCATCACGTCGTCACCCGGGGTATAGCCCGCCTTCTCAATGCTCTGCATGATGAAGCCCAGCGCCTCTTCGGTGCTGGCGATGTTAGGCGCGAAGCCGCCCTCGTCGCCCACGCCGGTCGCCAGCCCCTTGTCGTGCAGCGCCTTCTTCAGTGTGTGGAAGATTTCCGATCCGCAGCGCACCGCCTCCAGAATGTTCTCCGCGCCGACCGGCACGATCATGAATTCCTGGAAATCGATCGGGTTGTCCGCGTGCTCGCCGCCGTTGATGATGTTCATCATCGGCACCGGCAGCACATGCGCCGACACGCCGCCGACGTATTTGTACAGCGGCATGCCGCGCGCTTCCGCCGCCGCCTTCGCCGCCGCCAAGCTGACGCCCAGGATCGCATTGGCGCCCAGGCGCCCCTTGTTCTCGGTGCCGTCCAGCTCGATCATCGCCGCGTCCAGATCGGCCTGATCCTCGGCATCCATGCCGATCAGCTTTTCGACCAGCTCGCCGTTCACCGCCTCGACGGCATCGTCGACGCCCTTGCCACCCCAGCGGCTCTTGTCGCCGTCGCGCTTTTCGACCGCCTCATGCGCGCCGGTCGACGCGCCCGAGGGCACCGCCGCGCGGCCGAAGCTGCCGTCCTCCAGCAGCACGTCGACCTCCACCGTCGGGTTGCCGCGGCTGTCGAGGATCTGCCGGCCATGGATGTCGATGATTGCGGTCACGTAACGATGCTCCTACCTCTGGGGCTCAGATGCCGCGGCCTCTACCCGCTCGCCGCGCGGGCGGCAATTGCCTGCCGCAAGGGAACCGGCCGTCGTCGGCCGGGGTTAGAGGCTTCGATACGAGACTGTCACGAAAGGGCCACCATGTCCGATACCGATCTGAACCCCGTCCTCGACGGCGACACCCTCTCCTCCACCGCCAGCAACGATGTCGATGGCGCGACCAGTCGCGTCGAACAGGCGAAGCAGACCGCCAAGGACTATTCGGCGAAATACGGCGCGCAGGCGACCGACAAGATCCGCACGCTGGCCGACACCGGCAAGGAGCGTGCGATCGGTGGCCTCGACCAGCTGTCGCAGATGATCCAGGACGCCGCCGGCCAGGTCGACGACAAGCTCGGTGCGCAGTACGGCGATTACGCCCGTTCGGCAGCCGGTGTCGTCTCCAACTTCTCCGGCCAGATCCGCGACAAGAACGTCGACGAGCTGCTCGACGACGCACGCGCCTTCGTCCGCAAGAGCCCGGGCGTCGCGATCGGCGTCGCCGCGGCGCTGGGCTTCGCGCTCGCCCGGGTCGTCCAGTCCGGCCTCGACGACAAGGCGTAAGGGGCTCGTGGCGGTCTTGCCGACAATCGAAACCGCGGGCGAAACCGTAGGGTCTGGCGAGGAAGGGATCACCGACCTCGTCAGCCAGCTCGTCGAGGACGCCCGCGGGCTCGCCAGCGCCGAAGTGGCGGTGGTGAAGGCGCGGATCGGCGAACGCGTCAGCGCGTATCGCAGCGCGATCGTGTTCTTCGTCGTCGCCGGGGTGCTGGCGCTCGCCGCGTTGATCACGGCGCTGGTCGGTGCGGTCCTGACGCTCGCGACGCTGATCGGCCCTGGCCTCGCGACGCTCGCCGTCGTGATCGCGGTGCTCGCGATCGCCGCCAGCCTCGCCCTCATCGGCAAGAGCCGCCTCGCCCCTGCCACGGAGAAGCAGCTGTGACCGATCCCGCCACCCGCCTGCTCGACGCCGAAGCGGAAGCCGCCGCGGCGCGTGAACGCCTGTCGGGCACGTTGCGCAAGCTGCAGGTTCGCCTCAACCCGCGCGATCTCGCCAAGCAGGCAGCGCGCGACGTCGCCGACAAGGGGCAGGCCGCGGCCCAGGCCAGCCTCGACACGGCGGTGCGCAATCCCGGCGCAGTTGCCGGGGTCACCGCCGTCGCCGGCCTGTTCCTCGCCCGCCATCGCCTCGCCGGCCTGTTCCGCAAGAAGGACAAGCCGCATCGCTTCAAACGCAATCACGAACCCGGCCTCGGCCCCAAGGACTGATCCGCGTTCCCCGCGCATCCACGCAAAGGATAGACCCATGACCGACACCCAGACCCAGGATCGCGTCGCCGACGCCACCGCCGACATCAAGGCCGAAGTGCATGACCGGCTCGACGATGCCAAGCACGCCGCCAGCGACGCCGCGCGCCGCACCGCCGACGCGATCGAGGCGAACCCGCTCGCCATCGTCGCCGGTGGCATTGCGATCGGTGCGCTCGCCGGTGCGCTGATCCCGCGTTCGGCAAAGGAAAAGCAGCTGCTCGCCCCGCTCGGCCGTTCGCTCGGCGAGCGCGCCCGCAGCGCCGTCGCCGCCGCGCGCGAAGCCGGCGCCACCGAACTCCAGAACGCCGGCCTGTCGAAGGACGCCGCCAAGGATCAGGTGAAGTCGCTGTTCCAGGGCATCGCCAAGGCCGCGACCACCGCAGGTTCCGCCGCGGCGCAGTCGGCCCGCGCCAAGGATTAAGCCCAATCCCCTCATTGCGAGCGAAGCGACGCCATCCGGAGCCGGACCAAGACGCCCTGGATCGCCGCGCTTCGCTCGCCATGACGAAACGGTGCCCCGATGGCCCGCCCTACCTAGGCCATCCGGGGTTCAATATTGCGCCGCAACACGCTAGGGATGGCGGGGTAAAATCATCACCCCAGGAATCTCAGCGCATGAGCAAGCTCCACCTCGTCTTCGGCGGCCGCGTCACCGATCCCCGCACGCTCGACTGGGCCGATCCGTCGAAGCTCGACGTCGTCGGCATCTTCCCCGACTATGCGAGCGCCGAAAAGGCCTGGCGCGCCAACGCCCAGCGCACCGTCGACGACGCCGAGATGAAGTTCGTCGTCGTTCACCTCCACCGCCTGCTCGAACCCGATCTGGTCACCACGCCCGAAGCATAAGCAGACGGGGGCGCTTCGCCCCCACTGCGCCCCGGACCGGGTCCGGGGCCGCTGAGACCATGATTAAGACGTGCGGAACGCCACAGTGTCCGCGCCACCCACGGCGGGTTATGCCGCCCCGCCTTCCCCACCCCCGTCATTCCCGCGAAGGCGGGAATCCAGACACGCTAACGACAGCGATGGAGCCGAAACCGCACGGCATATGGATTCCCGCCTCCGCGGGAATGACGGTGTGGGTAGGGGCGCGTCGTGCGATCAACAGCAGATGACGGCCGTGGGTTAGACACCTAGCCGCGACGTAAAAGCCGAGCAGCGCTTCGGCTAAAGGCGAGACCACCCCCCCCTCGTCATCCCGGCGAACGCCGGGATCCATGGAGGCAACGAGGCTGCTGTGTCCCACCAACGCGAATGGCGCCGTGTCCATGGATCCCGGCTTGCGCCGGGATGACGGAGTGGCGGAGAACACCGCCACCCCCGCAACCCCTCAGATAAACTCGACCTTCGACACAACATAATAGCGGTCGCCGGCCGGCACCGACACCTCGACCTCGTCGTCTACCTTGCGCCCGATCAGCGCGCGGCCCAGCGGCGAATTGTACGAGATCCGGCCGGTCTTGGCGTTCGCCTCGGTCTCACCGACGATCTGGTACTTTACCGGCTTGTCGTCGTCGTCGAGCAGCGTCACGGTCGCGCCGAACACCACCTTGTCGCCCGACAGTTCGCGCGGATCGATGATCTGCGCGCGCGACAGCTTGCTTTCGATGTCGGCGATCGTCGCCTCATTCTGGCCCTGCTGCTCCTTGGCAGCGTGATATTCGGCGTTTTCCGACAGGTCGCCGTGCGCGCGGGCTTCCTCGATCGCGTCGACGATCAGGGGGCGTTCGGCTTTCAGACGCTTCAGATCCGCGGTGAGCTTCTCATAGCCCTCCTGGAGCATCGGCATCTTTTCGACGGTCGCCATGTGTCAGTCCCCAATTGCTTCATCCCCGCGGGCGGGCCGTTGTCCGGCCCGCCCCCGCACATCACGTCATTATGTCGGGATCAGTTGTGCGACTGCGAATAGTAGGATTGCAGGGGGCGGACTTCAAGGGAGGCGACGCCGATTGCCGCGGCGGCCTGCACGCTGGCGGGGGCCGTGGTGAAATATGGGATCTTCTGCGCCAGCGCCGCCTGCCGGATCGGCTTGGAATCCTTCAGGCTCTGCCAGCCTTCGGTGGTGTTGAAGATCAGCGTCACCTCGCCGTCCATGATCCGGTCAAGGATGTGCGGCCGCCCCTGCGCGACCTTGTTGACCTTCTCGACCGCCAGCCCCGCGGTCTCGAGGTAATCGGCCGTCCCGCCGGTCGCCAGCACCTTGAACCCGCGCGCCAGCAGCGATTTCACCGCCGGCACGATATGCGGCTTGTCGCCGTCCTTCACGCTGACGAAGGCGGTGCCGCCGGTCGGCAGCACGGTGCCCGCGCCCAGCTGCGACTTCATGAAGGCGGTGGTGAAGTCGGGGTCGATGCCCATCACTTCGCCCGTGCTCTTCATTTCCGGCGACAGGACAGGGTCGATGCCGGGGAAGCGGTTGAACGGGAAGACGGCTTCCTTAACCGCATAATAATCGATGTGGCGATCGATCGGCGGCATGTCGGCGAGCTTTTCGCCCGCCATCACGCGGCTGGCGATCTTGGCGATGGGCGCGCCGATCGCCTTGGCGACGAAGGGCACGGTGCGGCTGGCGCGCGGATTTACCTCGATCAGGTAGACCTCGCCATCCTTCACCGCGAACTGGATGTTCATCAGGCCCTTGACGCCCAAGGCATGCGCCAGCGCCACCGTCTGCCGCTCGATTTCGGCAATCGTCTCGGCGCCAAGCGAATAGGGCGGGATCGAACACGCGCTGTCGCCCGAATGGACGCCGGCTTCCTCGATATGCTGCAACAGGCCTGCAACGACCACCTCGTCGCCGTCGCACACCGCATCGACGTCGACCTCGATCGCATCGCGCAGATATTGGTCGATCAGCACCGGGCTGTCGCCCGACACCTGCACCGCGGTCTGAATGTAATCGTCCAGCTGCTGCAGGCTGTCGACGATCTCCATCGCCCGCCCGCCCAGCACGTAGCTGGGGCGCATCAGCACCGGATAGCCGATCCGCTCCGCCGCCGCGACCGCCTCGTCCCGGCTGCGCGCCAGGCCGTTCGCCGGCTGCTTCAGGCGCAGCTTGCTGACCAGCGCCGCGAACCGCTCGCGATCCTCGGCCAGGTCGATCGCGTCAGGGCTGGTGCCCAGGATCGGAATCCCCGCCTTCTCCAGCGCGCGGGCGAGGTTCAGCGGCGTCTGCCCGCCGAACTGCACGATCACGCCGGCCAGCTCGCCCTTCGACTGTTCGACGTGCAGGATTTCCAGCACATCCTCTGCCGTCAGCGGCTCGAAATACAAGCGGTCGGACGTGTCATAGTCGGTGCTCACCGTCTCCGGGTTGCAGTTGACCATGATCGTCTCATAGCCCGCGTCCGCCAGCGCGAAGCAGGCGTGGCAGCAGCAATAGTCGAACTCGATCCCCTGGCCGATCCGGTTCGGGCCACCGCCCAGGATCACCACTTTCCGCCGGTCGGACGGCATGCTCTCGTCCTCGGGCTCGCCGAACGACGGCGCCTCATAGGTCGAATACATATAGGGCGTCTTGGCGTCGAACTCGGCGGCGCAGGTGTCGATCCGCTTGAAGACGGGGCGCACGCCCAGCCGGTGACGCAGGCTGCGCACCTCGTCCTCGGTCACGCCGCCGGTCATCGCGACGACCGCCTCATGGATCAGGCCCGATCCCCGCGCGATGCCCCGCTCCATGCCGCGCAGATTGGCGGACTTCAGCGCCAGATAGGCGAGCCGCTTGTCGCTGAAGCCCATCGCCTTCAGGCGGCGCATACCCGCCGCGTCGATCGGCAGGCCGTTGCGGCACACTTCCTCTTCGGCCGCGACGATCTCGGCGATCCGCTCCAGGAACCACGGATCGAACTTGGCGATCGCATGCACTTCGGCGACGGTGAAGCCTTCGCGCAGCGCCTGCGCCGCGACCAGCAGCCGGTCCGGCGTCGGATTGGCGAGCGCCGCCTCGATCTCCGCGCGCGGCGCGCCGACCAGATGGTCGACCGCGTTGAAGCCCGACAGGCCCGTCTCCAGCCCGCGCAGCGCCTTCTGCATCGATTCCTGGATGTTCCGGCCGATCGCCATCACCTCGCCGACCGACTTCATCGCGGTGCCCAGCACCGGCTCGGCGCCCTTGAACTTCTCGAAGGCAAAGCGCGGGATCTTGGTGACGACATAGTCGATCGTCGGCTCGAACGACGCCGGCGTCGCGCCGGTGATGTCGTTGTCGATCTCGTCCAGCGTATAGCCGACCGCCAGCTTGGCAGCGACCTTGGCGATCGGGAAGCCGGTCGCCTTGGACGCCAGCGCCGAGGAGCGCGACACGCGCGGGTTCATCTCGATGACGACCAGGCGGCCGTCCTTCGGGTTCACCGCGAACTGGACGTTCGACCCGCCCGTCTCGACGCCGATCTCGCGCAGCACCGCGATGCTGGCGTTGCGCATGATCTGATATTCCTTGTCGGTTAGCGTCAGTGCCGGCGCGACGGTGATGGAATCGCCCGTGTGGACGCCCATCGGATCGACGTTCTCGATCGAACAGATGATGATGGCATTGTCGTTGCGATCCCGCACGACCTCCATCTCATATTCCTTCCAGCCGAGCAAAGATTCCTCGATCAGCACCTCGGTGGTCGGCGACGCGTCCAGGCCCTTGCGCACCATGTCGACGAATTCGGACCGGTTGTAGACGATGCCGCCGCCCGACCCGCCCATGGTGAAGCTCGGGCGGATAATCGCGGGCAGCCCGGTGATCTCCAGGCCGGCGAGCGCCTCCTCGACGGTATGCGCGATCGCGGAACGGGCGCTTTCCAGCCCGATCTTGTCCATCGCCACCTTGAACTTCTGGCGGTCCTCGGCCTTGTCGATCGCCTCGGCATCGGCGCCGATCATCTGGACGCCGAACTTCTCCAGCGTGCCGTCATGGAACAGCGCCAGCGCGGTGTTGAGCGCGGTCTGCCCGCCCATCGTCGGCAGGACGGCGTCGGGCCGCTCCTTCTCGATGATCTTGGCGACCACCGCAGGCGTGATCGGCTCGACATAGGTCGCGTCGGCCAGCTCAGGGTCCGTCATGATCGTCGCCGGATTGCTGTTCACGAGGACGATGCGATAGCCCTCTTCCTTCAGCGCCTTGATCGCCTGCGTGCCCGAATAATCGAACTCGCACGCCTGACCGATAACGATCGGCCCCGCGCCGATGACGAGGATGGAGGAGATGTCGGTGCGTTTTGGCATTACGCTTCCAGTTCTTTTTTCAAACGTTCGATGAGTCGGGTCAATTCCGCGCGCGAAACCCGATACACTTCAGTCAGATACCTTTTCGCGACTTTGGGCACCGCAGCACCTGACGCCTTTAACTCTGCTTTCAGACGCTTTTCGAATTCGTGGTGGTCGGACACCTGAAATGGCTCGAAAGCATGCGAAACGGGGCCAAGGCCCAACGCAACGACGCTCAAGTCAAGCTTGCGAACGCGTCCATCCAACGCATCTTTGTTTGGGTCATGCTTTGACTTGCCGACCTTTACCTGCAGCGTGTCGCCTTCTCCGACCGGAGCGAGCGGGTGATAAACGCCATATATCCAGCCACTCACTTCGCCAGCGACCCGACAAACTTCTCGAACAGATACAAACTGTCCTGCGGCCCCGGGCTCGCCTCCGGATGATACTGCACGCTGAACGCCGGCCGATCGGTCAGCTCCAGCCCCGCGTTGCTCCCGTCGAACAGCGACACATGCGTCTCGCGCACGTTGGCGGGCAGCGACTCCCGTTCCACCGCGAAGCCGTGGTTCATGCTGGTGATCTCGACCGCGCCGTCGGACAGGCGCTTGACCGGATGGTTGGCGCCGCGGTGGCCCTGGAACATCTTCGTCGTCCGCGCGCCCACCGCCAACCCGAGCAGCTGGTGGCCGAGGCAGATGCCGAACAGCGGCTTGCTCGTATCGAGCAGCTGCCGGATCACCGGCACCGCATAGTCGCCCGTCGCGGCGGGATCGCCGGGGCCGTTGGACAGGAAGATGCCGTCGGGGTTCTGCGCCATCACGTCGTCGAACGTCGCCTGCGCCGGCAGCACCGTCACCTTCGCGCCGGCCTTCACCAGATTGCGGAAGATGTTGTGCTTGCTGCCGTAATCGATCGCGACGACATGCGGGCGTTCGCCCTCACCCGCCGCGCCATAGCCGAAGCCCAGCCGCCACACGTCGCCCTCGCGTGCCTCACCCCAGGCATAATGCGTCTCGGTCGACACGGTCTTGGCAAGGTCCATGCCCTCCAGCCCCGGCCACGCCCGCGCCATCTCCAGCAGCGCGTCGAGGTCGAATTCGCCGCTCGCCGAATGCGCGACGACACCGTTCGGCGCGCCGCCCGCGCGGATACGCCGCGTCAGCGCGCGCGTGTCGATCCCCGACAGGCCGATGCGCGCATGCCGCTTCATCCAGCCGTCCAGCCGCTCAACCGCGCGGAAGTTCGACGGTTCGGTCACGTCCTGCCTCACGATCATGCCCAAGGCATGCGGCGCATCCGCCTCGATATCGTCGGGGTTGGCGCCGACGTTGCCGATGTGCGGGAAGGTGAAGGTGATGATCTGGCCCGCGAACGACGGGTCGGTCATGATCTCCTGATAGCCGGTCATCGCGGTGTGGAAACACACCTCGCCCACCGCCGCGCCTTCCGCGCCGAAACCGCGGCCCCAGGCCACCTCGCCGTTCGCAAGAACCAGAACGCCCGTGGCCCCATCGGGCTTTGCGGGCATGGCAATGGGCTTAGGCTCGGCCATGGCTTGGCGGGCACTCCTGAAGGTTTCGTCTATGTCGCTAAGTGGCGCCCGCTACCCCCCAGCTTGGCCTAGGTCAACCGGTTCACGGGGCCGCCGCTTTCCGCTAGGGTCCCCGGCTTTCCCGTATTCGAGGCTTTCTTCCATGATTCGCGACGACATCAAGGCCGCCCAGGTCTCCGCCATGAAGGCCGGCGACAAGGAAGCGCGCGCCGCGATCGGCCTGATCCAGGCGGCGATCAAGAACCGCGACATCGAACTGCGCACCGGCACCGCCCCGACGGATGACGATGCCGTGGTGGTCGAGGTGCTGCAAAAGATGGTCAAGCAGCGCCGCGAATCGATCCAGATGTACGAAAGCGGCGGCCGCCAGGAACTCGCCGACGCCGAAAAGGCCGAGGTCGCGGTGATCGAACGCTTCCTCCCCACCCAGATGAGCGACGCCGAAACGACCGCCGCGATCGAGGCGATCAAGGCGGAGCTGGGCGCGGCCGGGATGAAGGACATGGGCCGCGTCATGGCCGAACTGAAGGCCCGCCACGCCGCGAACCTCGACATGAGCAAGGCCAGCGGCCTGGTGAAGGCCGCGCTGTCGTAAGCGAAGGCGCGCAACAACCGCCCCACCCACTCCGCCCTCCCTCCGTCATCCCGGCCTTGAGCCGGGATCCCGCTTCTTCTTCTGCGACTGAAAGCGGGACCCCGGATCAAGTCCGGGGTGACGAGCATAGGAAACGCCCTGTCCTACACGGAACAAACCGTGTATAGAGCACCTCGCTCTTTGCCATCGTCCACCCGACCCGCGCTCCCGGGCGCGAACGGCCATTCCCGCGGCCCGCTCGCACAGGGCCGCATTCCGGACATTACATACCGTCCACTTCGTCCACTTCCGCGCGCCTCTGGCATCGGCGCATTGCCTAAACACCCCCCGTCGGGCATAGTAGAATCGCACGCATGAGCCTGTCCCCGCAGTTCCTCGACGAGCTTCGCGCCCGTACGTCGCTGTCGGCGCTGATCGGCAAGACGACCAAGCTCACCAAGGCCGGCCGCGAGATGCGCGGCTGCTGCCCGTTCCACAACGAAAAGACGCCCAGCTTCTACGTCAACGACGACAAGGGCTTCTACCACTGCTTCGGCTGCTCGGCGCACGGCGATGCGATTCGGTGGATGACCGATCAGCGCGGCCTGCCCTTCATCGATGCGGTGAAGGAACTGGCGCAGGCCGCCGGCATGGAGATGCCCGCGCAGGACCGTCGCGCCGCTGCCAAGGCCGAACGCGCCAAGGGCCTGCATGACGCGATGGCCGACGCCGCGTCGTGGTTCACCGAACAGCTGAACGGCATCGGCGGCGCCGAAGCCCGCGCCGTCCTCGCCAAGCGCGGCATCACCCCTGATACCGCCCGGACCTTCGGCATGGGCTTTTCCCCCGACAGCCGCGGCAAGCTGAAGACCGCGCTGAAGGACTATGGCGACCCGGCGCTCGTCGAATGCGGCCTGCTGATCCAGGTCGAGGGGAAGGACCCGTACGACCGCTTCCGCGGCCGCCTGATGATCCCGATCCGCGACGCCCGAGGCCGGACGATCGCGTTCGGCGGCCGCGTGATCGGCGACGGCGAGCCCAAGTACCTCAACTCGCCCGACACGCCGCTCTTCGACAAGGGCCGAACGCTCTACAACCTCGACCGCGCCGCTCCCGCTGCGCGCAAGGCAAACCGCGTGCTGGTGGTCGAAGGCTATATGGATGTCATCGCGCTCAGCCAGGCGGGCATCCACGAAGCCGTCGCCCCGCTCGGCACCGCGCTGACCGAAGCGCAGCTCGAACGGCTGTGGCGCATGGTCGACGTGCCGATCCTCTGCTTCGACGGCGACAGCGCCGGGCAGAAGGCGGCGTTGCGGGCCGCGAACCGCGCCCTCCCCATGCTCGCGCCCGGCCGCAGCCTGTCCTTCGTCACCCTGCCCCAGGGGCAGGACCCCGACGATCTGGTAAAGGCTGGCGGCGCCGCCGCGATGGAGGCATTGCTCGGCCAGCCCCAGCCGCTGGTCGACCGCCTGTGGCAGAGCGAGGTCGCCGCCGGCCCGCTCGACACGCCCGAACAGCGCGCCGGCCTGAAGCAACGGCTCGCCGATCTCGCCGCGACGATCGCCGACGTGTCGGTGCGCAAGGAATATGAAAGCGACTTCCGCAATCGCTTCTACGAACATTTCGCGCCCAAACGCCGCGCCTTCACCCCCAACGCGCCGCGCCCCCAGGGCAAGCGTGGTGCGGACGGCCAGTGGAAACAGCCGATCGCCCCGCCGACCGAGGATGTGAAGGCGTTCCACGCCGCCGGCATCGATCGCGTGCTCGCCAAGGCGGTACTCGCCGGCCTGATCCGCCATCCGGTGGAGATCGCCCGGCATATGGAGGTGCTCGGCAGCCTCAAGCTGGTCGACGGCGCGCTCGGCCGCTTGTTCGAAGCGGTCGTCGATGTCGCGCTCGAGGATCAGGCGCTTGATAGCGCGCGTCTGCGCACCATATTGGCGCGGAGTGGGTTCGATACGATCGCCAGCGATCTGTTGAGGGCCGACACGATGCCCTATTCGTTCACGCAAAGCGGCGGCGACGTCAGCCGCGCCCGGGCCGATCTTGACGAGGCGATCGCCATTCTGGTGGCCCGCCCCGAAGTCGACCTGGCCCTGCACGAGGCGACCGTCTCGATGCAGGCGCATTTCACCGATGCGGCGTTCGAACGACAAGTGGCATTGGTGAAAGAGAAACAGGCGTTGGAGCTTCGACTTGCAAATCTCGTGCAAGCGAACGAAGACGCCCGAGCGTTTGGTTCCGAGGACAATTGATGGCGAAGCTTAACGGTAACGGTGGTGACGACGGTAGCGATGGGGCCGATGCACCGCTGATCGACCTGAACGATGCCGACATCAAAAAGCTGATCGCGCGCGCCAAGAAGCGCGGGTACATCACCTACGACCAGCTGAACGAGGCGCTGCCGCAGGACCAGATGTCCTCCGACCAGCTCGAAGATATCATGGCCGCCCTCAACGAGATGGGCGTCAATATCGTCGAGAATGAGGAAGCCGGCGAGGACGGTGACGAGAAGGAAGCGTCCGAAGAGGACGAGGCCGAGGTCACCGAGGTCGACGGCGATGGCACCGCCGCGCCTGCGCTCGAAACCAAGAAGAAGGAAACCGTCGACCGGACCGACGATCCGGTCCGCATGTACCTGCGCGAAATGGGCGCGGTCGAACTGCTCAGCCGCGAAGGCGAAATCGCCATCGCCAAGCGGATCGAGGCCGGTCGGGACACGATGATCCTGGGCCTGTGCGAATCGCCGATCACCTTCAACGCCATCATCGACTGGTCGACGCAGCTCAACGAAGGCACGATGCAGCTGCGCGAGATCCTCGATCTCGACGCGATGCTGTCGAAGGGTCCGTCGGCCGAGCAGGTCGAGGGCGCCGAGGACGACGACACCGGCGAGATCAGCGAAAAGACCGCCGGCGCCAGCTTCAAGGAAGAGGCCGAGCCCGAGGAATCGTCCGCGGACGACGAGGACGAGGACGGCAGCCCGCGCCCGCCGCGTCCCAGCGACGACGAGGAGGAGGACAACACCCTCAGCCTCGCGCAGATGGAAGAGACGCTCAAGCCGCAGGCGCTCGAGCGGTTCGCCAACATCACTGCGCTGTACAAGAAGTTCAGCAAGATCCAGCAGGCGCGCCTCGATGCGATGCAGGCGGGTGGCGAACTGTCGGCAGCGGACGAGCGCAAGTATCAGAAGCTGCGCGAAGAGCTGACCGCCGAGGTCGAGAGCGTCCAGTTCCACAACGCCAAGATCGAATATCTCGTCGACCAGCTCTATGCCTTCAACCGGCGCCTCACCGCGCTGGGCGGCCAGATGCTGCGCCTCGCCGAACGCCACAAGGTCAGCCGCAAGGACTTCCTCGACCGCTATGTCGGCCACGAGACCGACGACACGTGGCTGCAATCGGTCGCGAAGCTCGACAAGAAGTGGGGCAATTTCGCCGCCAACGAGGAAGCCGCGGTCGATCGCATCCGCGGTGAGATCAGCGAGATTTCGCAGCAGACCGGCATGGCGCTCGGCGAATTCCGCCGTATCGTCAACATGGTGCAGAAGGCGGAGCGCGAGGCGCGCATCGCCAAGAAGGAGATGGTCGAGGCGAACCTGCGCCTCGTGATCTCGATCGCCAAAAAGTATACGAACCGTGGCCTTCAGTTCCTGGACCTCATCCAGGAGGGCAACATCGGCCTGATGAAGGCGGTCGATAAGTTCGAATATCGCCGCGGTTACAAATTCTCGACCTATGCGACCTGGTGGATCCGCCAGGCGATCACGCGTTCGATCGCCGATCAGGCGCGCACGATCCGCATCCCGGTCCATATGATCGAGACGATCAACAAGCTGGTCCGCACCAGCCGCCAGTTCCTCCACGAGCAGGGCCGCGAGCCCACGCCCGAGGAAATGGCGGAGCGCCTGAGCATGCCGCTCGAAAAGGTGCGCAAGGTGATGAAGATCGCCAAGGAGCCGATCTCCCTCGAAACGCCGATCGGCGACGAGGAAGACAGCCACCTGGGCGACTTCATCGAGGACAAGAACGCCGTCATCCCGGTCGATGCCGCGATCCAGGCGAACCTCAAGGAAACGGTCACCCGCGTCCTCGCCTCGCTCACTCCGCGCGAAGAACGCGTGCTGCGCATGCGCTTCGGCATCGGCATGAACACCGACCACACGCTGGAAGAGGTCGGCCAGCAGTTCTCGGTGACGCGCGAACGTATCCGCCAGATCGAAGCCAAGGCGCTGCGCAAGCTCAAGCACCCCAGCCGCAGCCGCAAGATGCGCTCGTTCCTGGATCAGTAAGGATAGTGAGGTAGGAGATAAACCCTACCTCCGCGCTATTGAGGAGGCGGGTAACCCTTCCCCCGTTCGCCCTGAGCCTGTCGAAGGGCGGGTCTCCACAAGCACCGTACCCGCTTATGGAACCTCGTACTTCGACAGGCTCAGTACGAACGGGAGTATGTTGGTCGGGGCGCGGGGCGGCCCCTACCCCATCCGCCCCCTCAGGTTGAACAGGATCACCAGCGTCCCGCTCGCCATCAGCGCGATGATCAGCGCGGTGAACAGGATCAGCTGCAGGTCGTGCCGCGACGACCGCTTCAGCCCGATGTGGAGGAAGCAGCGGAACTGCACCACCATCTGCACGAACCCCAGCGCCAGCACGATCCCGAACGTCGTCCGGCTGACAAAGCTCGGCCAGCGCACCGCAACGAATGCGGCGACGGTCAGCGCCAGCGACCCCGCATAGCCGATCGCATAGGTCCGTAGCGCCGCCGCCCGCCCCTTGGCCGGATCGCTCATCGGATCGCCCCCGGCAGATAGACGAGGCTGAAGATCGCGATCCAGACGATGTCGATCAGGTGCCAGAACAGCCCCAGCCGCAGCAGATTGACCCGCACCCTGGCATCGCAACCGTAAGCCAATATCTGCCCGATCATCACCACCAGCCAGAAGCTGCCCAGCGCGACATGCAACCCATGCAGTCCGACGAGGGCGAAGAAGGACGACAGGAAGCCGCTCCGGGTCGGAACGGCGCCATGAGCGAACATTGTCGCAAAGTCGTTCGCCTCCAGCGCCAGGAAGCTCAGCCCCAGCCCCAATGTCGCGACCAGCCAGCCGATCAGCACGCGCCGCGGCTCGCGCCAGGTCATGGCGACACTCGCCCGGCCGAAGGTCGCGCTGCTGGTCAGCAGCAACAGCGTTTCAACGAAGGTCGGCAGCAGCTTGAATTCGGACGCCGGCGTCGGCCCGCCGATGGTGTTGGCGACCATCGTGCCATAGGTCGCGAACAGCAACGCGAAGAGCACGGCGTCGCTCATCAGGAACAGCCAAAATCCGAAGATCGCCGTCTCCGCCCGCTCCGTGTCCAACCCCTCGCTCTTGCCGAGCGGCAGGCCGACATGCGCCAGTTCGGGATCGCTCATGCCTTGATCTCCGCCCGACCGCGGTTGGCGTCGCTCATTTCCGTCTGCCGCGGCGTCGGCGATGTCGCATGAACCAACGCGAGCCAGGCATCATGCTCCGCCGCGACCTGCCGCGCCGGGATACTCCGGTGCTGCCCCCGCCCGAAGCTGCGCAACACCACCGCCGCGACGATCAGCTCGACGCCCACCACCGCCAGCCACCACATGCCCCATACCAGCCCGAACGCCGCCATCGCCGCGGACAGGCCGATCGCCATACCGCTCATGGCGTTGCGCGGCATGTCGATGGCCTCATAGCGTGCGGGCCGCCGGTACGGATCGGGCTTTGCCACATCGTGCTTGCGATCGTAGAACCAGTCCCGCCGATCGACCGGCGGCAGCACGGCAAAGTTATATGCCGGCGGCGGCGACGGGATCGCCCATTCCAGGCTCCGCCCGTCCCACGGATCGCCAGCCGGCACCCGGCGCGCGTCGCGGGTTCGGATACTGACCCACAATTGCACCCCCAGCGAGAGGAGCGCGGCGAGCAGCACGAACGCGCCGACGCAGGCGACATACAGCCACGGCCGGAAATCGGGTTCGAAGATCGAGCTCGTCCGCCGCGCCATCCCGCTCGCGCCGAGCACGTACAGCGGCATGAACGCGAGGTAGAAACCCACCACCCAACACACCACCGCAACCCGCCCCCAGCGTTCGTCGAGGCGGAACCCGAACGCCTTGGGGAACCAATAGGTGTAACCGGCGAGCATCCCGTACAGCAGCCCCGGGATCAGCATGTTGTGAAAGTGCGCGACGAGGAACAGCGTGTTGTGGACGAGGTAATCGAGCGGCGGCATCGCCAGCACGATCCCGGTCAGGCCGCCCAGCACGAACGTCATCATGAAGGCGATGGCATACACCATCGGCACGCTGAACCGCACCTCACCCCGAAACATCGTCCAGATCCAGTCGTAGATCTTCACGCCCGTCGGCACGCCGATCGTCATCGTCGCGATGCCGAACATCGCGTTGATCTCCGCCGATTGCCCCATGGTGAAGAAGTGGTGGACCCAGACGGTGAAGCTCAACACCGCGATCGCCATCGTCGCGATGACCAGCGAGGTATACCCGTACAGGTCCTTGCCGGAGAAGGTCGACACCACCTCCGAATAGACGCCGAAGGCAGGCAGGATCAGGATGTACACCTCCGGGTGGCCGAACAGCCAGAAGAGGTTGGCATAGTTCATCATGTTCCCGCCGAGGTCGTTGGTGAACATGTGGAAGCCCAGATACCGGTCGAGCGCGAGCAGGCCCGTCGCGACGGTCAGCGGCGGCAGCGCGAAGATCATCAGGATCGCGGTGCAGAGCGACGTCCAGCAGAACATTGGCATGCGCATCATGGTCATCCCCGGACAGCGCAGCTTGTACAGTGTGCAGGCGATGTTGATCCCCGCCATCGTCGAGCTGATCGACGACAGCGTCACCGCCCAGATCCAGTAATCGACGCCGACGCCGGGGCTGAATGCGCGCTCGGTGTAGGGCGGATAGCCGCTCCACCCGCCGGTCGAAAACTGTCCGACGACGAGGCTCGCCATCATCAGCCCCGCCGCCCCGATCGTCAGCCACAGCGCGATCGAATTGGCCCATGGGAAGGCCATGTCGCGCGCGCCGATCTGCAGCGGCATCACGTAATTAATCAGGCCGGTGAGGAACGGCATCGCCATGAAGAAGATCATGATCGACCCGTGCGTCGAAAATAGCTGGCCAAAATGGTCGGGCGACAGGAAACCCGGATCGCCAATCGCCACCGCCTGCTGCACGCGCATCAGCACCGCCTCGACCAGCGCGCGGGCGAGCATCACGAAGGCCGTGACGATGTACATGATGCCGATCTTCTTGTGGTCGAGGCTGGTCAGCCACTCCGTCCACAGCCGGCCCCACAGCCGATAGCGGGTCAGCAACACCACGACCGCAACGGCGCCGATCACGACCAGCCCGCCGGCCGCGGCACCGACGATCTCGCTCGCATTTGGATCCCGCCATGCCCGTACGAACGGCAGATCGGTCCAGGCGAACCGCCCCAGCAGCGCCGGGAAGACGGGGGACGCGGCGGTCATCGATGATCCTTCCTATGGCCGTGATCGCCCGCCTGGGCGACGACCCGGTCGAAGAGCTTCGGCGTCACACGGGAAAAGACGACCGGTCGCGCGATGACCGAACGCGCCGAAAGCCGCCGCCACGTCGCCGCATCGAGCGGGCGGTCGGCTGCCCGCGCCTGCGTCAACCAACGATCGTACGCGCCGACCGGAAGCGCCACCACGTCGAAGCGCTGATGTGCAAAGCCATCGCCATTGTATTGCGTGTTGGCGCCGCGAAAGGTGCCGGGGCGCGATGCCATGATGTGAAGCTGCGTCGTCATACCGGCCATTGCATAGACCTGCCCGGCGAGCTGGGGGATCATCAGCGATTGCATCACCGTACCGCTGGTCAGCCGGATACGCACCGGACGCCCGACGGGAATGGTCAGGCGATCGACCGAAGCGACGCCCTGCCCCGGATAGATAAACACCCATTTCCAATCGAGTGCGATCGCCTGCACCTCGACCGGTGACCCACCGGGGAGCGGCCGATAGGGGTCGTCGCGGATCGTATGGTGCCACAGCAGCACCGCCAGACCGATGACGATCGCCGTCGGCGGGATCCAGATCAGCGCCTCGACCGGCCAGGAGAAGGACCAGTTCGGGCGATAGGCATGGCGGGTGTTCGACAGCCGGTAGTGCCAGGCGAACAGCGGTACGAGCAGCAGCACCGGCCCGGCGACGAAGACGAGCACACAGGCGAGCACGACGAACAGATGCCGCTGATCCGCCGCGACCGGGCCGGCGGCGTTGACGAACCCGTGCGACAGCGCGGCACAGCCACTCGACGCCAGCACCAGCGCACCGCCGACCACCAGCCGCACGAGACCCTTTGTGCGCACGTCACCCCCTTCTCGATCCGGTCCCCATCGCCGGCATCCCATGTCGTCAGACGAATGCCCGACAAGCCGGTTCCCGCGCGATCAACGCGAGGACCGGCTGACTTGGTTCAGCGCGTGCCGCAGCTCACCGGCCCCGGCGGCGCGCTGGCGATGCGGATGCCCGAGACATCCATGCCGAGCCGCCCGGTGGTCGCGATCACCCAGGGGCGCTGCACCGCCCCCATCGTCGCCCCACCCTGCGCAAAGCAGCGCAGCGGCACGGCGATCTGCCGCCATTCGCCGACTTCGCCTTTCAGGGCACCGGTGATCGGCACGGTGCCGGCCGCCTTGCCCAGCACCCCCAGCGTTACCTCCGCGGAGGGCGCCTGCGTCACGCGATAGTCGACGATCAGGCTGAGATCGCCGTTCGTCTCGCGCGTCAGGTCGATCGGCGTCGCCTCGTCCAGATAGGTGCTGGCCGCACCAGTGCCGGCGAAGGTGAGACGCAGACTATCCTCCTGAGACGTGCGATCGACCCGGCTGAGCTGCACCGGTCCCTGCGTCTCCAGCCGCGCGCCCGGCACGATGCGCCCGCGCACGAACAAGGCATTCTGATCGGCCGCACCGCCCGCGGGTCTTGCCTCGCTCAATTGCGGCACCGTGGCGCCCTTCGCATAGGTCAGGCCATAGCCGAACGGGAACAGCGGATCGTAATTGGGATCGCGCCGGTTGAGCACATATTGGTCGAGCCGCTTGGGCCAAGAGAAGCTGAGCGTGCCATGGAAGTCGTTGCGCGGCTTGCCGTCGCGCCCTGCAATCAGCACGTCGGCGACGCCGCCGCCCTCGGTGCCGGGCAGGAAGGCCGCGACGAAGGCATCGGCCGCGTTCAACTCCGGGTTCACCCACAGCGGCCGCCCCGACAGGAACACCGCGACGACCGGAATGCCCGCCGCCTTCAGCCTCTTCAGCAGCGCAAGGTCGCTCTTGTCTTCGGGGCTGTATTCCAGCGTCGGGCGATCGCCCGTAAACTCAGCATAAGGCGTTTCGCCGAACACGACGATCGCAGCATCGGGCTTGGTTGTATACGCGCCATCGACCGCCAGCGTCGCCTTGCCGCCGCCCGCCCGCACCGCCTGATCGATCCCGCTCCAGATCGACTGGCCGTTCGGGAAGGCGGCATTGGTGACGCCCGTGCCCTGCCAGGTGATCGACCAGCCGCCCGACTGCTGGCCGATATTGTCCGCGCCGCGCCCGGCGACAAGGACATTGGCACTGGGCTTCAGCGGCAGCACGCCGCCGTTGTTCTTGAGCAGCACGAGCGATTCACGCACCGCCTGACGCGCGATCGCGCGATGCTCGGGTGAACCCAGCAGGTCGAACTTGCCCGCCATCGGCCGCGAGGAGGGCCGCCCGGCGTCGAACGTGCCCGCCAGCATCTTCACCCGCAGGATGCGCCGTACCGCATCGTCCAGCCGCGTGGCCGGGATCGTTCCGTCCTTCGCCTCGCGCAGCGTGTTCGCGTACAGCTCCTTCCACTTCGGGCCGGAATACATGAACATGTCGAGGCCCGCATTGATCGCTGCCGGACAATCCTCGTTGCTGCACCCCGGCACCTGGCCGTGCGCGTTCCAGTCGCCGATCGCGAAGCCGTCGAAGCCCATCCGCTGCTTCAGCACGCCGGTGAGCAGGCTTTTATTGCCGGTCATCTTGACGCCGTTCCAGCTGGAAAAACTCGGCATGACGGTCAGCGCGCCCGCGGCGAGGCCGCTTTTGTAACCCGCAGCATGCACGTCGCGCAGCACCTGTTCGCTGACGCGCGTATCGCCCTGATCGCGGCCGCCGGTGCCGCCATCGCCCAGGAAATGCTTCACCGAGGAAATGACATGGCCGGGCGCCATGAAGTCCTGACCGACCGCGCCCTGCAGCCCTTCGACCATCTGTCCGGCATAGGCCTGAACGATCTCCGGCTCTTCGGAATAGCTTTCGTAGGTTCGACCCCAGCGGTCGTCCTGCACTACCGCCACCGTCGGCGCGAAGCTCCAGTCGATGCCGGTCGCCGCGGTTTCCGCCGCGGTCGCGGCGCCGATACGCCGGATCAGCGCAGGGTCGCGCGTCGCGCCAAGGCCGATATTGTGCGGGAACAGCGTCGCGCCAACGATATTGTTGTCGCCATGCACCGCGTCGGTGCCCCAAATAATCGGCACGACCGGCCGCCCATCGCTGCGCTTCACCGATGCGTCGTAGAACGCGTCGAACAGCTTCAACCATTCCGCGGCAGGGGCAAATTCGTCGCTGTTCGGCGCCGAATTGCCGCCGTTCAGGACCGAACCGAGTTTGTACGTCTCGAGGTCCTTGGGTGTGATCGAGGCAATATCGACCTGGATCAGCTGGCCGACCTTATCCTCCACGCTCATCCGCTTCAGGATCGCGTCGACCCGCGCCTCGACCTTCGGATTGCGTTTCAGCTTCATCGGCAGCGTCGGCCACAGCTCGGGATGCGCGACGCCGGCAGAAGCCGCCTGCTGCGCCAGCCCCTCTCCTGTCACCATGCCGGCCGCCAGAGCGCTGGCGGCAACGATCATCGCCACGCTGCGGGAAAACGCCATTCAACCTCTCCTGATCCTGTCGGGCTGACTTGCCGGGCAGAGGCGAGCGCCGTCAACCGCTTAGGTCCACGCCGCATGGTTTCGCTATCATAAAACCATTGCCAGCAGTGGCACCCAGCTACCTTTCGAGACAATTGCATGCGATTCGCAATAGCGATATTCGCCCCGCCGTTACCAAAGGGGATTTCATGTCAGCTTTCGCATTGCTCGCCGGAACTGCGCTGGTCGCACTGACACCGGGCGCCGCCGCCACCGACGATACTACCGACGCCCAGCGTAAGGTCGCAGATGGCCAGTCGGGCGGGGATATCCTCGTCGAGGGCCGCGTGACCGAAGCGCAGGCGTCGACCAAAACCAACACGCCGGCGATCGAGGTGCCGCAGCCGGTCACGGTCATCCCGAGCGAGACCTATCTGTCGCAGGGCGCGATCAGCGTTGCCGATACGATGCGCTATGCGGCGGGCGTGCTGACCGACCTGTACGGCCGCGACACGCGCGTCGACACGTTCACGATCCGCGGCGTCAGCGCGCTCCAGTTTCGTGACGGCATGCGCGATATCTACAGCTATTACGTCAACATCGCGTCGGACCCGTACAATTTCTCGCGGGTCGAGGTGGTGCGCGGCCCCGCCTCGGTCCTGTTCGGACAGGGATCGATCGGCGGGCTCGTCAATCTCGTGTCGAAGACGCCGGTATTCACGAACACGGGCGAGGTGCAGCTGACCTATGGCAGCTTCGATCGCAAGGAGGTGCTGGCCGACCTCAACCTTGCGGCCGGCGACAAGCTGGCGGGGCGCATCGTCGCGCGGGTTCGCGATTCGGGCACCTATGTCGATCACGTTCCCGACGACCGGATCATGATCGCCCCTTCGGTCACCTGGCGCCCGGATGCGCGCACCGATGTGACGCTGCTCGGCCTCTACCAGCAGGACAAGACCGGATCGACGCTCAACTTCCTGCCGATCGTCGGCACGGTGCGCGACAATCGCGGGCGGCCGCCGCTCGATCCCTATCTCTTCGTCGGCAAGCCCGGCTGGGATCGGTATGACGGACGCATGTGGCAGGGGTCGGGGCTGCTGACCCACCGGTTCAGCGATGCGGTGAAGCTGAGTCTGAAGGCCCGCTACATCGACAGCCACCTCACCTATAACACCCATTATCCCGACAGTTATTCGAACCCGACGGATCCGTACGTGCCGGGCAGCGACGGCCGTCTGATCGGCGTTTACGCGGGATCCCAGCTCGGGCGGCTGAACGTCTTGTCGACGGACAATAACGTGCAGGCCCGCTTCAACACCGGCGCGCATATCGAGCACACATTGCTCGCGGGGGTCGATTACAGCTGGAACAAGGTCGGCATCACGTCCGCCTATGATTACCAGACGATCGACCTGTACAATATCGACTATGCCACGCTCGCGACGCCGGTCGCCACCGACCCCTATTCGCGCACGACTCAGTCTCAGCTGGGCCTGTACGCGCAGGATCAGTTGCGCTTCTACGATCGCGTGTCGCTCGTCCTCGGCGTCCGCCGCGATCATGTGATCGGCCACAGCGGCGCAACCCGCACGTCGGACAGCGCCACCACCTTCCGCGCCGGCATCATCGGCGAGGTCGCGGCGAACATCTCGCCCTTCTTCAGCTATACCGAAAGCTTCCAGCCGATCGCCGGGACCACCAGCGATGGCAGGCCGTTCCGCCCGCAGACCGGCACGCAATTCGAAGCGGGTGCCAAGTGGCAGCCGGGCCCGAACACGATGGTCACCGCCACCGCCTTCCGCATCAAGGAAAACGGCCGCCCGATCACCGGCCCCGGCATGCGCATCACGCAGACCGGCGAACTGTTGACGAAGGGGTTCGAGGTGGAAGCGACGCACAGCCTGCCCGGCCGGTTCGACCTGTCGCTCGCCTATGGCCACAACACGATCACCGGCGACGAGGAAGCGGCAGGATATTTCCCGCGCACCATCGCGTCGGCCTGGACGACGAAGAGCTTCGACGCAGCGCTCGGCACGCTGCGGCTGGGCGCGGGCGTGCGCTATGCCGGCCGGCAGGTGACGAGCGACGCCAATTGGTCGATCGTCACGCCGGCCCGCGCGATGGTCGATGCCCTCGCCGAGATCACGCGCGAACGGTGGCGGCTGTCGCTCAACGCAACCAACCTGTTCGACCGGCGGGGCTATGCATCATGCCTGGTCCGCGGCGATTGTTTCACCAACGCACCGCGCAACGTGATGCTGTCGCTGCGCTACGGCATCTGACGATACGGCTGGCGCGACCTAGCGCGCCAGCCACCCGCCATCGACGGCGAGGATATGGCCCTGGACATAGGCCGCAGCGTCGGAGGCGAGGAACACCGCCGCGCCGCCGAGGTCCGCGGCATCGCCCCAGCGTCCCGCCGGGATGCGATCGAGGATCGCGGCATTGCGCGCTTCGTCGGCTTGCAGCGCGGCGGTGTTGTTGGTCGCGATGTAACCCGGCGCGATCGCGTTCACGCTCAGCCCATGCTTTGCCCATTCGTTGGCGAGCAGCTTGGTGAGGCCGCCGATCCCCGACTTCGACGCGGTATAGCTCGGCACGCGGATGCCGCCCTGGAAGGTCAGCATCGAGGCGATGTTGATGATCCGCCC